>CAZXBE010000048.1:0-11387 GCA_964638565.1 uncultured Chitinophagaceae bacterium
CAGGCAATGCGGGCACTTCGGGAGGGAAATAATCGTTTGATGTACCCTCTCCTCTTATAGCAGCAATGGGTAAGATAAGATCTCCTATTTTATTTCTTTTTTTTAATCCGCCACATTTTCCTAAAAATAAAACTGCTTTAGGTGAAATAGCGGTTAACAAATCCATAACGGTAGCTGCACTTGGGCTTCCCATTCCAAAATTAATGATGCTAATGCCTTTAGCCGTAGCACACTGAAAAGGCTTATCCTGGCCTTTAATTTTTACATTGTGCCAAGCCGCAAACATGTCTACATAATGACTGAAATTGGTTAATAAAATATATTGACCAAAATTTTCTAATTTTTCACCTGTATAGCGTGGTAACCAATTACGTACTATCTGTTCTTTTGTTTTCATCAATAATATTTTTAATCCGTGTTATTTTTTTGATACAGAAACAATTTCACCATAAGAGCAGACTAAAGCTACGTAAAAAAAATGAAAGAATATTTTGCTCAAATATAATTATACCTACTAAGAGTACATATTTTCTTCCTTCCGTTTTAATGGCAAGTTGGTTGTTGGGCTAATAATGAGTGGGGCAATTTCAGTGATAGTATCTGCATGATCAAGACCAAAAGCCTTTTGATCGGATTGTGCTAATCTCTTTAATGTAAAGTAGGTATCTAAAACAAAGCCATCTTCAACCGAAAATTCATTTTCTACAGATAGGGAGCTTTCAATAATTACATATGTAATATCTGCATGAAAATCGTGTTTTTGTAACGATTCATATTTACTACTAATATCTAATTCCTTACGCTCACTCATCTCTTGCATTACTTTTTTAAATAGTAAATTAATTTTAGGTTGTATTCTAAAACCAAGTTTAAAATTTACTTTAATGACTTTATCGTTCTCTAATTCTCTTACGCTATATTCCATAGTGTATGGGTAGTCGGCTCTATCAATATGTATAAACCAATATATATCGGCCCTTTTAGGTTTTGTATTTAGAATAGAGTCGATAATGCGTTTTTCTATTTCGCTATCATTGTCCGCTTTTGTTAGGTATACAAGATGGGTGGCGTATTTAGGAATATCTTTATCCTTACTTAAATCTTTTAACGCACCAATATAATCTTGTAAACGAACAAATTGCAAATACCGATTGGTAATTTTTCTAGCCCTGAACCAAATAAACATTACTAGTACCAACCCAACCTCAAAAAATAAAAACTTCCAACGCTCTTTTATTTTAGCTACATTGGAAATGAAGAATGCTGTTTCTACTGTAAGAAATATGGCTATAATAGGTAATGTAAGCCACCAATCCCATTTACGTACATACTTCATATAAACATACATTAAGGTAGTGGTCATGAGCATTGCTATTACAATAGAAAAACCATAGGCTGCTTCCATATGAGCCGACTCCCTGAAATAAAGCATCATTGCCAAACATCCGATCCACAACATCCAGTTAATACTCGGAATATAAATTTGTCCCTTAATATCTGTAGGAAATTTTGTTTTAATTTTCGGCCAAAAATTCATATTAACAGCCTCACTAATTAAAGTGAATGATCCACTAATCAAAGCTTGGCTAGCAATAATGGTTGCCAAAGTTGCAATGATAATCCCTGGAACTAAAAACCAATGTGGCATCAATTCATAAAAAGGATTCAATCCATTTAATTTAGGTTGTGTGTGAGATAGAATCCATGCTCCCTGTCCTAAGTAATTGACAACTAAGGCTATTTTAACAAAAATCCAACTAATCTGAATATTCTTTCTTCCACAATGGCCTAAATCTGAATATAGAGCCTCAGCCCCTGTAGTACATAAAAAAACGGCACCCAACAACCAAAATCCATGCGGATAGTTTACTAATAAATCAATAGCGTACGAAGGGTTTAATGCCATCAATATTTTTGGCATTTGGAAAATTTGTGTGGCACCCAATATTAAAATCATACAAAACCAAATCAACATTACTGGTCCAAAAGTAGTACCCACAATCTTTGAACCAAAACGTTGAAAAAAGAAGAGCAGAGAAAGAATGCCAATCACAATTCCCACTGTAAGGTCATTTCCTGGCACAATGATTTTTCCCAGCCCTTTTACACCATTCAATCCTTCAATAGCTGATGCTACAGAAATAGGTGGTGTAATAATACCATCTGCTAAAAGGGTCGCAGCACCTAATATAGCAGGCAAATATAACCACTTAGCATATCGATATGCTAGCGTATAAAGAGAAAAAATGCCCCCTTCTCCCCTATTGTCTGCTCGAAGGGTAAGAAAAACATATTTAAATGTAGTTTGTAAAGTAAGCGTCCAAAATACACAAGAGATACCGCCAAAAACAAGTTGTTCTGAAATTTCTCTATTACCTAAAATAGCTTTAAAAACGTATAGTGGCGATGTACCAATGTCTCCATATATAATACCTAAGGCTACTAATAACCCTGCTACAGAGGCTTTTTGTAAATGCTTGTTCACAAATAAAAATTATGGGTGGCAAAAAAATGCAGAGGCAAAGGTATACGTAAAAGTTGAAAGGTTAATAAGACTTAGAGCTTAAAATTATTTATTTAATAGTTGAGTTAATTGCTGTTCTAACATATTGCCTCTCAAATTAGTGGCTATAATGTTTCCCTGAGGATCTACCAAAAAACTAGAAGGTAGGGCATTAATGTTAAATAATCTAGCTACTTCACTTTCATATCCTTTTAAATCACCGAGCTGAGTCCAAGTATACTTATCTTGCTGGATAGCCCTAAGCCATTCGCTCTTGTCTTCATCCAGTGAGATGCTTACAATAGTAAAATTTTTATCTTTAAACTGATTGTACACTTTCACTAAATAAGGACTTTCTTGACGACAATAGCCGCACCAACTAGCCCAAAAGTCTAATAAAAAATATTTGCCTTTAAACTCATCTATGCTTATTGTTTTTCCTTGGGTATTAGAAAGAGAGAATGATGGAATTTTTCTTTTATTATTTGTTTCGTTTTTTAACATTGATTCCTGATTACTATATGCATCCATCTGTTTTTTAAATAGTGTTAAATATTTATTGTCTGGATACTTGCTTGCAGATTGATTGATTAGTGTTAAAAATTCTTTCTTATCAATATTAGCGATAGGGCCTAATTGTTTAAAAATGATATCAGACATGTTACCCAATACATTTACTTGTATAAATGGATTGTTGGCTTTATTGTAGTATTCTAACAGTTGATTTTTCGTATTGACTTGCAACTCCTTTATTTTCAAATCGTATGTATTAAGAACATCGCTAGAGGAACGTTTTTTTATACTATCTGATTGATATAAGTATCTTTCAAGTAATAGTTCTTGGTTTATAATAAACCGCTCCATATCTAGAATAGCACTAGAGGTTTTAGAATTTTTGATACTAAATGTTTTTTTATCCTCGGCATCTCCCTCAATAATTATATTAGAAGTGTCATTTACTAGAACAATTGAGGATTCGCGAAATTTTTTTAATGTACTCCAATACAAAACATATAAATCTTGCCGATCTGCCTTTATTGTAATATTAAAATTTCCATCAGCACTCACAGGTACTTTGTACGCTGTATCTCTAAACTCTTGCGTTTTTGGATCCAACACACTTGTATATAAAGTAAGATCTCCAGTATAATTTTTTATTTTACCAGCTATGGTAAAGTCATGATTCGACTTTCCCTTACAAGCAATAAACATTGCTATCGCTATTAGTATTACGCTATATTTCATTATTATTGATTTAGTCATTATGTGTTTCGTGTTAATGTTGATATAACCCTTCTTTTTTTTTAAGATCTTCTAAATAGGGATTATGAGGATATTTTACAAGTGATTTTTCAAGTAAATCTTTTCTCTCTGCCAGTGTAAATGCTCTAAAGCTTGAAAGTAATGTAATAATAACTCCTTGTACTAAAGGACTAGAAGTATTATTATAGTACATTAACACTTGCTTTTTAAAATCTAAGGTTGTCATTCTATTACCTTCTTCTAATTTTAGTTGCTTACTCATAAACTGACCTATATTCATCAGTTCATTTGTAGCCTTAGAGCCTTTTATAGTATAAAAATTTTTTCCATCAGCATTGACATTTACCTTTCTACCTTTTTCGCCTGCATCCATGTATTTCTTTATAATACTTTGAATACCTTGCCAATCCATTTCTACAGTTATCAATGGGCCATCATTAATAAAAATAATGTTGTCAACATTTGGGAAATTCGGGAAGCTAATATAATAGCAACTTTCATTTGTATCCTTTACTTGAAAAGAAAATTTTCCCTCTTTGCTAACAGCTGAATTTGCTATAAGTATTTCATGATTATTTTCTTTTAGCTTATACAGCTTAATATTTCCTGTATATCCTTTTATTTTTCCGTTTATAATAAAATTATGGTTAGACTGCCCTTGACTGGCAATAAATGTTAACATTCCCAGTATTAACAAAAAATATTTCGTTCTCATTTTTGTATTTTATACATATCTTTTAATTTCTTCAATCAATTCCATTTTTGTAAATGGTATACCCATTATTTTATGATACCCTTTAGCATCCACTAAAAATTGATCTCGAATAATTTTAATCAATTGTCCATTATTCATTTCAGGAATAAGCACATGTTTAAATTTGCATAATATAGAACCTAAATTTTGGGGGAATGGCCTAAGATATTTAAGATGCGTATGAGCAACAGCATAACCTTCATATAATAATGCTTCTACTGCTGTTTTAATAACGCCATAGGTAGAGCCCCAGCCTAATACTAATACCTCCCCTTTATCCGGTCCAATTTCTATTGTTTGTTCAGGAATATAATTGGCTATCGTATCTATTTTTTGTTGACGTAATTGAACCATCAATTGATGATTTTCAGGATCGTAGCTAATATTACCAGTACTATTTTCTTTTTCTAATCCACCAATTCGATGTTCAAAGCCAGGTGTGCCGGGCCTTACCCAAGGTCGAGCACCTTTTTCATTTCTTATATATGGTAAAAAAATTTCTTGGTCTTTTTCTAATGTAGTAGTAAAATGCACGTTAATATTAGGTAGATCAACTGTTTGTGGAAAGCGCCAAGGTTCTGATCCATTAGCAATATAACCATCGCTTAATACAATTACAGGAGTCATGTGTTCCACAGCTATACGTACCGCTTCATATACTATATTGAAGCAATCACTCGGTGTAGAAGCTGCTAATACAGGCATAGGACATTCTCCATTTCTTCCATAGTAGGCCTGCAATAAATCGCTTTGTTCTGTTTTGGTAGGCAATCCTGTAGAAGGGCCTCCTCGTTGGACATTTATAATGAGTAGGGGAATTTCTAACATAACCGCCAAGCCCATTGCCTCTGCTTTTAAAGCCATGCCAGGGCCTGAAGTAGCAGTAACTCCCAATGAGCCCCCATAACTTGCACCAATAGCGGCTGTTATGGCTGCAATTTCATCTTCTGCTTGAAAAGTACGAACATTAAAATTTTTATGCTTTGCTAATTCATGTAAAATATCTGAAGCGGGTGTGATAGGATATGAGCCAAAAAATAAAAATAATTTTGTTTTCTCTGCAGCTGCAATCAAGCCATACGTTAATGCCTGATTTCCCATAATAGAACGATACATACCAGATGGCATTGGGGCTTTTTCTACATAATAGCTGCTGATAAAGGTTTCTATAGTATCAGCATAATTATAGCCCGCTTGCAACGCTTTGATGTTACCTTGTAAAATAGTGTCTTTTTTAGAAAATTTTTCTTTTAAAAATGCTATGGTATTTTCTAATGTTCTATTATACATCCAATATAAAAAACCTAGCACAAACATATTCTTAGCTCGATCTTTTTCTTTATTACCTAGTTCATATTCTTTTAGTGCTTCACGAGTTAATTTATTAACATCCATTGTTATTAGTTCATATCCATCTAAACTTCCGTCTTCCAAGGGATTTGTGGGGCAATTAGCCAACCGCAAATTTTTAGTATCAAACCCGTCTACATTAGCAATAATTTTCCCATCTTTTCTTAATCGGTTAAGATTAACTTTTAATGCCGCTGCATTCATTGCTACTAGTACATCATACGTATCCCCTGGGGTGTATACTTTTTTGCTAGAAAAATGAATTTGGAAACCACTTACTCCAGGTAAGGTACCTTGAGGAGCTCTAATTTCGGCAGGAAAATCTGGAAAAGTTGCAAGGTCAATACCCAATAAAGCTGTATTGTTTGTAAATTGACTATCAGTTAATTGTATACCATCTTTATTATCATCAGCAAATTTGATAACCACATTTTGCAGTGTTACAGAACTTTTTTCTCTCATAAAAATTAAATATCATGGTTATGCGTTTTCGCATATTTTTTAACCAACTCTTCTATTGCATTTTCAATGGAATGGCACTTTGCTAAATCAGTAGGAGCAAGCTTGTTGCCATCTCCAAACTCAACAGTACAAGTCTTTTTTTTATTAGTAGAAAAAATTATCTTTTTACTAATACCATCAGCAACCATCATATCATCACTTTCAATTAAATGAACTTTTTCTTTTATAATTTCATTGTACAAAGCAACTGCATCCTTAGATTGTATTGTACATTTCCAATACTTTTTTTTACCACTAATCTTTTGTTCGGTATATGTTAACGATTTGCTTTTTATACATACTTGAGTGTA
Source organism: uncultured Chitinophagaceae bacterium (assembly GCA_964638565.1). Lineage (GTDB taxonomy): Bacteria > Bacteroidota > Bacteroidia > Chitinophagales > Chitinophagaceae > CAYVXB01. The sequence continues at coordinate 6,683 of CAZXBE010000048.1, forward strand.
GCTAGGCGCAAATCCCCCACTTACTTCATATGTAATACTTGCATCAATAGGCATTTTATAAAAAGCTTGAGATTGTACTTTGCAGATCATTACAGCACAATAGAAAAGCACTAAACAAACTTTTTTGAATCCCATATATTTTTATATTTAGTTTACAAAGTTAGTGAAAGCCTACTGTAATAAAGTGGTATTAAAAATAATAGACATAATCTTCAGGAATGCCAATATCAATAAATTTTGATGTAAATAACCAATAGTTACTTTTTTTTCTCTTTCTACTGAACCTATGCTTGGCTGATATTCACCTACAAGAACTTTTAATAAAGTAGATTTGCCTGTTCCATTGTAGCCGACTAAACCAATACGTTCTCCTGGCTGAATATGCCAAGTAGCGTTGGAAACAATTGTTCTAGCCCCAAATTCGAATGTTATGTTTTGTAAGCCTATGAGCATAATGGGAAATATATTTTTAAAAGAGAATAGATGTTATACAACTTTGAATGCTGTACAATAATAATTGTTTGCTGCTGCAATGGGTTGTAAGTTGATGTAGTGCGATTCCGTAAAATTTTTAAAGGCTAAAAACTCATGTTTGGGTACGGAAAATTCATCAAACACTATAATATCGCCAACTTTTAAATAGCTATGCAATTGTGATAAAGCATATAATGTAGAGGAATAAAGATCCGCATCCATATGAAGGACTAATTTATTTTTTCGAGAAAACGTTTTTAAAAATGTAGAAACAGTATCTTGAAATAATCCTTTAATAAATTGCACCCGCTTGTCTTTAATGTCAGGAATGGCATCTACAGTCATTGAGCCTGCTTTAAAAGGCCCAAAATTTTCTGGCAATCCTTCAAAGGTATCAAATCCATAAAATTGCGTTTCGGTATGTTGATTTTGTTGTACCCACCAGCGAATGGAGTGGCCTCCACAAACGCCAAATTCAATATATGTAATAGGAGCATCTAATTTTTCTGTTTCAAATATGTATTCATATATTTTTATTCTATTATCATAATTCCATTTTGAAGTGTAAAAATCATTATAGGGTATTTTTTTTCTGTTTGTTGCAGCCCATTTACTCATTTTAGATAGGTAAATGAGATTTATTAAAAATCCACTGAAAGGCTCTACTAGCACATGCAATTTTAAGCGAATAAACATCGCTTTTGTTTTTCGAATGAAAAATAATTTAACTTTCATTGTTTATGCTATAGTTAAGTGAAAAAAATGATTTACGGATTATGTAGCATTTGAGCAAACGAAAATAAACTATCAAATTGAAAATCAATAAACGGATTGGGGAGTGTTATTGCAGGTTGAGTGGTAGTTATAAAAACAGTGTACATGCCCACGTTTTTGCCGAAACGCATATCATTTATTGTATTTCCAACTATAATGCTTTTATCAAATTGTATTTTTGGAAAATTCTTTTTTGCCTGCAGAGCCATGCCAATATTAGGTTTTCTATTTGAGGAACTATTATCAATATCTGGACAATAATAAATTTTATCTATTCTACCGTTTGCTTCAATAATTTTCCGGAGCATGTTATGATGTATATTTTCTAAATCTTGTGTAGACATTAATTTTTTACCAATGCCTCTTTGATTGGTTACTATAACAATAATTCCAAAATGCTTGCTTAATGTAGCAATGGCCTCTAATGCATGGTCATAAAATTGAAATTCACTCCACTGCTGAATATATCCGTCTTTTTTTTCTTTATTAATGACGCCATCTCGATCTAAGAATAACGTCCAACTGCTATTGATTATAGGTATTGATTGCATATCATAATATTACTTCGACAAATCTTTTTGTGCTTTTATATAGTCTTCAGGAATGCCAATATCAATAAAATACGCATCTTGTATATAACCAAATATATTTTTTTGTTTGATATTACATTCGAGGTAATCTCTCTCAAAAGAAAATTTTAGTGGGAATTTTTTTTCGTGAAAAGAGGAAACATTGATAACATAGATACCTCCATTAATCAACCCAGCTGAATAATATTTTTTTTCGTGAAAAGAGGTTACCAATCCCGTATTGTTTATTTCTACAACACCATATCTGTCAAAATGTTGCATTGACTTCAATGCTATGGTGCATGCAGCTTTTTGGTGTATATGGAAATGTGCTAAATTGTCTATATCAACTCTAAATAATGTATCTCCATTAACAATCAGTACATTTTCTTCTTTTGTTTTAGAACATGCTACGTGTATAGCACCTCCCGTTCCTAACGGTTCATTTTCAATAGATAATTGATAGTTGATGGTGGAGAGGTTTTTAGCAATATAATCTCCAACAATTGTATGCATATAACCTAATGCAAAAATAAATTTTTCTATCCCTTGAACTTGCAATTCCTCTACTACATAATGAAGAAAGGGTTTATTTTGTATAAGAGCCATACATTTAGGAACATCCGAAACTACTGATTGCAATCGAGTTCCAAATCCTCCAGCAAGAATAATAGCTTCTGTTATCACTATGAAAATATTTTTGTTTCTACTAACTCGCAAATGATATGTCCAATCAGCATATGACATTCTTGTATCCTTGGCGTAGAAGTAGAAGGAATATTAATAAGTATATCGCTTGTACTTTTCATTTTTCCTCCCGATGCTCCTGTACATCCAATGGTTGTAATGCCTTTTATTTTAGCTACTTTAAATGCCTTCACAATATTCATAGAATTTCCGGATGTACTTAAGCCAACCAACACATCTCCCTTTACTCCAATACCCTCTACCAATCGAGCATAAATAACTTCATAGCTATAATCGTTTGCTACGGCGGTAATATAGGATGTGTTACAATGCAAAGCCTCTGCTGGTAACGATTTTCTATCTTTATAAAACCGGCCACTAAATTCTGCAGCTAGGTGTTGTGCATCTGCAGCGCTACCACCATTACCACAGAATAAAACCTTATTCCCATTTTTAAAAGCAGCTGATATAATATCTACTGAACTTGCTATAGTATTAATGAGGTCTTTGTCCTGTAAAAGCTGCTGTTTTATGCTTATAGATTCAGAAAAAATATTTTTTATTTGATCGATCATAGTACACATTTACGTTTTAGTAATAAATGATTTTGTAACGGAATCACCCTGAACAAAAACTATGGTGCTGTCCATGTTCTTAATCCATGTTTTGTAAATTGATATGATTTTACCTGTCCGCCAAAACTCAATAATGTTTCTATAACTTTATATCTTGTATTTCTAGGGCAATAAAAAATCATAAACCCGCCTCCGCCAGCACCACTTATTTTTCCACCTGTGGCACCTGCTTTTTTAGCTGCATCATAAATATGTTCAATGAAATCGTTACTGATATTGTGTGCTATTAATCTTTTTTGTTGAAAACCATAATTCAATATTTCGCCTATTTCATTTAATTGACCTTTGAGCAATGCTTCTTTCATCATTCGAGCTTGTTCTTTTAAATGATGCATTGCTTCAATAGATTTTTCATTTTTTTCAACCACATTTTTCTGTTGCTCTTTAATAATGGAAGCACTTTCGCGACTCATATCAGTATAATACAACACTAAATTATTCTCTAACTCATTTATATATTCTTGCTTAATGCGTAGTGGGTTCACAATAACCTTATCATCAGTATAAAACTCCATAAAATTGACTCCTCCAAAAGTAGCTGCGTATTGATCTTGTTTTCCTCCACTTAAATTCAAATCTTTTCTTTCAATAGCATATGCATAATGTGCTATATCGTAATCGCCCAATGGCAATTTAAGCATTTCGACAAATGCACCTAAAATGGCTACTACTAAGGTAGATGAAGTACCCAGACCACTTCCAGCAGGAGCATCTACATACGTACTTAATCGTATTCCTTTATGAATGATACTATAATCTTTTTGAATACGATTATACACACCCTTCAACAAATCCAATTTCCCATTAATAGGCAATGGTTCATTAAGTGTAAACACTTCTTCTTTATGTTGATCGAGAGCTTGTAGTATAATTTTATCATTATTTATACGTTCTATGCTTGCATAAGCATATAAGGAAAGCGTAGCATTTAAAATAGCCCCACCATGTAAATCACTATAAGGACTAACATCCGTACCGCCGCCTGCTAAGCCTATGCGCAGCGGGGCTTTACTTCTGTATATCATTTGCTAATTTGGTTATAGTGTTCAACAAATTATCCCAAGAATATTTTTGTTTTTCCATGCGAAGATTTGAAATAAAATGTACTTTACCTAATGCAAAATACTCTACTAATGCATCTGCTATAGATATTACACTAGGCTGTGTTACCAAACCTGCTTTATTGTGTGGTACTAAATCTGGCAAACTACCCACATTGGTAACAATCATTGGAACTTCAAAATGATATGCCAGCGGTGTAACTCCACTCTGGGTAGCATTTCTATAAGGTTGTACAACCACATCTGCTGCACTTAAATAATATTTTACTTTGCTGTCTGGTATAAAATGGGTTTGCAAATAAATTAAATCTTAAATTTTTTTTTCTTGTATGATTTGATGATATGGCTTCTCATCTTCATAAAACTCACCAGCAATAAGCAGTTTAATATTTTGTTGACGAATGCGTTCATCGCTCATGGCTTCTAACAAAATATCTAAGCCTTTATAATTACGAATAAATCCAAAAAATAATATTATTTTTTCATGAATAGGAAGTTGTAAATG
>CAZXBE010000049.1:0-11360 GCA_964638565.1 uncultured Chitinophagaceae bacterium
GGTGCATATTGTGATTGTTTTAGAATTTCTACATTTCGAGCACCTTTCTCTAATACTACCTTAGTAGCTGCATCTAAATCGCCGCCAAATTTAGAGAAAGCTTCCATCTCACGATACAATGCTTGGTCTAATTTTAATGTACCCGCTACCTTCTTCATCGATTTAATTTGCGCATTACCTCCTACACGACTCACTGAAATACCTACATTAATAGCGGGGCGAATACCGGCGTTGAATAAATTTGTTTCTAAGAAAATTTGTCCGTCGGTAATAGAGATTACATTGGTAGGAATGTATGCAGATACATCACCAGCTTGTGTTTCAATAATAGGTAATGCGGTAAGCGATCCACCACCCTTTACTAAATGTTTAATGCTATCTGGTAAATCATTCATTTTTTTAGCAATATCATCTTTAGCAATAACCTTTGCAGCACGTTCCAATAAACGACTATGTAAGTAAAATACATCTCCAGGGTATGCCTCACGACCAGGTGGGCGACGTAATAACAATGATACTTCACGGTATGCTACAGCTTGTTTACTTAAATCATCATAGATAATTAACGCAGCACGACCTGTATCTCTAAAAAACTCACCAATAGCCGCTCCTGCAAATGGGGCATAGAATTGTTGTGGTGCAGGATCGGCAGCAGAGGCCGCTACAATAGTAGTATATGCCATGGCTCCATTATCTTCTAGTGTTTTCATTACACCAGCAATAGTAGAAGCCTTTTGACCAATGGCCACATATATACAATAAACAGGTTTGCCTGCTTTATAAAATTCTTTTTGATTGATAATAGTATCAACGGCTATGGCTGTTTTTCCTGTTTGACGATCGCCAATAATTAATTCCCGTTGACCACGTCCAATAGGGATCATCGCATCAATAGCTTTTATACCTGTTTGTAAAGGTTCTTTAACAGGCTCACGAAAAATTACGCCAGGTGCTTTACGCTCTAAAGGCATTTCGTACAATTCACCTGTAATAGGACCTTTGCCATCAATAGGCTCTCCAAGAGTATTGATAACACGTCCTGCCAATCCATCTCCTACTTTTATTGAAGCAATTTTTCCGGTGCGTTTTACTTTATCTCCCTCTTTAATTTCAGAAGATTCTCCCATTAATACGACACCTACATTATCTTCTTCTAAGTTTAGCGCTATGGCTTTTACACCATTTTCAAATTCTACTAATTCACCAGCACGTACATTATTTAAACCATATATACGAGCAATACCATCTCCTACCTGTAATACAGTGCCCACCTCTTCTAAATGTGCACTTATATTAAAATTGCTTAACTGCTGACGCAGTATGGCTGATATTTCGTCGGGTTTAATGTCTACCATAGTTGTAAATTAAAAAGTAAAAAATCAAAAATTATTTTATTGCCTCAATTTTCTTTTTTAAAATCTCATCCATATGATTTGTATCTCCTCCTAATATTACATCTTTAACTATTCCTTCTTTATCTATTATAATATGTGTTGGATAATTCGAAATTTTTAACTTATCAGTATAATTACTAGCATCGGAAATAACATTATAATTAAAGGGATGATGCTCAAGGAATTTTTTTACATCTTCTTTGGAATTAAACGTTGGTGCTAAAAATACTATATCTGGACGCGATTTTACCACTCTATTTAATGCGGGAATTTCTGCTACGCAAGGTTTGCATTCTATAAACCAAAAATTTAATACTACAACTTTACCTTTCAAATTAGACAATTGAAAGACATTACCATTAATATCTTGAAAATTAAATTCTGGTAAAGGCTTGTTTTTTATTTTATTTACATATTTCTCTTTTTCTTGTTCTATTGTCTCTATCTCTTTTTGGCTTATTGGTATTATCGTAATTTCTTTTCTCACACTATCTATAACCTCTGTTTTCATTTTAAAAGGGCCCTTACCAAACTTACTAATTTCTTCCTTTGTTAATACTTTACCTTCTTTATTTTTAAATACTACATTGGGGTCATCAAATAAAGACTTTTGTGCATAGTTTTTTGAAAAGAAAAATAGAAGAGAAATCAACATTAAAAAATAATATTTCATATACGTAATTTTAGGGGATGTTTAAATTTTAGCTACATAAATATTTTCCATAAACTGCTTTTTTACATCTTTCAAATCTCTTAAAATACTTGCGTCTACTAAATTGTTATTAAACTCTAACATAAAACCACCCAATAATTCTTCCTTCACTTGTTCTTCTATTTGTATATTCTGGAAAGCTGTTTCTTGTTGTATTTTTTGTTGTATACTTTTTTTAACGTTGTCTCCAATGGCCACAGCTGTTGTTAATTTAACCGTATGAATATTTTTGATGGTATGATATTGTTCTATAAAAGCGTTTGCTATTTCAGGCAAAAAAGATTCACGACTTTTTTTAATGATAAGCTGTATAAACGCTATAGTAAGTGCCGTTATTTTATTTTTTATGACATTATCAACAATAGCTTGTTTTTTATCTGCCTTTATAATAGGGCTGCGTAATACATTTTCAAAATCTCTACTCTCTTTGCATAAGGCTTTTATATACTGCATATCAGCAAATACAGCTTCGAGCTGTTTTTGTTCAACAGCAAGCTCTATAAGTGATTTTGCGTATCTAGTAGCTAAACGAGGGTTCTGCATGCTTCACAATAATTAATTCAATTGAATATCTGCTGCTAATTCTTTAATATATGATTCTTGTGCTTCTTTGTTTGCGAGTTGTTTACGTAAAATTTTCTCTGCTACTTCTAATGCTAATTGTCCTACTTGATTTTTAACATCCGTAAGCGCAGCCATTTTTTGTTGATGTATTGCAACTTGCATATCTGCCATAATTTTAGCCGCATCCACCTTAGCTTGTTCTTTAGCTTGTGCTACTACCTTATCTGCAATATCTTTAGCTTCTTTTAAAATTTGTGCTCTTTCTTCTCTAGCTTTGATCATTAGTGTCTCATTCTCACTTTTAAGTTGTGCCATTTCTGCTTTCACTTTTTCCGCACCATTTATGGCTTCAGCAATAGTTGTTTCTCTATTTTTTAAAGAGGTTAAAATGGGCTTCCAAGCAAACTTTTTAAGTATAAAGAATACCATTAAGAAAGCAAGTAACGTCCAAAACAATAGGCCTAAGCCTGGCATGAGTAGTTCCATATAAATTTTTATGCTACATGTTGAATTTTAAATGTTGAATGAAAAAAATTGATCTCTTTCATTCAACATTCGACATTTAAAATTTAAACTAAATCTATTTCAATACAGCCAAAATACCAGCAATTACAGCAAAAAGAGCTACTCCCTCTACAAACGCTGCTGTTAAGATCATATTGGCACGAATGTCATTTGATGCTTCTGGTTGACGAGCAATAGATTCTACTGCACTTTTACCAATTTGGCCAATGCCAATACCAGCACCAATAGCAGCTAAACCAGCACCAATAGCTCCACCAAAGTGAGACATACTAACATCTAATAATGTAATTAATGTAGACATAATCATTTAGTTTTTAGGTAGTTGATAATATAATAATTAGATAATGAATAATCGTCAACTGTATCAATCATTCATTATATATCCTTAATGTTTGCTTTCAATGGCCTGACCAATAAAAACGGCTGTTAAATTGGTAAATATAAAGGCCTGTATAAAAGCTACCAATATTTCAATACAGTAAATAAAAACAGTAAATGCAATGGATACCGGAGAAAAACCAATACCCGCTACTTTACTCATAGCGCCAAATATAAATATGAGTGATATAAAACAAGTGATTACAATATGGCCCGCCACCATATTAGCAAACAAACGAATAATTAATGCAAAAGGTTTAGTAAAGATGCCTAAAAATTCTACTGGAATCATAATGGGTTTTACAAACGCTGGAACATGTGGATTAAAAATATGTCCCCAAAAATGTTTATTGGAACTAAATAATATGGCAATAAACGATATTAATCCTAAAACAATCGTAAATGCAATATTACCTGTTACATTAGCTGCACCTGGAATAAGTCCAAAAATATTATTAATAAGAATGAAGAAAAATATACTGAGTAAGTAGGGCATGTACTTTTCATATTTATGGCCTAAATTTACTTTAGCCACTTCATCTCGAATAAAAGTAATAACAGGTTCTACCGCATTTTGTAACCCAGATGGCGCTTTGTTGTGGCCCTGTTTATTATACTTTCTCGCAATGTTGATCATGATAAAGATTAATACCAACATGCCTAATAGCATTTGCACCACGTTTTTTGTGATGGAAAAATCGTATACTTTAATCGTGTTATCCACTGTAACTCCATCTCCTTGTACTGCAACAATTTTATCTTTTATTAATCGATAGCCATTATACGCCTCATGTCCATGATGAAATTGAGCGGAAGAAAAAATACTAAATCCTTTTTGAGGAGAATATACAACTACAGGCAACGGAATAGATGCTTCAAAATTGCCAAGGGTAAAAAAATGAAAATAATGATCATCCATTATATGTTCTAAAATAACCTCCCCAGCATTGAATTTTTCGTTCTTCTTTTCCTCATTATGCTTTTTTTCTTGGGCAGAACAAGTATATGATAGCGCCAATACGCTTGTTGTTAAAACCAACACCCATAAGGACTTTAGGCCTTTTTGAAGCATAATGAATTTTGAAATTTTTTGCAAAGATAAGATGATAGCATTAAAATGGAAAATATCTCTTATTAAATTAATGTGCAAAATCCAGTGCATAATTTCCTTTAATACGCTCTATGGGTGGATTAAAATAGCCAAATTTTAGTTGCGGGAACTCCTCTGCAATCACCCTCATCAATTGTTTCATACCTAATTGTTCTCCTACATCATGCACACCTATTTTTCCTAAATACCAGTCGGGATCGATATTAAAATTGCGCCATTGAATCATATTTAAATTAGTTGTTCGTATTAAATTTCGCAATGCTTCATATTCATCAACACTATCTGTCATGCCCGGAAATACAAAATAATTAATGGATGTCCATCCACCATATTGATTTACTATTTTTAAGCTTTCGATAATATCATCAAAATCGTAATTATTCGGCCTATAATAATCCATATATATTTTTCTACGAGCTGAATTAGTGCTTACTCGAATGCTATTTAAACCCGCTTCACATAAAATTTTCACAGCATCTGGCTTTGATCCATTCGTATTGATATTAATACTTCCTTTTGATGTATGCTTTCGAATTTCTATAATGGCATCTCGAATGGTTTCCCACATTAACAAAGGTTCTCCTTCACATCCTTGGCCAAAGCTAATAATAGGATATGGTGCTGTTTCTAAATGAGGAACTGTAAATTCAACTATTTCATCAATAGTCGGTTTAAACGTTAATCGATCTTGTGTTGAAACAATATTTTCTTCTTGTGGTTGAAAAGAAATACAACCAATACAATTAGCGTTGCAAGCTGGGGATGTTGGTACTGGGCACTCCCAGCGACCTAAAGAAAAATTACGTGCGGCGGGACAATGGTACGTACTACAACAATTTTCCATTAGATGTTTCACTAACTGGTTATGCGGATAGGTGGATAGAAGATGTTGGGCACCATGTTCAATTTTTTCCGAATCATACCCAGCACATTCTTGACGAATATCTTGCTCAATACGAATAGCAGGAACATAAAATGCATTATTAAGCCAACCCACTGTAGTGTAACAAAACAAAGGTAATGTAGGTGCCTGAGGTTTTGTTTCATAAGCGGCTAAATAAAATCCCGTATGCGCTGGTGGAATAAAAGCAGCTACGGCCCAACCTTTATCGCATAAACGCATTTCACCCGTTTGTACATCTATACCAATGGCTTTTCGCTGAGGCAACTCATATAAAGAACCACCATCTGGCAAGCTTATCCATTCGTCCGTAGGAATAGGCATCGCATCCCATCCAGAGCGGCCTACAGCGTATAAGGAAGTGTCTTCAAAAATATTTCCTTTCCCATCTGAATATAATAAATAGGGTGAGTGCATGTAAATGAATTAACGTGTACAGTGATAATTTGGCTTCATTTATTATCTATTATCAACTTTGTACAAAGTTCGTTGATCTCTTTTAATTGTGCATCAGATAAATCATCTGTTATTTCAAATTGCAGATAATGATTGTTTTTTTTGAAGATAGAAATATAATCGTTGCGTGCAACTATTTTTTCAATTGTACCCCAAGCAAGAGTTGTAGAAAATAATATATTAGAATACGATACCTCTTTTGCATTGATCATAATTTGCTGCTGCTTAAAAATACACTGTTCTACTTTAGCTAAAAAGGCAAATACTATACTCCATAAAATACCATTTATACCGCTTAGCCAGTGCGCATGTGTAAGCAACAATATACCTACAACACACATCCATAAAGATTGGCTATATCGTACTACTGTATTGTATTTCTGTAATTTATCTTTTTTAGATAATACATAGGGTATAGCAAAAAATAAAACTGCCAGTGTAGAACATATAACAATAGCGTATATATAGGAAGCAGAAAGAATAATTATGGCTGGCATTAGTAGAACAACAGCTAATGATGCTAAAGCATGTAATGGAAGAAGCTGAGCTCTCCTTCTCTCAATAGCAGGGTTCTTAATATGAATGTGTATAGGTAAAATAATAATCTGTATTATTGCAAAGCTAGTATCTAATCAATAATTAATAGTTAATAATTGATACTGTTTATCTTTAATATTGTCATCAATCATATATATGAAATTTTTTTTTAGCCTTACTTTAACCGCATTACTCGCATATGTTAGCGGATTATACTTTCCTTGGTGGAGTATAGCTGTTGTAGCATTTATAGTAGCTGTAGTCATAAATCAATCTCCTATGAAATCTTTTCTAACAGGGTTTTTGAGTATTTTTCTATTATGGGCGGTTTTGGCTTTTATCTTTGATCAACAAAACGCAAGCATCCTATCTAAAAAAATAGCACAAATTTTGCCTTTGGGTGGATCTTCCGTATTACTTATATCTAGTACAGCTTTTGTAGGTGCGCTAGTGGGCGGTTTTGCCGCTTTAAGTGGAAGTCTTCTATTAAAAAAACAGCGTAACCTTGTTTATTAATTCAACGAAAATAAACTGATGTATACCCTACAATAGTTATAGCAGCAATAATTTGTTGAAATAAGCACTTGGAAGAACAAGAATTATACTTTTGTGCTTCGTAAATGCTTATTTTAGTTTTATAATGCGACTACTACTTCTTACATTCTTTGTATTACATGCTTGCAACGCTATAGCCACAACTATTTCGGGAACCATACAAGATGATAAAGGGAATGGTATTGCATTTGCTTCTATTCTAGTAAAAAAAACAACTATTGGTGTTACTACCAATGAAAAAGGGGAATTTACATTAAATCTCCCGGAAGGCTCTTATGTATTGAGTTGTCAACATGTAGGATACAGTACCGAAGAACAACGCATAGATGTTGGAAATGAGCCTTTATCAATATCTTTTACATTAAAAAAACTAAGTTATAACTTAGAAGAAGTAGTTATTAAAAAAAGTGAGGATCCTGCATATAATATTGTTCGCAATGCCATAAAAAAGCGGGTCTACTATCAGCAACAACTATCTTCTTTTGAATGTGAGGTTTATCTAAAAGGTCATTTAAAATTGCGTAATCACCCCAAGCGATTTTTAGGACAAAAAATTGATTTTGAAGATGGCGATACCAGTAAAAAGAAAATGATTTTTCTATCTGAATCGTTAGCTCATTTTTCTTTTGAACAACCCAATAAGACTAAGATGGAAGTGCTTTCTACTAGAGTGAGTGGACAAGCTGATGGACTAGGCCTTAGCACACCTGCCTACATTTCTTTTTATGATAACAATATAAAAATTGGGGAAGGATTAAACCCACGAGGGTTTGTGTCACCCATTGCCAGCAATGCATTATCTTTTTATACATATCATTATGTAGGCAGTTTTTTTGAGGGTGGAAAAGAAATTAATCGTATACAAGTAATACCTAAGCATACATATAAACCCTTGTTTAAAGGATATATGAATATTATGGAAGGGAGCTGGAGAATACACAGTGTGCAACTTACCTTAACAAAACAGTCTCAAATGGAATTGATAGATACCTTAATTATAGAACAGCTCTACGTTCCAGTTCAAGAAGATATTTGGGTAATTAAGCAACAAAATATTTATCCTGCTATAAAACTATTAGGGTTTGATGCATATGGAAATTTTTTACAAGTGTATAGCAACTTTCAAATTAACCCATCTTTTCCTAAAAAATATTTTAACGAAACAATACTACATTTTAATATAGATGCAAATAAAAAACGCTCAACCTATTGGGATTCTATTCGACCTGTACCATTGCTAATAGAAGAAATAAAAGATTATCAAAAAAAAGATAGTCTGGAAGTATTGCGCAAAAATCCTGCTTATCAAGACTCACTTGACAGAATAAGGAATAAACCAAATGCTGTAGGGATAATACTTACAGGTACAACCATAGAACATACACGATCAAAACAAATATTTCAACAACCTGCATTACTTGATATAGTTAATTACAATACGGTGGAGGGTGCAAATATTAATTTTTCGCCTACCTATATTAAACGGTATAAAAACATATCGTGGCAGCAACTTACACTTCAGCCTACTATACGCTATGGGCTTAACAATCATCATTTAAATCTTCATCTTAATGCAACATATACTTTTGATAATAACCATTATTCATCTTTCAATATAAGTGGAGGAAAACGTGTATTTCAGTTTGACAATAACAATCCTATTGACCCTCGTAATAATACGCTTTCTACTTTGTGGTATGAAAATAACTATATGAAAGTCTATGAGGCATGGTTTGCAAAAGCACATTACACAAATGAAACCGGTTACGGTATTACCTGGAATGCAGGCATTGAATATCAAAATAGAATTCCTTTAGAAAATACCACGAACTATACATGGAAAGATTATGCGGGTAGGGCATTTACACCAAACTATCCCACATCTTTAATGACACAAAATTTTCAACCTCATCAAGCATTTATAGCTACTGCGGGTGTTCGTTGGCAGCCTGGAACAAAATATATTCAATTACCAAATGAAAAAATTAGCTTACCTTCTAAATATCCTGCAATGGAAGTACAAGTAACAAAGGGCATTGCTACTATTTTAGGCAGCGATATTAATTATACTAAATGGAAGTGTGCCATTAAGTACGATATAAACGCCCATTTATTTGGCACACTTAACTATCGTGTTCAAATAGGTGGTTTTTTAGAAAAAGATAGGGTTCAAATACCTGATTATCAACATTTTTTGACTAACCAAACAATTATTGCATCACCATTTTTGAATAGTTTTCAATTAGCTGGTTATTACGAACATGCCAATACCGCTTCTTTTTATACAACAGCTTTTGCAGAACATCATTTTAATGGAGCATTAACCAATAAAATTCCTATTGTTCGTAAACTTAACCTACACTTAGTAACAGGAGCTAATTATTTATTTTTACCTAAGAATTATCATTACTTGGAACTATTTGCCGGTATAGAAAATATTTTTAAAGTATTCCGTATAGATTATATACACTCTTTTCAAAGTGGCAATAAACAACAATCTGGAATTCGCATTGGCATACCTCTATTATTCAATACTACAGGTCAAGACATTAATAAACAATGATTATTTTTTGAGATTTATTTACTCTCCAGTATATCTTGTTTTTTGTTTGATGTTATTAAAATTTTCTATCATATTAAATAAAAATTCAAGGCTATTAGCATGATTGCCATTAATACCCATTGTAGCAGTAGTTTGTATCATATCATCTTTAAAAGAGCTTTCTAATTTTATATTGCCTACGTTTGCCATTAAGTAATCACTTATTTTTTTATTAGTATTTGTATTAAACTCAGCACCCAATTTTTCTACTAATTTTGGGGAATTAATCTTTAGAGAATAGTTATTGTTAAGAATAGAATTTTTTGTATCAGCATCAACGGTAAAAGCTGTATTGTTAAGCGTTATATCAATTACTTCTTTTGATGTAGTTATAATAGCTTTTCCATTTTTTACCATAAAATACAAGCTACTAAGAGTGGGGTTTTCATTATCAAAGATTAATTCATAATATCCTCCTCTATCATTGTAATCAATTCGTTTTTCCTTAGTATACTTTAATGGTAGTTGAATAATTTTTTGTAAGAAATTTTCTCTTTTTGTTTCCATTATAAATGTAAAATGAGGGAAAAGCTTATTTCTAGTTTTAACTACTTTTATTGAATTAAATTCTTTGTCATATGAATAATCAGTATAGTTTATTTGCTTTGTTTTTATATCATGCATTATAAATAAAAAATTACCTGGCATTAATTCTGCTATTGCTTTTTCATCAATCATTATTTGAATCAGGTCTATATATGCATCTGCCACATCGCTATATTTAGTCATATAAAATGATCTACTACTAAAATATTTTTTCAAAAGTGTATAACAGTAATTAACCATAGATTCAGTATTCATACTTATAGAAAAATAACCAAGGTCCTCTAGCCTTATATAATTTACTAAAGAAATACTTTGTTTACTATTCATCAAACTCTTGATCATATCAGCCATTTGTGGATTGGATGAGAATGTTTTTTGATCTATCTGTAGTTTATCTTTTTCAAAATAAATATTTACGGCTGATTTAAAGCCACTCGTAGTATCCTTTACATACATATTAGGATATTGATGAAGTATAAAGTAAAGATCTTGATACTTATACCGCCAATATTGATTTAACAAATTTTCATGATTATACCATACGCTTATATGTGCAGTAGGGTCAATTATTTTTTTATAATTTAATTCATTGGCTATAGAATAAATTTTATCGGCAAACGTATTAGTTATTATTTTTTCAGCTACCACATATTGCTTTTTTCGAGAAATTTCATCTTGCTCTTTATACCACAATGCTCTTTTTAGACTTTCAATACTATCTTGTTTACGATATCTATTTTCATCTGTAGGTGCTTTTGCCATTTTTTCTCTATAAATTGTTTCATATTCTGGCTTTATGGTTGTTTTTTTACTTATCCCTCTTTTAGTATTCTTATTTGTAGAAGGCGGAACTATTGCGGAATCTTCTATTGCACCTGCAGCAATTGGAGGAGCTCCCATATTCTCTGATGATGAAGAAAAGTATTCATAATAGTTTTTTTTATTTTGATACGCTGCATTTACTATCACAACCATTTTGTCGCTCCATCCTAAATAAGTATTGGGTGCAATAGCTAAAAAATTAGGTTGTGTTACAAAATGTATGATGAATAAAAAGCAGTAGGGCATTAACTTTGAGA
>CAZXBE010000050.1:0-11266 GCA_964638565.1 uncultured Chitinophagaceae bacterium
AGATTCTATTTATACTATAGGCCAAATATATACCCAAAAACTTATTTATATTTTAGACTATTTTATACATAGAAATGGTATAACTCACCTAACTGTTTTAGTCAAAAAAAATAAACGTCTATTTTTTTGTAAAAGATGTTTAATTTTAAATCCTTTACAGGTAAGCTTTTTAAAGATTTTGTAAATAGTGCATTATTCACCCTTGAGCGCATAAAAATTAATACAGGCAAGCGTTTTGAACGAAAAATGGCCTTTATTTAATTTTTTATTTTTTTTCTACATTTGTATTCACTCTTTTCTAACCGCTATTTTAAACACTACCCATTCAACCTCTAAACCGTGATAAAGATATTTGAGTATTAACTGACGTAATACTAAGGGTTGTATTTTTTATAATATATGAACCAATATCTGCAAATGAAAACAGCAGTTACAATTTCCCTTTTTTTATTAGCTACCAATTTTGTATTTGCTCAATTTACTATATCGGGTAAGGTAACCAATAAAAAAAACTACTCTATAGAATATGCTACCATTGTTATACAAAAAGATACCTCAATCATTTCAACCATTTTTACAAACAATTTAGGTATTTATAGCATAAAAAATATACAAGAAGGCAATTATCGTATACACTGTTCTTTCTTAAAAGATTCATTAAGTTTTACAGTGCATATAACAAAAGATACCATCATTCCTATTCAAATGAATGGCCCCAACAACACCCTTGAAAACATAACCGTATCATCTAAAAAACCATTGTTTGAAAGAAAAGCCGATCGTTTTGTGTTTAATGCTAGCAAAAGCGCTTTTGCCCAAGGGGGTAATTTATGGGAAATGTTGCGACATACGCCCTTAATTATAGCAAATGAGCAAAGCCGCTCTGTAAGCATAGCTGGCAGGCAAACAGCAGTTATTTATATAAACAATATCAAAAGCAATTTGTCTGGAGATGTTTTATATAACTATTTACAATCTGTAAATGCAAGTAATGTAGAAAAGATAGAAATTATTACAATGCCTTCTAGCGAATTTGATGCTAGTGGAGGCGCTTCTGTAATTAATATTATTACGAAAAAAAATATAATAGATGGTACACGAGGGTCTGTATCTGTAACAGACGAACAAGCGTTTTATAATACACAACGAACATATAGCTACCTGTTATATAGAAAAGGAAACTTTGGTCTGCAAGCAAATGTTTGGTTAAATAATATGCGACAAAGAAATACGTTCGATGATAGCATACTATTTAATGATAACATACAGCCTATAAAAAATAGTAATCATCAAATAATAAATCATATTCCTAAAATTTTTTACGGTGGAAGTGTTTCGGCTGACTACAAAATCAATCATAAGCAACTATTAAATTTTATGTTTGATGGAAGTGTAAATTGGCAAAAAC
Organism: uncultured Chitinophagaceae bacterium; assembly: GCA_964638565.1. Taxonomy (GTDB): domain Bacteria; phylum Bacteroidota; class Bacteroidia; order Chitinophagales; family Chitinophagaceae; genus CAYVXB01. Next base: position 1,409 of record CAZXBE010000050.1, read on the forward strand.
ATCAAAATACTACCAACAGTATTTATTCAAGTACAAGTGCTTTGCCAGATTCTGCTATTAATACGTATATCGATAGAAAAGTAGAAGGGCACCATTACACCGCAAATATTAGTTATCGATATAATATAGATTCTGCAAGCAAATATTTTATTATTGATGGTGGGTATTTTAATTATTTCGATTGGAACAAATGGCGCAATACATCTTATAAAAATGAACTAACAATCATTGATAATTTTATTGCTATCATTCCTCAAAAAATTAATAATTATAGCCTTAGAGGAACTTTGTTTTACCCAGTTAATAAAAAAATTATTTTAACAAGCGGATTTGCATATTCCTCAACGAATATTAATAGTGATATTGATTTTACTATTTGGAATGGAACAGATTATACAAAAGACAACATAAGAAGTAATCAATTTAAATATAATGAACGTATCAGTGCCATTCATGCATCTATTAACTATGAATTGAATAATAAGTGGAACACAAAAATAGGCGTTAGGGCGGAACATACTGATATTGATGGGAATGAGCAGATAACGCTAAAAACAATAAATGCAAGGTATACCAATATCTTGCCTACATTATTTCTAAGTTATGCAGCAAATAATAATCATCAATTTTCGTACAGCATAACGCAGCGTATTAAACGCCCACAATTTTGGGAATTAAATCCTGGCAAGACATATACTAATCCAACCATATACACAGAAGGAAATCCATTTTTACAGCCTGCTAAAATTTTTAAACAAGAACTTTCTTATACATTAAAAACAAACTATGTGTTTTTGTTCAACCATACCTATATAGATAACTACTTTGCCCAATTTATTGTTACTGTTCCAGGTTCCAAAGAGGTTAAATATCAACACTTTAATTACGGCCATGCTCAATTGATGAGCTTTGTTGCGAACATTAATAACTCCTTTTTTAATAATATGATGGAAAGCAACCTATCCTTAGATCTTAGTTTTGTTCAATACAAAGGCAGCATCCCCACCCAACAAATAAACAATCAATCTTTAACCGGTTACTTAAGTTGGAATACGCAGTTTTTTATATCTAAAAAACATAAATGGCTAGGAGCTACCTATTTCGATTATAATTTTCCACAAGCAACCAGTTCATACAATCAAAAAGCTAGCTATTCTTTAGATATTAATATTAAAAAAGTTTTTAATAACGGTTTTTCGTTTACATTTTTTGCCATAGATGTTTTTAAAACCAATATTTATAGATACTTTTTTAATAATGCAGCTAGTAGTAATTCGTACGCATTATATAGCGATACAAGAAGATTAATGCTCATGCTTAGCTATTCTTTTGGAAATACAAAAACTAAAAAAATTCAACAAATAGAAAATTCCTCTAATGATGATATTAAGGGAAGAACTCAGAAAAAAGACTAATGATAGCGTTATAAATACGTATTAAAAATAGTTGTGCACAACACAGGCCAATTCCCGAAAAGCCTATACTAAACAGAGTAGGGAAGCTTTTTAATTTTCATATCATGAAAAAAAAACAAACATCCAAATTAGAACAATTTGAATTGCTTACAGAAACCAGCACAGGAAGCTTAATTGGTGGATTTTCTACAACACTTTTTCTAGAAATTGACCCTATTGATGGAGGCGGAACTACTAATAATTGCAACGGGGGAAATTGTGTAGCGGGTTGTGGTAGCGGATCTACTGTGAATAAGTTTATATGCGGTTAGTGAGTGTTTAAATGAAGAAGCAGCAACTGTTTATAAAGAGATAATCTAAGTAAGCAGTTGCCTTTTTGAATTCAATAATAAAAATGATTATTATGGATATGCAACAATATATTACCCCACTTAATAATAATGAAGCTGAGAAATTGATTGGTGGATTTTCATCCGTATTTACTTTGAGCAATTTTAATGATGATGCTACTTTGGCTAACAATTGCAAAGGGGGTAATTGTGCCGCAGCAACATGCAAATCCCAAAAAAAAATACCTCCAGCAAAAGGGAAAAATGTGAATTGTGGAGCTGTTAATTGTGTTAAAGGTTGCGGAACAAAAATTTAAAACCATTTTTTTTAATCCATAGAATATGTTTATGAAGTATAGCCAATTTAATTCCATTATTCCTTTTCAAGAAAAATATGCATTATATAATTCTTTTACACAAAAGACTATTTTTTTAGAAGAAACCTTGAAGGACATACTTGTTGCTGCAACAAAAGAGGGCGTTGACGATCTTCAACAGATTCACCCTACTTTTTACCAATACTTATTAGAACAAGAGTATCTGATTGATAATACAGTTGATGAAATTGAAAAAGTGAAAAAAATAAGTAAAGAAGTAGATGAAATAATAGCAGCTTTTTCTTAACCATTAATCCTAGCATGAATTGTAATTTCAAATGTTGGTATTGTTATGAAACCCATATAAAACAATCCAAGCTTAATGATGAAATGATTGAAAAAATAAATAAATTCATTGTTGCTACTGCTAATAAAGACGCAATAAAATATTTTTCGTTATCCTTTTTTGGAGGAGAACCTCTTTTGTATTTTAAAAGAGACGTTACACCTATTATAGATTGTTTTGCAAAAGAATGTAGAACAAAAAAAACTACGTTCCATATTAGCTTCACCACCAACGGATATCTTGTAAATCAAGAATTTATAGATTATTTTAAAAAAAATGATCTTACTTGTTCTCTACAAATAACGCTAGACGGTTATAAAGAAAAACATGATTTAGTCCGTTTTGTACATGCAAAAAAGGGATCTTATGACGAGATTATTCATAATATTAAACTTTTAGTGTGTAATCGCTTTTTTGTTAGGCTTCGAGTAAATTATACAGACAAAAATATAGAAGACACATATAAAATTTCAGAGGACCTCACAGACATTCCACAAGAATTAAAAAATGAATTTTTAAAATTTGATTATCATAGAGTTTGGCAAAATGAACAGGTAGATGATACTAGTATTACGTTAGATGAAAATGTTGCCATTGTTCGTAACAATGGATTTCAGGTGTCTGGAAAATATGCGCCTAATAATGTTAAAGATTCTTGTTATGCTGATAAACGCAATAGCGCTGTAATTAATTATAATGGAGATCTTTTTAAATGTACGGCTAGAGATTTTACAACGGCTAAAAGGGCTGGGTACCTTAATGAATTAGGTGAACTAATCTGGGAAAATGATTATTTGAATAAAAGAATGAATGTTAAATTCAATAATAAACCATGCTTGAAATGTAGGATAATGCCTCTTTGTAATGGAGGATGCTCTCAACATGCTCTAGAACATTTAGGGGGCGATGATTATTGCGTTTATTTTGGTGATGAAAATGAAAAAGATAAAGTTATAAAATCAAAAATAGAAGAAATACTCAATGAACTTTCTACAGAAAAAGTTTAAATTTTATCATCAACTGGAGAGTACAGACTGCGGTCCAGCTTGCTTAGCTATGGTAGCTAGCTTTTATGGAAAAAAATATGCTGTAAAAGAAATAAAGTCATTATGCTCTATTACTCGAATGGGCGTATCTGTACAGGATATTGTTGATGGGGCAAAAAAAATAGGACTGGATGCTGTGGCTGTAAAACTTACCGTTGAACAACTTAAAAAAATACCATTGCCTGTTATTCTTTTTTGGAAGCAAGATCATTTTATTGTACTCCACCAAATAAAAACAAAAAAAGAAAAAAAGAATTATTGCTTGGCTGATCCGGGATATGGAAAAATAAAATTAGATGAAGAAATATTTATAAAAGAATGGATGGGAAATAATGATAAAGGTGTAGCCATCGTTATCCAACCTAGCTCAACAAACCCTGCACCAACTACTATTGTAAATAATAAGCACAATAAAAACCCTCTTCTTAAGCCTATTTTTAATTTTTTAAAAGAAAAAAAATTTACATACTTATCTGCAACAATACTGCTTTTATTAGGATTGGTAGCTAGTTGGGCGATGCCTATTTTATTTCAAAAAATAATTGATGATGGAATAGTAAGTAAATCGTTACAAGTAGTATGGATAATTCTTTTGGCGCAATTTGGTCTCTTTTTGGGTAGTTTTTTTTCTGATTCTATAAGCCATTGGCTATTAACAAAAATAAATTTTCAATTAAGTGTATTACTCAAAAAAGATTTGTTGTATAAATTAATGAATCTTCCTATAAGCTATTTTGATACTAGACTTAATTCAGATACATTACAACGCTTAGGTGATCAGCAGAAAATACAAGCGTTTCTTACCTGGAAAGGATTAGAGCTAATGCTGAATCTGTTAAATATCATTGTCTTTAGCACTATTTTATTTTTTACAAGTAAAAGCATTTTTCTATTGTATGTTGTCTTAAGCGTTCTATCTATATTATGGGTAAGCTTCTTTTTGCGAGCAAGAAAAATTATAGAATACTCCCTTTTCTTAAGACAATCAGAAAATAGCAATAATACCTACGAATTTATTATGCACATGCCTGAAATAAAAATAAACGGCGCTCAAAAAAACAGAATTGATAAACTGCTTGCTATACAAAAGAAATTAAATAAAATAGAACTTCGATCCTTATTTCTTAATATATATCAACTTGCAGGCGTAAGTTTTTTGTCTAAGCTAAAAGAGATTATCACCATTGCTTTATGTGCATATTTAATCATTAATAATGCCATGACATTAGGTTCTTTATTAGCCATAACCTACATACTTGGCCAGCTATCGGGGCCTATTCAAAACTTTATCAATTTTATTAAAGACGCTCAAGATGCTGATATTGCTCAAAAAAGAATAAATGATATTTATACAGAAAAAGATGAAAATGATGACAAATTACTTCCTATGACTGACCAAGTAGGTACCATTAGTATTGATAATGTATCATTTAAATACCCTGGAAGTTTTAACCCTTTTGTAATCAATAATATTTCATTTAAAATCCCAAAACATAAAATAACGGCTATTGTAGGGCAAAGTGGTAGTGGAAAAACAACATTACTTAAGCTTTTGTTGTCGTATTATATACCAACGCAGGGGGCTATTTTAATGAATGATACCAACCTGTCTTTATTTAATAAAGATGATTGGAGAAAACAATGGGGTGTTGTAATGCAGGATGGACATATATTTAATGGAACTATAGCAGAAAATATAGCGTTTGCCGATCAAGAGATAGATATGAAAAAAGTAATAGAAGCTGCAGAAATGGCTTGCATCCTTTCGTTCATTGATAGCTTGCCAATGGGTTTTAATACAAAAATGGGTAGTGTTGGTATGCATTTAAGTGGTGGTCAGAAACAACGATTACTTATTGCAAGAGCCGTGTACAAAAATCCGTCATTTATTTTTTTTGATGAAGCCACAAGTTCTTTAGATGCCAATAATGAAAAAAATATAATGGACAATTTAAATATTTTCTTTCAACATAAGACAGTGGTTATTATCGCACACAGATTAAGCACCGTTAAAAATGCTGATCAAATTATTGTGCTAGATAAAGGGGAAATTATAGAAATAGGTACACATATACAGCTTGCTCAAAACAAAAATTATTACTATGAATTAGTAAAAAATCAGCTTGAGCTTGGTAATTGAGTTTTATATTTCTTATTCAACGCTACTTATTCCATCCAAACCAGTCGTTGCCATTCGCATATAATAATAAAGATAACAGTATCGCCATACCTACATATTGGGCATATTCTAAAAACTTCTCACTGGGTTTTCGACGTACAATCATTTCATAAAGCGTAAATAAAACATGGCCTCCATCTAAAGCAGGAATAGGCAATAAATTCATAAATGCTAATACAATAGAAAAGAAAGCAGTTATATTCCAAAATACTTCCCAATCCCATTGATCGGGAAATACAGAACCCATTGACTTAAAGCCTCCCACACCTTTATATGCTCCTGTACTAGGTGTCAATATTTTTTTAAATTGATCGACATAAGCACTTAATTTTTCGCCAGATTTTCTAACGCCTGCTGGAAAAGAACTAAAAAAACCATATTCTTTGTGTTCAAATGTATAAATGCCCATTTTTTCTAAAATTGCTGTATTCGGCATTCGAGGTACAAATCCAATAGTTCCTTCTAATGATATAGGTGTAATCATTGTTAATGTATTTCCTCCACGTTCAACTCGTAAGGTGATTGTTCCGCCTTTGTGTTGTTGAATTGTATCTCGCAATTGATCAAAATATTGAATGGATTGTCCATTTACACCAACGATGTGATCCTCGGCTCGGAGACCTGCTTTATAAGCGATCGAATTTTTGGGAACTTCATCCACTAAAACAGGAATACGCAATGCTACAATAAGTGATTTTTTCCCTCTTTCAACAATTTTTCCAATAAGATCTTTGGGAAGATTGAATGTTCGTTCCTTCCCATTACGTTCTATGGTTATTGTATTACCTACCATCAGTTTGATATTAATATCTTCAAAGTATTGGATAGGCTCATCATTTACAGCAATTATTTTATCTCCGTTTTGTAACCCCAATTCAAACGCTAAACTATCCACACACCATATCCCATCTTTTGCATTTTTTATGGGAAGTTTAGTTTCGCCCCATACAAACAAGATCATCGCATAAATAATAAATGCCAATAATATATTTACGGTAACACCTCCCAACATAATAATTAAACGTTGCCAAGCCGGTTTACTGCGAAATTCCCAGGGTTGGGGTGGGTGTTTAAGTTGATTTTTATCTAAACTCTCATCTACCATGCCGGCTATTTTAACGTAGCCTCCTAGAGGTAACCAGCCAATACCGTAAACTGTTTTACCAATTTTCTTTTTTACTAAAGAAAACCAAGGATCAAAAAAAAGATAAAATTTTTCTACTCTACATTTGAACCACTTTGCTGTAATATAATGGCCAAATTCATGTAGAATAACAAGAATAGATAACGATAAAATAAGCTGTGCTATCTTAATACCAACAGATGCCCAGTTTATGGCTAATAATATCATCATAATATCAAAATAAATGTGAAGCTATATTTGAAAAGTGCTGCAAGGTAAGCCCTAAAAAGGAATTTTTTAGTTAAAGGTGTTTTAACTACTATCAAAAATGCAGCAAACTCATTCACAACAAGCCGCTAGAACATTTTTTTAATATTGGGGCTATCAGCCAAACCGCTCTACCCAGCTTATGTACGGGCTTTACACTGCAACCACGTCAGTCGCCCACATCCGTGGCCTGTGGCAAACAGGCTACTTGCTCCAAATTGGGCGGGGGTTTCCGCTCCAATCCCGCAGCCCATCAACTTAAACCTATCCATCAGCATAAAAAAATGTATAATAGCAAAAGAAAAACCATTTTTTTACACTTGAGTCTATGCCGTTTAAAGACCCTACTACACATTCTTTTTTTTCGGCTTGGGTAGATTATTATAAAACCTTAAACATAGATATTCCAGAACGAGCACCAGATACCAACCTGGGAGAAATTTCGAGATCAAATAAAATTAGAATTTTAAATTAATCGTCTTATTACGGTATTTAATAATGCGAATCAAGGGTTCAAACGTATGTGTGCAGTGGAGACAATGCCCACATACCGCTACCGTGGCAAGTATCTACACTCGCCACCACGTTAGAGCAGATGTCTTCTCACGACAACGGCGTGAGAAGACATCTGCTCTAACGTGGAATAAGAACTATTATGGATTCGTATAAGTCTATTAAATACAATAAAAATTTATTACACTTCGAACGTGCAACTAATCAATTCTCTATGGTTAATATAGATGTTACTGCTAGAGAAGGAGCATTTTAGACATAAAATATTTTACACATGCTTTGCGCATAACCGTATATAGACCGAACAAAGTAGGGAGAAGAGCATTTTATATTCCTATTTTTCGTTCAATTATTTTTTCTACATAAAATAATCGGTATACATCTTTTTTTCGGATAAATGTGGGTGGGTGAACGTTGTTTCGGTATTGGCAATGAAAGCCTGCCTTTGTAGTATCATATTGTGTAATGTGTGTGCATACAAAGCCTTCTGTGGTAATTAATATAAAAACATCATGAGTGTTAGAGATATGCATAATATCCCAATCCGGCTTTTCTATTTCTCTAACAAATAGTTTGTCACCATGGCAAATAGCGTTTATTGTAGCATCGTTCATACGATCATTATCGACCTCTACTACCCAATAATTTACTTTTTTTAATTCTTTAGGTACAAGTGTAGTGTTTAAGCGACTATCTGCTTTTCGTTGCCCATTTAAGGTATATTCGCTTATATAGCGGGTTTGTATATGAGCGGGTAAATACGGAACACTCATAAAATCATTCCACGATAAATGAGTAGGCGTTTGTATAGAGTGGTTATTCATACCATGACCCATCTCATACAAACGAGTACCTAGTATTGCATCAATACGCCGTACAACTTGAGGTAAATATTTTGTAAAATCTCCGGCTTCTATTTTTTGGTATGCTGTTAAAGGAATAGCTAATTTTTTGGCCAATGCTTTTTGGCTAAGTCGTCTGCTTTTTCTAGCTTGTATAAGTAATTGGGTAAATTTTATGGTTACAAGCATTTCTTCTTCTTTTATCTCTGCCTCTATATCTATGCCATTTTCACTAAAAAACTTACTTAAAATAGCACTATCTATTGTTTTTGGATTTGCTTTTTCTACCTCCCACTTAGCTATTCTACCACGGGGTATGCCTGTAGCCTCAGATAACTCTTTTTGTGTAAGTGCTAATTGAAGTCGGTGTATTCTTGTGTACATTTAAAAAAGAGATTTTTCTCAAAAAAAGTTCTCAAAATGTTTTAAAATGAGAAGTTTTTAACATACCTTTGCTCCAGCAAACATAAAAAACAATATTGTAATGCTGGTTTATAATGACAATTGTGTAAACAAAAGAACGTTTTTCATAGGGTAGCAGCAGGCTACTATCCCGAGCTTTGTTCTCATTGCTCGGTTTTTTTATTGCATACATAAGATGCTTTTCCCGCTTTGATCATGAACCAATACTGGTTTCACAAGAAGCCGTCTCAAAAATAAAAGAGGCGGTTTTTTTATACCTGTTATTTTTTGATGTTGATGATTTATTTTTTGTAATGGATGTATAAGAGTTAGGGGAGATTATATAAGTTCAGAAACCTGAATGTTCGGTGTGATGGTTTTTTTCCAATTTTCTAAGAAGGGAGTTATTTGAACCCAACTGTTTTTCAACTGCTCTATTATGTTCATCCAATGCGGACTCCACAAGCCATTTTTGGCTTCGGTCTCTAGCTGATCTATTTTTACCCACATAGAATTAATTTGAATGATAGATAAAGAAGATTTTGCTTTATGTGCGGTCTCATATACTACAGTAGCATTTTTATTGTTACAAGCTACTTCTAACTGCATCATTATTTTCTCAATAGATTCTATAAACATATCAACTAAATCCATCATAAACATTGTATCTTCGCCGGCACATAAATCTAATAAGGTTTTAAAATTTATTTGAGTATTGTTTGCATGCTCAATATGTTTGTTGATTTTCATATTTTGACCGTAGATTATGAGAACAAGGATAGTGAAGTTACATATATTTTGTTGATTTAGAAAAATCTTTACCTTTGCACACTTGCTCCTTTAGCTCAGTTGGTTAGAGCATCTGACTGTTAATCAGAGGGTCGCTGGTTCAAGTCCAGCAGGGAGCGCTTAACTGCAAAGGGTTTCAGAAGATTTTGTCCTTTAGACCCTTTTCCATTTGCATAGAAATGAGCTTCAAAATAAAAGATATTCTTCCTTAATACAACAGACTATCGGTTTGGAGATCTTGCTTCTTATTCCATTGTAAATAATATGCATGTACCGTGCGCCATTTAGGA
>CAZXBE010000051.1:0-11217 GCA_964638565.1 uncultured Chitinophagaceae bacterium
TTTACACTAATACAGTTACTATCCTATTTACACAAAGTTTTAGATACTACCTTAAGAAAACTAAAAACATCTTTACAATATCCCAACCAAATTTTAATGCACTAAGTATTTTACTTCCAAAACTGGGCTCATAGGCATCTATAGTTTTATCGTTTGCGATAAGCGCATTTTTAACATCTTGTCTTTGATAAATCAATAAATTGACTGTACTAAATTGTATTTGATCTGCTAAAGAAAGATTAGAAATCTTTGCATTATCAGCTTGCTCTTGCTTGTTCAGTAAATTTTCTTCTGCCACAACAGTTTCACCTAATTTTTTTCCTCTACTATCAATTACATTTGTTAATCTTTCTTGATTTTTTGATGATCTTTTCTGAGCTAAATTATTGGAGAAAATTTGCAAAGCCACATCTTCTGCTTTAATGATCCTATAATCTAAATAATCTATATTTTTTGATATCTCTTTTAAAGTTGTATCCAGCTTAGTGTTTGGAACCCTTAATGTAATGGAATTCGTTACGGTGTAATAGGTTGTTTCTATTGAAGAATCAGCACTAATAGCATTGTTAGTAATTTTATCAATATTACTTGCCAAATTAGTATAGGTTACAAAACCACCTTGCTGATTCGTTATATTTTCAATATCATAAGTTGACTTGATAACACTTTTTACTTTAAACTTTAAATCAGCCGTTCTAATAAATTTCCTTGTTGAATCTTTGTTATTCTCTATGGCAGCAGAGGATGAAATAAAAGCGTTTGAGCTATCATCATCTTTGTTTATACTACTTTCTCTATTCTCTCCCTTCTTACAGGATAAGAATAAAATAGCAATACCTAGTACTAAAGCCTTTTTTGTTGATTGCATATAATTGGTTTTTGGTTTATACATTGAACAGTTATGACATGACAGCAGCAGCTCATACATTTGTATGAAAAAAATAAGCTCATTTTTTTAAAGAAAAAGTATATTTTAACGAAAGTCGTTTAATAAACTTTAATCATAAACACGCAATCTTTTACACGGTTAATTTGTTGTGCTTGATTTACCTTTTTGAATGAAGTATAATTTGTAGGTAATCTTATTTTATCATACATTGTTTCGTTCTGTTTTAAGGCATTCAACAGGTTGTATATATTAATAGAACGAATAGCAAATACTACGCCATCGACTTGCAGTTGTCGAGCGTTAAGCACTCCTACAATTTCGCCATTTTTATTTAAAATAGGTCCCCCGCTATTGCCCGGATTGGCAGATATAGCTAATTGACAGCTTAAGGTATCCCCATTGTATCCTGTAGTAGCACTTGCATACCCTTCGCCATATACAATTTCGTTACGTGGGTATCCTAATGTAAACACTTGTTCTCCTAAATCAATATTATTTTTTCGAATAGTGTAAGGCAGTCTGTTGATTGGTTTATAATGATCGTCATTTATTTTCAAAATGGCCAGATCGCATTCATTATTAACATGTAAGATTGTTGCATTATACACTTCCCCTTTAGAATTTTGCACTCGAATGTTTTTCGTATTTTTCACTACATGTGCGCTCGTAATTAGATAGCCTTTTACATCAATTAAAAACCCTGTACCATTATATAAAACAGGTGTAGAAGGTTCATTATCTTTAGTTGCACGTTCAATAGTAGATCCTAAAACGGTTTGCTTATCTTCGATGACCTTCACTTTATGTACAAGTTCTTGCACCTCACTACGTTGTGCTTTGGGTGCAACATACGTAATAAATTGAACGGTAATAAAAGCTGTAAATCCTGCAATAACTGCAGCTACTGCTACCGTTCGCTTGTATTTATTCCATAAATAAACAATATGCATTTTTTTTGAGGTCGATTTCTTTTTCCATGCATTATGTACCTTTTGCAGTTGCGCTCTAAATGTATGCTGCTGATTATATTGTTGAAGCTGTTTAAAAAGCAATTCATATTGCTCTATTTGTTTATTTACATTCGCATCATCTATTCTTAGCTGTTCAAAATCAGATCGCTCTAGAACACTCATTTCACCATTAAGATACCGTTCGATATTTTCTAACAATAAAATTTCTTTCATAATCTATTCATCCTTTATATTTTTCAAAAAATAGTTTCTTTAGGCGCATCAAGCATTTATATTTTTGATTTTTGGCATTATCTGCATTGGTGTATCCAAAAACTGTTGCAATCTCTTTCATATTTTTATTGTGTATGTAACAAGCCTCCAATAAGCCTTTACAAGGCTCTCCAACACGTTGCAATGCTGCCTGCACTATGCCAAAATCCGACTCTCTTTTTTTATACTCTTCTATGGACGGATCAATATCTGTTAAATCCTCTGAATCGTATGGTAATACAACGTTATATTTATATTGTTGCTGTAATCGCTTAAGCCACAAGCGCTTGCATATAGCATATAAATATGTTCTTAGTTGGCTAGTGAGGTTAAAATCTTCTCTTTTAGCGTTCTCATACAATACAATCATAGCCTCCTGAAAAACATCTTGTGCATCTTCTACACTTCCATTATTATTTATAATAAGGGATTGAATAACCGGATAATAATGTGTATAAATATGCTCAATAGCGTCTTTATGACTATTAACTAGCTTTTTTAGCAATTCTTTTTCAAATGTATCCACCTAATAAGTATCTTTTTTTAATACAATAAACAAATAAAGGTAACCCGTTAGATGAAAATTTTATTAAATTATTGGGTAGTATTCTATATATTTAAAAAGCTATAAAAAATATTTTTTTGTTGGGTTACCTTTTATAAAAAAAAGAATAAACGTGAAATTTATTCACCCAAAAAAACAAAAAATGAAAAAATTATTGTTTGTATTTGCTTTAGGAGCTTTTGTAGCTTGTAAAAATGGAGACAAAAAAGAAGGAACTACGGATTCACCAAGTGTTGCAACTCCAACAAAGGAGCAACCAACTACAGCGCCGGTTACTGAACCTGCAAAAACAGATTCTGCAACTACTACAACTACAGCGCCTGTTACTGAGCCTGCAAAAACAGAAGTAGATACGAAGAAAGCAACTGAAATGCCAGAAAAGAAATAGACTATTTTGTTAGATTATGGCCTTTAAAGAGGTTGGCTTATAAAATAAGCAACCTCTTTTTTATTTTTAAGCTTACTTATATTGAGGTGTATATAAAGTATTTCCTGGTACTTCTACTTCGGGTTTACCCTTATAACGATGTATATATAAACCATAACACCCTCCTATAGTAAATGAGAGCAAGCAAAACACTTTAACATAAAATAGAAAACGCGAAGAGGTAACCCAATTAGAGGTGATATCTTTTTCAGGTTGAATAGTTTGAGATTCTTGTTCCATTTTTTCAAATTATTGTACAAAAATAGAAGTTTGCGTAATAATTTCTTTAAAAGTTTTCTTCTTTTTCCAAAAAAAGCCCCAAACAATACTTCCTTTGAAGATGCCTTTAAAAATTTTACGCCTCTTTACAGGAAAAATACTTTGTCGCCTATAAAAAAGAGCCCATTTAAAAAAACCAACCTGAGCCTTTATCACAGAAAAAGTATATCTATAATTTCCGCTGAAAATATTGATTAATGCATAAGTCCCATCTAACCAAACTCTAAAGGGAATTAGCCACAATAATGTTTTAATAGGCATGTTCTTATACAACATAATAAGATTATTACGATGGTTTAAAAAGGCTTTCCGCTTATCTTTATAAGACATTGTGCCTCCACCTACATGATATACAACAGACGATGGGCAGGACACTATTTTGTATCCTTCCAGTTGCAACCGCCAACACAAATCAATTTCTTCTTGATGTGCAAAAAAATAATTATCCAACCCCTTTATTTTATAATATGCGGTTGCCCGTAAAAACATTGCTGCGCCACTTGCCCAAAAAACTTCTTCCGTTGTATCGTATTGGCCCTTATCTTCTTCACAAATATTGAATATTCGACCTCGAGCAAAAGGATAGCCCAGTCGATCAATCCACCCACCACCAGCTCCAGCATATTCAAACATATCACGCTGCTTATACGACAATATTTTAGGCTGACAAGCAGCAATCATTTTATCGCTTTCCATCAATTCTATAATAGGTTCTATCCAATTTAAAGACACCTCTATATCTGAATTGAGTAGTACATAATAATCTGCTTCTATTTGTTTTAGCGCTTCATTGTATCCTTTTGCAAAACCATAGTTACAGGGTAGTTTAATGATTTTTATGATTGAATAATTTTGTTGTAGCCAGTTTACAGATTCATCTGTAGAAGCATTATCGGCAACAATAACTTTTTTATTAATGTATGTTGATTGCAACACAAACGGAAGAAACTGTTGCAATAAGTGGTTCCCATTATAATTTAAAATGACAATAGCTACAGAAGGTAAAACACTCAATGAATTGCAATTTATAAGATGATGACGTTACTTAAATTTTATTCTCAGCCCTGCTCGAAAAGATCGAGCATTCCCCAATTCTCTTTCGTAAAAAAACAAATTTTTTTCCTCTACCACATAAGCGCCTAACGTGGAAGCAAAGATAATCACTGTCGTGTATGAACTTGTAGCTTGTGGGGCTGTAGCAATACCATAGCCTATGGAAACAGATTTATCCATCTTTTTAATGGGTTGCACATTTGCTATTGTATCAGACTGAGCTTTAAGGGTTGTAGTAATCATAAGTAAGCTATAGCCTATAAAAAATCTCATCTTCATAAATAAATAAATTGCTTCTTTTTTAGATATTTGCGAAATAATATTGACCTGGTGAAACTATTTATTACTACAATTTTAATCTATTTGTATTGTATAGCACCATCACATGCGCAAGATACAACTATCTTTTACCAAAATAGGCCTCTGCAACTAACAGAGGTTGTTATCAATAATAAATTGGATGTGCCTGCTTTTATTGAACGGGTGAAAAAAGATACCAGTTTTTATAAGGCATTTAGAAATTTACACCTACTACAATTTACTGCATTGAATGACATTCGTATGCAAAATAAAAAAAATAAAACAGAAGCTTCTTTACAAAGTAGAACACGTCAAATACGGCATAATCGTTGCAGAAGCATGCAAATATTGGATTCTAAAACTACAGGGGATTTTTATACTAAAAAGGGAAATTACAATTATTATACTGCTGAATTATATGCTGGTTTATTTTTTACAGAAGGATCTATTTGTGGTGAAACCAATGTTATACAAGGACATACCCTTTCTACAAAAAATAAAACAGGAATGAACAAACACAAAGAACAATTGAAAATGTTATTCTTTAACCCTGGTCAAAAAATTCCTGGCATCCCCTTAATGGGCAATAAAATTGCGCTCTTTGATGAAGAAGCCATACCGCTATATGATTTTAGCATTGACTATAAAGATTATGCTAAAGACCAAACTTGCTACGTATTCACTATTAAACCCAAGGCCAATTTAACAAACAGTGAAAGAAATAAGCTCATTATTGATGAAATGATCACTTGGTTTGATGCTAAAACAATGGATATTGTATATCGTTCTTATGCACTGAGCTATAATGCTGGCATATATGATTTTGATGTGACCATGGATGTGCAATTAACCAGAGTAGGTGATTTACTTGTGCCAAATGTTATTAAGTATAATGGCAATTGGCATGTATTATTAAAAGGCCGAGAAAGAGGAATATTTACCGCTACTTTATTTGACTTTAAATAGACATTATACCATTATCATAAAGTCCATTTCATTAAACAAAATCATTTTTTTGCGACATGGTTGCAAATAATTATATACTATATTCTATGCTTACCATACACGCTCCATTTTTCAATTACTTGTTGCATATCTGTGGGTAACACCGATTCAAAGCACATAAATTTTTCTGTAACAGGATGAATGAATCCCAATGTTTGTGCATGTAATGCTTGTCTTGAGCAAAGAGCAAAACAATTATCTACAAACTGTTTATACTTAGCATATATCGTTACTTTTACAATTTTATTGCCACCATACGTATCATCGTTAAAAATAGGATGTCCAATGTATTTCATGTGTACTCGAATTTGATGTGTTCTGCCTGTCTCTAAAACACATTCAACCAACGTGGTATATCCAAATCGCTCTAACACTCTATAATGTGTAACAGCCTCTTTTCCCCGCTCGCCTTCAGGATAAGCGTCAAATAATTTTCTATGCCGTTGGTGTCGAGCAATATGCGCATAAATAGTACCCTCCTGCTTTTCCATATCTCCCCAAACCAATGCAATATATTTTCGTTGTATAGTATGATGAAAAAACTGCTTTGCTAAATGCGCCACAGCTTTTTCTGTTTTAGCCAACAGTAACAAACCACTTGTATTTTTATCAATGCGGTGTACCAAGCCAAAACGAGGTAATATTTCTTCATTAATAGATATATTTTGTTGACGCAAATAATATGCAACTCCATTTAATAAAGTACCTGTATAATTTCCTACACCAGGATGCACAACCAATCCAGCAGGCTTATCAACAACAATTAAAACATCATCTTCAAATACAATATTTAATGGAATATACTCTGGTTTTATTTGAGCTTCATGGGGAGATGTGTCAGAAAAAACAACAATCTCATCATGTGCCTTCACTTTATAATTAGATTTAATAGCTAGTCCATTTACAGTAACCAAACCACTTGCAATAGCTTGTTGTATTTTATTGCGCGTTGCTCGTTCTATACGATGCATCAAAAATTTATCGATACGAAGAGGTTCCTGTCCTTTATCTGTTCTAATTGTTTGACGTTCGTATAGTTCGCCATCTTGCTCTTCTAGTATAGAAGTCATGTGTTCCATATGTGCAAAAATACAAGATCTACCCGTTGACCATTTTTTAAAATAACATACCTTTGTGCAATAAAGTTTTGTTCACCAGGTAAGTGTCCTAAAAATTTTAATTATGGCTGTACTACATAATCGTATTTCCAATGAAGTGCTAAAGCAACAACTGTTGCAGGAAAAAGAACCACGAACAACTATTTCATTTTATCAATATTTTTTTATTGAGGATACAAAGCTATTCAGAGATGAACTGTATCAAAAGCTAACATCGTTGAATGTTTTTGGTAGAATTTATATTGCTTCCGAAGGCATCAACGCTCAAATAAGTGTTCCATCTTCCAAACTGGAGGTATTGCGTTCATGTATTTACAACCACCATACTGACTTAAATAATATACGTTTGAATATAGCAGTAGATGATGATGGTAAATCTTTTTGGGTATTGCGCATAAAAATCAGAGAAAAAATTGTAGCAGATGGCATTACGGATCATACGTTCAATATGTATAAAAAAGGTCAATACGTAAATGCCGAAACGTTTAATAAATTAACAGCAATATCCAGCACCGTTGTAGTTGATATGCGTAACCATTATGAATATGAAGTAGGTCATTTTGAAAACGCTATTGAAATTCCCTCGGATACTTTTAGAGAACAACTACCTATGGTTGTAGATCTGCTTAAGGGCAGAAAAGATCAAAATATTATTATGTACTGCACAGGTGGTATACGTTGTGAAAAAGCCAGTGCATGGATGTTGCATAATGGATTTAAGAACGTATTTCACTTAGAGGGAGGCATTATTGAGTATGCGAATCAAGTAAAAGAAAAAAATCTTATAAATAAATTTAAGGGTAAAAATTTTGTTTTTGATAACCGGTTAGGGGAACGTATTAGTGCAGACATCATTAGCACTTGTCACCAATGCGGGAAGCCTTGTGACACACACACTAACTGCAAAAACGATGCTTGCCATTTACTATTCATACAATGTGAAGCTTGCCTCCAAAACTATGATGGTTGTTGTAGTTTAGATTGCTCAACTCTATATCACTTACCAGTAGAGGAGCAAAAAAAACTGCGCAAAGGGAAACAAAATGGAGTAATGATTTTTAATAAATCTCGCCAACAACTCAGGCCAAAATTAAATCAAGTGTAGTTGAAAATTGCCCATTGCGTGCTTATAAAATGGTTGAGCACAAAAAAATATATATGATATTTCATTTTTTTGTGCATCTTTGTTCCATAAACATTTTTAATATTTATGAAAAATAAATTATCCCTGCCCTTATCTGCCTTGTTGGGGGTCTTGTTGGTGACCAATGCTACACAAGCACAGTTCACCACTGTATCGCCATATAACAACTACAACACTATATTGCGTGGTGTTCAAAATCCGTCTTCTATAAGTGGAAGCAGTTCAAAAATTGAGTTTAATTTACTAGGAATGCAAGTTGGTGGTTTAAACGATGCTTATACTGTTAAGTTTGCTGATATGTTCAAACAAAACACATATAAAAATCCTACAGAAGGGGTTAATTTTTTTAGATCTAGCAGTACTGCAGATAAAAGCCTAGCTATTAATGCAGATATTTTAGGACCCTCTGTTATGGTTAACATAGGTAGGAATAGTGCCGTTGGTTTAACCACACGTCTTCGTATGGTTGGAAATTTTACTAATATAACCAATGATGTCCAAAATATTATAACAAATACGTTTGTTAACACAAGATATAAAATTGGTAATGCTAATGTGAGAATGAATACTTTTGCTGAAGCGGGTCTTACCTATGCTTATACATTCGATAAAAATCCAAAACACGTATTTAGTGTTGGAATTACGGGAAAATATATTTTAGGTATGGGCGCATTAGCTGCTCGTACTAACAATGCATTCATTCAGTATGATGCAGGGAGAGTCAATCTAACAGAACTTTCAGGTAATGGTCGGTTGCTAGTTTCAGGCGATTTTAAAAACTTAAATTTGGAAGGTACTACTACACAGAACGTGTTGGATATTATAGGAAAAAGTATAAATACTTCAAACAGTGGTATTGGTGGTGATGTTGGTGTCACATGGGAGTGGAGGCCTGAAGGTAAAGCAACTAATTGGAGTAATGTAAAAGGGTGGCTTAGCGTAAATGATCATCCTTATAAGGTAAGGGTTGGAGCTTCCATTACCGACATAGGTTCTGTTAGCTATAGTACAAATACACCAAGTGGAAGTTATACATTGACTGGTAGCGGTAAGCCGGAGTCTATTTTTAAGCCTCAACTTAATGAAACAGTAAATGGATATGTTAATAGGTTAGCCACCGTAGACAATGGGGTGGTTTTAAACCAAACCATTAATAAATTCACCATGAATTTACCTATGGCAGCACATGTTAATGTGGATTATCATATTTTTAAAGCATTTTATCTAAATGCTAATGCACTAATTAATTTAGTTTCTAAAACTGCAGATAATCAAACTCCACACTATTTTAGTACTTATAGCCTAACTCCTCATATCGATTTAAGGAGATTCAGTGCGTTTATGCCTGTATCTTATGATGAGCTTAAGAATGTTAATGCAGGGTTAGGATTTCAGATAGGCCCATTATTAGTTGGGTCTCAAACTATCTTAACAAATTTATTTAAAGAAAAAACAGGTGGATTTGATTTCTATGCAGGTCTAAACTATCGCATATTCAAGTCTCGCCCTGATTTAAGAAAACCAGACACCACCATCATACACACAAGAGATACATTGTTAATTACGAAAGATAGAGATGGCGATGGTGTAGTAGATGATCAAGATGATTGTCCTGATACGCCTGGTCTTGTAGCGTTAAATGGTTGTCCTGATAGAGACGGTGATGGCATCTCTGATCCTAAAGACTCTTGTATAGATGTGCCTGGTGTGGCCAAATACCATGGATGTCCAGTACCTGATAGAGATGGCGATGGTATAAGTGATGATGAGGACAAATGTCCGGATGTACTTGGTGTAGCTCGTTACCAAGGTTGTCCAATACCTGATAGAGATGGCGATGGTATAAATGATGAAGAAGACAAGTGTCCGGATGTGCCTGGTGTAGCTCGTTACCAAGGTTGTCCAATACCTGATAGGGATGGTGATGGCGTAAACGATGAGGAAGACAAGTGTCCAGATGTACCTGGTACTGTTGCAAACTTTGGTTGTCCTGAAATTAAACAAGATGTAATTCAGAAATTTAATAAAATAGCCAATCAGATATACTTTGCTACAGGTAAATCTACCATATTATCAAAATCATTCAAACCATTGAACGAAGTAGTAAAATCGTTGAATGAAAATCCAACTTATATCTTAGACATTGAAGGTCATACAGATAATGTGGGTAAGGATGAATACAACATGACTTTGTCTGAAAAACGTGCTGGAGCTGTTAAAGCATACTTAGTGAAAAAAGGAATTGACCCTGCTCGTCTAACTTCAAAAGGTTATGGGAAAACTCAACCAATAGCTGATAATAAAACAGCAAAAGGAAGAGCAAAAAATAGACGTTCTGTATTAAAGTTGAGAAACTATTAATTCACTCTGTTCTTTTATCAACAAAAGAGCCGGCGTAAAAGCTGGCTCTTTTTATTATCCTTGTTCTCCAAATTATACCAATGCGAATAAATATACTAAAGAGCTTAAATAATTTCGAATTTAAAAGAGAGTAAGGTTTTTAATTTTTCGATATTTTAAAAGGTGTACTTTACCTCAGGTTTTGCAAATTAAAACAGATCATGTTGGGCAAGTAGTCTGCACTACAAAATATAAAAATCCCTGCGATGCTCTAGCAGGTTATTTCGTACCTCGCAGTAGATGTCGAATGTAGGTTTTGAAATATGATGGAAGGGAGATATTAAAGACGCCTTAAATAATATTTCCTCAAATATGTTTTTTCATTATGACAATTCATGGCATAATTGACTACAACACTATCTGCTAATGTAAGCTGAAGTCTATCTTTAGTAAGCGTACCAATAGTAGCTATTCGTCCATTTATACCTAACTTTTCAGTATTAATAAGTTGCTAGCCTTTATATGTATTGGAATGCAGCGTAGGTATATTAGAATATATATTACCATCAGCCATTAGCGCTAGCGTCAAAAGTGTCGAATCTAGATAGTCGCTATCATAATTAACATACGTCGTAGTTGGCTGAGCGCCATTACAATAGCTGGTTTCGACAAATCCTAGACTGAAACTAGTTAACCCCCAAATACCTGTTATGCTAGTTTTAATATTCTCTAATGGTGATGGGATAATACTTTTTGGGTCAAGATAAGTTAAGGACATTTAAATAATGCTCTAACTTAGTCTGGACAATGAATAACAAGTATTTTTTTCGTTCAAGAATTTCAGAGGTCAAATTTAAGCAAATTGTTAAGCTTT
>CAZXBE010000052.1:0-11119 GCA_964638565.1 uncultured Chitinophagaceae bacterium
AAAGCAGTATAAAGAAGCTATACAATACTTTGGAAATGTAGTAGCTATAAGACCTAAAGGAATGAATGGTTGGAATGAACTTATTCGTTGTTTGTATACAATCGGGCAATACAACGAAGCTTTGAAACAAACAACTATTGCGTTTAAAATGACCAATGAGAAGCCTATATTTTTATTTTATATAGCTATTATTTTATTAGCTATGAAAAAAGTAAAAGAAGCCTTGCTTCGGTTAGAAGAGGCTTTACAAATAGAGCCTAAATTGGTTAAAAAAGTTATTGCTTTGGATCTTACCATATTACAGAACGCACAAGTAGTTGCATTAATTAGCAGGTATAAGAAAAAAGAATGATTGCTTTTATTACTTTTTCACATTTACTAAAAAATTGCTGAATACTGTTTAGCTTCTTATATTCGCACAAACAAAAAATCAATTTATGTCAAAAAACAAACTAATAGGCATTGTAGCCTCTATCCTAATTATTGTTTCAGCATGGCTTCCGTGGATGAAAATATCTTTTATGGGTATGTCAGAATCTATCAGTGGGTTTAGGGGAGAACGCGGAAACCCTGGAATATTTTTTGTAGCTATTGGTTTATTATGTGTAATTTTCCTTTTTGTGGGAAAGAAATGGTCCAATATAGGCGCTATGGGTCTAGCTTTGTGTACATTGGGGTTGGCTATTAAATATTTTAGGGATGCTACTTCTGCAGAAGCAAAACTTTTAGGGGGTAGTGCTGGTTTAGGAACTTATGTCATGATTATTGGGGGATTAGGAGTTATAATTGGTGCTTTTATGGGTATGAAAAAACAACCAACAACACCTACTGCCTCAGCAGCATAATTATATAAGTAGTTGACGCTATTTTGTAGGGCATTTCTTTTTGGAATGCCCTATTTTTTTAATCAATCAGAAGATTTTAAATGAATGTAACTTTTTGAAGCTTTTCGAGCTGGCCACCAGCTTGCTGCCATGACAATAAAAAAAATAACAGCAAACACAAACAAAAAATCTGTTACCTGCATTTTAACAGGATAGTAATCTATAATAAATGTACCATTTCCTAGTTTGATCCATTTAAATTGCGTTTGCAGTAAACAAAGAATAATAGATATTATTGTTCCAATAGTAGCTCCTATAACACCCATTAAAAAACCCTCAGCTAAAAATATATATTGTATTTGAGTATTGCTTGCTCCTAGCACCTTTAAAATTTGAATATCTTTTTGCTTTTCTAACACAAGCATCGTAAGCGTTCCAATTATATTAAAAGCTGCAATAGCTAGGATAAGAGATAATATTATAAATATGATCCATTTTTCCGTTTGCATTACCATATATAAACTCTGATTTTGCTGGTATCGAGTTTGTATTTTAAAAGAGGGGCCTAATATATGTTCTATATTTTTTTTTAACTCAAGTATATCACAAGTTGCTTGTGTATGAATTTCAATGGCAGTGTATTCATTTTTTTTAAGATCCAGCATATATTGCATGAAACTTAAATTAGTAAAAGCATATTCATTATCCAACTCTTGTTGAATAAAAAAAGTTCCTGTTGGTATAATATTAGCAGCATGTAATCCATTATTATACACATCTGAATGAAGTGTAGTATTCTTTGCAGGTAAGTATATAGTTAATGGAAATGATGTTGGTGAAACATCTGCTAAAACTGCATTTTCAATACCTGCTCCTATAACAATTTTAGGAGTATCAACACTACCTAAATCAAATAAACCTCGAACAATATGTTTTTCAATAGAAGCCACTTTTGAATACTCTGTGTTTACACCTTTTAAATAAATGATGGTTTGCATCTCTCCATTTACGAGAATTGCTTTTTCTTCTGCAACACCAGATAAAGCAGTAACGCCTGGTATATTTTGTAAATCGTAGAACTGAGAAGGTGTTAAAGAAAATGTTTTTCCTTGTTGAGCCGTAATACGTATATCAGTATAAAAATCGTTATATAGTGATGTAACTAAATTTTCAAAACCATTGAAAATGCTGAGTACTAAAATCATAGAAGCCGTACCTATAGCTATAGCAGAACTACTGATCCAACTAATTATATTAATGGCCTGTGTAGATTTTTTGGCTTTAAAATATCGCCAAGCAAATAAAAAACTAATTCTAAAAGGTAACAATGGTTAAATTTAAAATAGGGTTATTATTATTCTTTTTTGGAATGGTTAATTTGGTTAAAAAGTTCTTCCATTTTGTATACATGCTCAAGCGTGTCATCAACATAAAATTTTAGTATAGGTATTCTTCGAAGTTGATTTTTGACTTTTGCTGCTAACTCTTTTTTAATTTCCCAAGCAGATTCCTCAATTCGTTTTAAAGTAGCTTCAGAATCTTTTACTTGATAAAAACTAAGATAAATTCTTGCCTCTAATAAGTCTGGCGTAACTTTTACTTTTGCAATGGATACCATGCCTCCATTAACCATATTTAAATTTTTGTGCTGAAAAACAAAGTTGAGCTCTTGTTCTAGTAAACTTGCTATTTGCTTTTGCCTTTTTCCTTCTTGCATATACGATAAATTAAAATTCAAAAGTAGTATATAAAAAATACACGATTTTTATTTTTGAATTTTTACTTTTGATTCTAGATAATACCATCATGAAAAAATATAGACGCATTCTTCGTTATGTAGGACAGTACAAGGGCAAAACCTTTCTTTACTTTTTTTTTACACTCTTAGCTACTCTTTTTTCTGTTATATCGATTGGTATGTTAGCTCCATTTGTAGAGGTTATATTCCGATCTAATGAAGCAGGTGTTCATCAGCAGGCTGTTGTACAATCTAATGATATAGGCTCTTACATTAAAAATATTGTGCAACAAACGGTATTCCTCTATGGTAAAGTAAGTGCTTTAGGGATAATATGTTTATTTATAATAACAGCTACCTTATTTAAAAATGTATTTTCTTACATTGCTTCTTATATATCTACACCTATTAGAAGTGCTATTACTACGCAACTACGTACAGATATGTATACTAAAATATTAAGCTTACCCATTGGTTACTTTAGCGAACAACGTAAGGGAGATTTAATGTCTCGTATGACCAACGATATAGCAGAAATAGAAGGTTCTGTAGTTGGAACACTAGAAGGATTTATAAGGGATCCAATTACTATTATTGTATATTTAATTTCCCTTGTATACATAAGCCCTTCACTTTCTTTGTTTTTATTGATATTGTTACCTACTACGAGCTTCGTTATTGGTCGTGTGAGTCGTTCATTAAAAAAACATTCTCATCAATTATCTGTACAACAGGGCCAAAGTTTATCCATTATAGAAGAAACGCTTGGCGGCATGCGTATTATTAAGGCTTTTGTAGCCGAAAATATAATGCACAAAAAATTTCTACATATCAATAGTTCTCTTTTTCGTTTGCGTAATAAAATGAGCTTACGTCAAAATTTAGCTTCTCCATTAACTGAACTAATGGGTGTTATCGTACTATGCACTATTTTATATTTTGGTGGTCGGTTGGCTCTAAATCAAACAGGCAATACGTTATCTCCTAGTGCTTTAATAGCTTATATTGCTATGTTCGCTCTTATCATTAATCCTGCTAAAAGTTTATCCTCTTCATTTTTTAATATTAAACGAGGTGGTGCTGCTGTTGAACGTATAGAACATTTGCTGCAAGTAGCTGATACGGTGATAGAAAAAACAAATAGCAAGTCTATGTTGACATTTGAGGACAGTATTGAATTTAAAAATGTATATTTCTCGTATGGAGATAGAGTTGTATTAAAAAATATCAATATTACTGTTAAGAAAGGAAAAACAGTAGCGTTGGTTGGTTCCTCTGGTGCAGGAAAATCTACTTTGGCAGACCTTGTGCCTCGTTTCCATGATGCAAGCCAAGGAGAAATTTTAATTGATGGGGTTAATATAAAAGAATATTCTACTGCATCACTGCGGCAGCATATGAGTATTGTTACTCAGGAGCCTATTTTATTTAACGATAGTATTGCCAATAACATCGCTTTAGGCATGACCAATGCTTCTCCACAAGATATTGAAGAAGCAGCTAAAGTGGCTAATGCACATACTTTTATTATGCAAAAAGAAAATGGCTATCAATCTAATGTTGGTGACAGAGGAACAAAGCTTAGTGGAGGTGAAAGGCAACGATTAACTATTGCAAGAGCAGTGCTCAAAAATCCTCCTATCTTAATTTTAGATGAAGCCACTTCTTCATTAGATACAGAAAGTGAACGTTTAGTGCAAGATGCTATCAATAAAATGATGCAAAGCCGTACTAGTATTGTAATTGCGCATCGCTTATCCACTGTTCGTCATGCCGATGAAATTGTTGTATTAAAAGAAGGAGAAATAGTAGAACGAGGTACACATGATGAACTTATCACCCAAAATGGTTTTTATAAAAAATTGGTTGATATGCAGGAGGTAAAGTAAAATTATGTTGAGTTTATTTGACAATTATTGCACCTCTGAATTCAATCTAAAAAGCAATTAAGTAATTGCTCGGCTGTTGGTTGCTATTACTCCACCATCATAAATTTAGAAGACTCTTGTCTGACTATAAAAATATATAGTCAGTTTTAATACTTTTTCGCTGACTATAATTTATTATTGTGTTTCCTGTTTTGAAACGCCACTACAACCAGAGAATCTAATAAAAAAGCTTACATTCAGTTATAATTAATAAAAGGAATAGACATACACCTATTTTTTAGAATTATATTTGCACTTTAGATTACTTTTATTCTAAGACTTAATTTTATATGGCATCAACTAAAATTATTACTCTATTAGGCGATAAAGCCGAGTACTTATTAAAACATCAATGCAAAACCATTGATAAATCTCAATTGCACTTACCATCACCCAATCATTTAGATATGGTATGGGCACAATCTAATCGTAGTAATCAAGTACTGCGCAGTTTGCATACATTATTAAATCATGGTCGATTAGCTGGAACGGGGTACTGTTCTATTTTCCCTGTTGACCAAGGAATAGAACATAGTGCAGGAGCTTCATTTGCACCAAACCCTATATATTTTGATCCGGAAAATATTATAAAACTAGCTGTAGAAGGCGGTTGTAATGGAGTGGCTTCTACTTATGGGGTGTTAGGTATAATGAGTCGTAAGTATGCACATAAAATTCCATTCATTGTAAAAATTAATCATAATGAATTTTTAAGTTACCCAAATCGATATGATCAAACCTTATTTGGAACCGTAAAAAGTGCATGGAATATGGGTGCTATAGCTGTTGGAGCTACTATTTATTGGGGCTCTGCAGAAAGTACACGACAACTTAAAGAAATAACAGAGGCATTTGAATATGCGCATGAACTAGGTATGTGCACCATTTTATGGTGCTATTTGCGTAACAATCATTTTAAAGTAGATGGCGTAGATTATCATGCAGCAGCAGACCTTACTGGGCAAGCAAATCATTTAGGAGTAACCTTACAGGCAGATATTATTAAACAAAAACTACCTACTAATAATGGCGGATATTTAGCTACTAAACATGGTAAAACTTCACCATTGGTGTATGAAAACTTAACTACAGATCACCCTATTGATTTAACACGATATCAAGTAGCTAATTGTTATATGGGACGTGTAGGATTAATCAATTCTGGTGGTGAAAGTAAAGGATCTTCTGATTTGCAGGAAGCAGTATCCACTGCTGTAATTAATAAACGTGCGGGTGGTATGGGATTAATATTGGGCCGAAAAGCATTTCAACGGCCATTTAAGGAAGGTGTGGAAATATTGCATGCTACGCAAGACGTATATTTGGATAAAGATATTACAGTTGCTTAAAAAGCATTAAATCATTTTCTAAACTACTTAATATATTATGGAACAATACGAAGAAGATTTCGAACTAAATCTGAGTGGTGAAGAAAAAAGCAGTGAGCCATCAAAGTCACGTTGGTTTAGGCGTAGAAAAAAAGGTATATTAACCAGCACTGCTGAAAAAAAAGAAACACCAGAAGGGCTCTGGTCTAAGTGTCCTTCATGTCAATATATATGTGTTATTAACGAGTTAGAAGAAAATAAATTTGTTTGTCCCAAATGCAATTACCATCATCGCATTGGTAGCACAGTGTATTATACTATTTTATTTGATGAAAACCGATACG
Organism: uncultured Chitinophagaceae bacterium; assembly: GCA_964638565.1. Lineage (GTDB taxonomy): Bacteria > Bacteroidota > Bacteroidia > Chitinophagales > Chitinophagaceae > CAYVXB01. Next base: position 6,163 of record CAZXBE010000052.1, read on the forward strand.
AAGAACTTTTTACGGATATTCGATCGAAAGACTTTTTAGGATTTACCGATTTGAAGCCATATCAAAAAAGATTAGAAGAAACTTGGTCTACAAGTGACTTAAAGGATTCTATGAATGTAGCTGTTGGAAAGATAAATGGACATGACACTGTAGTAGCCTGTATGGATTTTGAATTTATTGGTGGTTCGTTGGGAAGCGTGATGGGAGAGAAATTTTCAAGAGCAGTAGATTATTGTATTGAGCATAAGATGCCCTATGTAGTTATTTGCAAATCAGGTGGTGCTCGTATGATGGAAAGTGCTTTTTCTTTGATGCAATTGGCTAAAACATCTGGTAAACTATCTCAATTATCCGATGCCAAATTACCTTATATATCCATACTTACTGATCCTACTTTTGGGGGTATTTCTGCATCTTTTGGGATGTTGGGAGATTTAAATATTGCTGAACCTAGCGCTCTAATTGGTTTTGCGGGACCTCGAGTTATTAAAGAAACCATTCGTAAAGATTTGCCACCAGGTTTTCAACGCAGTGAATTTTTATTAGAACATGGTTTTTTAGATTGTATTGTAGAGCGTAAACAATTAAAGAATAAACTAAGTCAGCTTTTTACGTTATTTAAAAATTAATGTTTTCAAAAGCATATATGTATGAGTAGTGAAATACGTAACAGGTCAGCTTATTTCGAATATGCTATTGAAGATAAATTAATAGCAGGTATGGCTCTAGTAGGTACCGAAGTAAAATCTATTCGAGAAGGGAAACTGAGCTTTAACGATAGTTATTGTTTTTTTCATAAGGGAGAACTTTGGATTAAGAGCTTGCATATTGCAGAATATACGCTTGGTAACCAGAACAACCATGTAAATAATCGCGATCGTAAACTACTGCTTACTAAAAAAGAATTAAGAAAATGGGAGTCTAAAATAAAAGAAAAAGGATACACCATTATACCCCTTCGTATATTTTTTTCCGATAAAAATTTAGTTAAAATGGAAATTGGGTTGGGAAGGGGTAAAAAAATATATGATAAACGAGAAACAATTAAGCAAAGAGAAGTAAATAAACAAATCAAACGTAAATATGGTATTTAACCCTAAAAATTAAAGCTTCTTTGATTTTTAGGAGTTATTTTTGGAGCAAAAACCTCACTGCGTAAATTCTTTAAAATATTACGTCGGCTTTTTGTAAGCATTATAGTTTTACTCATAGCAGTATGGATATTACTACAGCTTCCGCCTGTACAAACTTGGTTAGTGCATAAAATTACCCATCAGCTTTCTAAAGACTTGCATGCTAAGATTGAAATTGATCGGGTAGATTTTTCACTTTTTAATAGAATGAATTTAGAGGGCGTATGCCTTCAAGATAGATATAACGATACTTTGTTGTATGCTGGGTTTGTGCAAGTTCGTATTACGGATTGGTTCTTTTTTAAGGATAATATTAGCTTAAAATACATTGGATTGAAAAATGCTATTGTCAAAACACAGCGCACAGATTCTGTCTGGAATTATGAATTTTTGATGGATTATTTTTCTTCGTCTAATAAAAGCAGCTCAGAAAGTAAATCAAAACTTTCTCTACAACAAATTAGGCTGGAAAATATTCAATTTATACAACGGGATGGATGGAATGGGAAAAATCTATATGTATCATTGCACAATCTTGCTTTTGAAGCAGAAGATGCCAATACCAAGAATAATCAATATTATATTCGGTCTATCCACATTGATCGACCAACCTATTTTGAGCAGAGCTACCAAGGCTTGAAGCCTAATAGTAATGTTGTCATAAAAAAAGATAGTAATGCTGTAAAACAACCATTCGAATGGAATCCTAATAACTTACAACTATTTATTGATCATATTTCTATAACAGATGGTGTATTGGGAATGCAAAAATTGCCTACTAAAGCTATAGTACCCGGATCTTTTAGTGATGTGAATATTGTATTTGAAAAAATAAATGGATCATTGAGTAAAGTACAATGGCTCAAAGATACCATTACTACACATATTGATTTATCTACCCAGGAGCAAAGTGGATTGCAAGTAAAAACCTTACAAGCTAATTGCACTATTCATCCTCGTGCTATAATATTTGATCAATTAATACTGCGTACCAATAATAGTCAAATAAAGAACTATTTTGCTATGCGTTACTATAGCATCAACGATTTAAGCCAATTCGAAAAAAAAGTTCAGCTTGAAGCTAATCTTACATCGTCCATATTATCCAGCAATGATCTTTCTTTATTTGCACCCAAGTTGAAAAATTGGAATATGAAATTTCTTTTAACTGGGCATGTAAAAGGGACTTTAGATAATATGGTAGGCACAAATATGAACATACATACAGATAATAGCTCTTCTTCTTTTTCTGGTAATATCACATTAACTAATTTATCAGACGTTAAGCATTTATATATACATGCAAATCAAATACATTTAAGAACAAAATATTCCGATATTGTAAAGATAGCACCTGCCTTAAAACGCTTGCCAACAGTAAATCTTATTGCTTTATCAAATATAAAATATACGGGTAATTTTTCTGGCTTTCTAAATAATTTTTCCTCTCTAGGACTTTTAGAAACAAACATAGGTAATGTTCAAACTGATGTTAACATTCAAATACAAAAAAATGATCTTACTGCGTATATTGGGAAACTAAAGTTTAAAGGTTTTCAATTAGGAACCTTTTTACACAATAGCGAATTGGGCATTATTGAAGGTGCTATAGAGTTAGAAGGAAAAGGAACAAACAGGCAAGCTTCTACCAATTTAATAATGCAACTGCGGAGGTTAGATTATAAAGGCTATTCATATTCCAATGTGGTTGCCAATGGAAAATTAAATCATAATAATTATACCGGAGTCGTTAAAGTTAATGATCCTAATTTAAAATTTAATCTTGATGTCATTATCAATACACATAAAGATTCATCACAATTTTCTATTATAGGAGAGGTACAGCAACTACAGGCAAAAGCATTAGGAATTACTAAAAACGATGTACATGTAGATGGTTTGTTCGATTTTAATTTTAAAGGCAAAAATATTGACGCATTTACTGGATATGTTAAGATGTTTAATACAAACGTATTTCATGAGGGTGTGCGTTTAAATTTAGATTCTATAGTATTAAAAACAGAAGCAAGAGATGCTGCTTTAAAAATATTATCCCTTCAAAGCAATGAAATAAATGCGAGCATAATAGGCGAGTATAAAATAATAGAACTAGGAGATGAATTTAAACGCTTAGCACACCAATATCTTCCTGCTTATATTGAGGCCCCTACACATTCCGTTCAAAAACAAAATTTTTCTTATTCTATTCAAATGGGTAGCATTGATGGGTATTTGTCTTTGTTTAACCCCGATTTAAAAGGATTTAGTGATGCAAAATTAAGCGGAACACTACAGTCCAGTAATAACAAGATTACGATAAATGGAAATATTCCTTCCTTTAGTTATAAAAATTTTAGCGCAAATAACTTTTATATTAAAGGTGATGGCACTAATGAAAAATTAGATTTAACTGTTCAAACAGATAACATTGTGATCGATGATAGTTTATATTTTCCCTATACTACTCTTAATCTAAGTACAAGGCAAAATGTTTCAGAATTGAAATTGAGCACAAGTGCCAATCGTTCTTTAAGTGCAGCAAATGTGGAAGCTACTATAAACACCTATGAAGATGGTATTGGAGTGTACTTTAAACCTTCTTCATTTGTATTGAACGATAAAATTTGGGAAATTAAAAAAGCAGGAGAAATTGTTTACCGTAATAAAACACTATCGGCCAATAATGTTACTTTTTCTACAGGTGAGCAGCAATTAATAGTACAAACACAACCTTCCGAAACGGGTAATCATAATGATTTATACATTGATTTACGCAATATTGTAATTGCCGATTTTTTGCCACTGGCATTAAAAAAGCCCTCAATGGAAGGTTTAATGAATGGTAAAATTGTTGTATCAGATCCTTTTGGTGATATGTATGCTTATACGGATACGGCATTACATATTGAACAATTTCAATTGGATACTAATATGATGGGAGCCTTACAAGTTAAAGCAAACTATCGAGCAAATGATGGAAAATTAGTGTATGAGGTAATTTCTCCTAATGTAAATTATGATTTCATTGCCAACGGAGTAATTAATTTAAAAGATAGTAGTGGGGTGTTTTTGTACAATAACTTGGTTATGAATGGTATGGAATTAGGTATATTTAAACCTTATTTATCAAGTGTTTTTAGTACTATAGATGGCAAAGCTTATGGGCAATTGCAAACATCTATTACCCATAAAAAATTTATATTGGAAGGAATTGCTTATTTACAGCAAACTCACGTAACAAGTGCTTATACAAATGTAACATATACCATTGATACGGCTAAGTTAATATGTAAAGATGGCTCTATTCGTTTTGAGGAATTTAATTTAAAAGATAGGTTCAATAACATAGGGAAAGCAAAAGGTGTATTATCGTTTGCAAATGGATTCAACAACATAAATTATGATATTAGTATTGATGCAAATCGATTAGAATTAATGAATACCACTTCAATAAGCCAACAACCTTTTTATGGTGAGGCAGTAGGTATTGTGCATTTCTCTATTAAAGGTCCACAAGCAGATATGAAGATGCTAATAAATGCTGAGCCTACAGATAGTAGTGCTATTTTTATTCGTAATAGCAATAGCCGCCAAAGTGCAGAAGCTGATTTTATTGTTTGGAAACAATACGGAACAGAACTACAAACAGATAAAAAAGCAAACAATAATAATCTTACTATTGATTTAGATATAAAGGTTAATAATCTTACTAAAATTAACATGATACTAGATGAAGTAGCTGGAGATGTTATAAGTGCTACCGGTTCCGGAAACTTATGCATACACACAGGAACAGTTGACCCATTAACAATGCGAGGTCGATA
>CAZXBE010000053.1:0-11113 GCA_964638565.1 uncultured Chitinophagaceae bacterium
AGCATTGCCTGTTATAAGTGTAGATGAGCCTACTATGAACATGCTATTTTCTATTAATAATTCTCCTTTTTTTGGAAAAGATGGAAAATTTGTAACGAGTAGGCACTTAAGGGATCGCTTGATGAAAGAAACAGAAAAAAATCTAGCCCTAAAAGTAGTAGATTCTGAAAATGCAGATAGCTTTTTGGTATATGGCCGCGGTATTTTACATTTGGGTATATTGATAGAAACGATGCGTCGAGAAGGCTATGAGCTCACCGTTGGCCAACCACAAGTATTAACAAAAGAAATAGACGGGCAAAAATGTGAGCCATATGAAAATTTAGTAGTAGATGTCCCACAAGAATATGCTAGTCGTGTAATAGATTTAGTTACACGCCGCAAAGGAGAAATGTTGGTTATGGAAACTAAAGGATCTTTACAACATTTGGTGTTTGAAATTCCGAGTAGGGGATTAGTAGGATTACGTACCCAGGTGCTTACTTCCACAGCTGGCGAAGCTGTAATGGCACATCGGTTTATCGCATATAAACCTTGGAAAGGTCTAATACCAGGGCGAAACAACGGAGTACTATTGGCAAAACAAAATGGAACAGCAACTGCTTATTCTATCGATAAATTACAAGACAGGGGATCTTTCTTCATAGATCCTGGTCAAGAAATATATGCCGGACAAATTATAGCGGAGCATATAAAACCAGGTGATTTAGTAGTAAATATTATTGAAGGAAAAAAATTAACTAACATGAGAGCCAGTGGTACAGATGATTCCGTACGTATTGCTCCTAAAATACAAATGACGTTAGAAGAGTGTATGGAATATATTCAACAAGATGAATGTATTGAAGTTACGCCCAATCACATTCGTATGCGTAAAACTATATTAAATGAAGAAGAAAGAAAAAGAAAACAAAAAACAATGTAATAACCACGGGGCATAAATTTTAACTGTATAAACCGAAAAGTGTTTATACCTTTTAATGAAACGTGGTTTTAATGCCAATGCACAACATAATTTGTACATCAACACATCGAAAAATTAATACTTATGACATATAAAAATATTGTTTCCCTAACCGGTTTTAGTGGATTATTTGAACTAATTAATAGTCGAAAAGATGGTGCTGTAGTGCGCTCTCTAGAAGATAAACAAACTAAATTTGTTTCTGCTCGTTTACATGCTTTAACACAAATAGAAAGTATCGAAATATATACTACCCAAGGAAATGTAAATTTAGTGGAAATATTCAAAGCTATGCAAACGGGTACAGCTTCTTTACCTAACGAAAAAGATAATGCTGCACTTAAAGCCTATTTTCAAAAAATATATCCTTCCATCGATTTGAATCGAGTATATGTAAGCGATATGAAAAAAATGATAAAATGGTTTACTATCTTACAAGAAAATAAAATAGACTACAATACAGCCATATCTAAAGAAGAAGAAATTATTGAGCAACCAGCAATTGAAAAGAAAGAATCTAAGGAAATTAAAGACCATGCAACAACAAATAAACCGAAAAAAACAGCCACCAAAAAGGGAAGCGACTCAAAAATAAAAGATTCAGTACCTAAAAAACCTACAACACGAAAAAAGAAAGTAGAGGATTAAGCATACGGTTAATAATTCAGATGAACGTATATCATAAGTTACAGTTGAAATATACTGTAACTTTTTATTTTTGCTGATACTTTAAATTCTGCCAACATACTAAATTTTTTAATCATGACTGCCAATATTCAAAAACTAGATCGTCAATTTGTGCCTAAAGATTTTGTCATCACTACTTGGGAATCTTTAGAACCCTTTTTTAAAAACCTACTAGACGAACCTATTGCTTCTAAGCAAGCATTAGAAGGCTGGCTGTTAAAGTTAAGTGAGCTGGAAGCTGTGGTAAGCGAAGATGCTTGTTGGCGGCAAATTCGTATGACATGCGATACGGAAAATAAAATATTAGAAGAAGCATTTAATTATTTCTGTTTGGAAATACAACCAAAACTTCAACCTTATGCCGATCAACTCAATAAAAAATTATTAGCCTCTTCATTTACACAAGAACTAGATAAAAAAGAATACTTCACCTATCTGCGTAATGTCAAAAAAAGTATTGATTTATATAGAGAAGAAAATGTTCCTATACAAGCGCAGTTAAGCGTACTGCAACAGCAGTATGGTGTTATTACGGGAAAAATGACGATACAGGTTGATGATAAAGAATATACCTTACAACAAGCGGCTAAATTTTTAGAAAATCCTGATCGTAAACTAAGAGAAGCCGTTTATCATAGCATACAAAAGCGTAGACTACAAGACAAAGAGGAGCTTAATACTTTATATACACAATTAATACAACTACGCAATACGATTGCGCAGAACGCAGGATTTCAGAACTATAGAGATTATAAATTTGTAGAATTAGGACGATTTGATTACTCCAAAGAGGATTGCTACCAATTTCACGAAGCTATTAAAACACACGTTGTACCACTTGCAAACAAAATATATCAACGTAAAAAAGAAAAATTAAATGTTGAAATGCTGCGTCCATGGGACTTGCAAGCAGAGCCTGCCGGTATACAACCATTACATCCATTTAGCACGGGAACAGAATTGTTAGAAAAATCTATTACGTGCTTTGATAAATTACATCCTTTTTTTGGTGATTGTTTGCGCAAAATGAATGCACTAAAACATTTAGATCTAGAAAGTAGAAAGGGGAAAGCACCAGGTGGATATAACTGTCCGTTGGCTGAAAGTGGCGCCCCATTTATATTTATGAATGCAGCTAGCCAAATGCATGATGTAACGACCATGGTACACGAAGGCGGACATGCTATACATTCTTTTTTGACACATCAACTCAAGCTCTCTGCTTTTAAAGAATACCCTATGGAAATAGCAGAAGTAGCTAGTATGTCTATGGAATTATTAACAATGGATGAATGGAACATCTTTTTTAATAAAGAAGAAGATTTGCGTAGAGCCAAGGAACATCAATTAGAGCAAGTCATCATTATGTTTTTGTGGATTGCTACGATTGACAAATTCCAACATTGGATATATGAAAATCCGAAACACACTGTAGAAGAGCGTTTAACAAATTGGCTCCGTATTTACAATGAATTTTCTCCAGGAATATTTGACACAAAAGGTTTGGAAGAATATCGCTTATATACATGGCAAAAGCAATTGCACTTATATGAAGCACCTTTTTATTATATTGATTATGGTATTGCCCAATTAGGCGCTATTGGTATGTGGAAACAATTTAAAATCAATAAACAACAAGCATTAAACAATTACATTAAAGCGTTGAGCCTTGGAGGAACTCGAACCCTGCCTGAATTGTACGAAGCTGCTGGATTACAATTCAATTTTTCATCAACCTATATTAAAGAATTAATGGATTTTGTTTGGGTTGAGTATGAAAATATTATATCGTAATACATGAACAGTAGTAGAAAAATGTAAACTATACTTTAAATAATTGCTTTATGAATAGTAAAAAAAAGTTCTTACTAATTTGTATCCTAATAGCAAATAGCGCTTTGCATGCACAAGAAATTAAACCAACTGAAAATCTTATTGTAGAAGGCGTACCCCCTATAACCACCACACTAGCATCAGACGTAAAAAGGTATACAGAATCAAGAGCTGCTGGTTGTTTAAGTTGGCATCCTAAAAAAACGGAAATGCTGATTTCTACAAGATTTGGTAATACACCGCAAATTCATACGGTTAAAATGCCGCTAGGTGCAAGAACTCAACTTACTTTTTTTGATGAGCCTACAGGTTACGCAACATATGAACCTATCAATGGGGATTATTTTCTTTTTTTAAAAGATATAGGAGGAAACGAATTCACACAAATTTATCGATACGATATAGCGGATGGAAAAATTAGTTTAATTACCGATGGTGGAAGAACAAAAAATAATGGGATAATTTGGAATAATAAAGAAAATTTAATAGCCTATACATCTACAAAGCGTAATGGAAAAGATGGTGATATCTACATTATGGATCCTAGAAATCCTTCTTCAGAAAAATTAATAACAGAAGAAAATGGAGAAAATTGTGCTATACTTGATTGGTCAACAGATGATAAAACATTGCTAATAAAAGAATCACTCTCTACCAATGAAAGTCATCTTTATTTAGTAAATATTGCCAATTCAAAAAAAATTGCATTAACACCTTTTTCAGAAAAAGAAATAGCTTATGGCAGTGCAGACTTTTCTAGAGATGGCAAGGGACTTTACTTTACAACAGATAAAGACAACGAGTTTAAGCGACTAGCTTATATGGATATAAACACTAAAAAAGTAACCTATCTTACAAATGCTATAAAGTGGGATGTTGATGAAGTTAGTCTCTCAAATGATAGAAGCAAATTATTATTTAAAACAAATGAAGCTGGAATAAATAAGTTATATATATTGAATACTAGTAATAATACTTATTCTGCTGTCAAAAATATTCCGATAGGGTTAATTAATGGACTCCAGTGGCATAAAAATAACCAGCTGGTAGCAACAACTATTAATGCTGCAAAATCAACAAGTGATGTATATGTACTGAATGTAAAGACACAAAAAGTTGAACGTTGGACAGAAAGCGAATTAGGAGGAATCAATCCTAATACCTTATCTGAACCAACATTAATTAAATGGAAAAGCTTTGACAATATAGATATTAGCGGCTTTTATTATAAACCGTCTTCTACATTTAGTGGTAAAAGGCCTGTGGTAATAAATATTCATGGTGGGCCTGAGACGCAATCGTTTCCCGTTTTTCAGGGGAGAAATAATTATTTTTTAAATGAATTAGGAGTTGCCATTATTTACCCTAATGTTCGTGGTTCTCTGGGGTATGGAAAAACGTTTACCAAATTAGATGATGGCATGCTCCGTGAAAATTCAGTAAAAGATATTGGAGCCTTAATGAATTGGATAGCCCAACAACCAGAGTTAGACGCTAACAGAATAATGATAGTGGGTGGAAGTTATGGTGGATATATGTCTTTAGCCGTTTCAACTATGTATGCAGACCGCATACGATGTGCTATTGATATAGTAGGCATTTCAAACTTTAATACCTTTTTGCAAAATACCGAAAGCTATAGACGCGATTTGCGTCGTGTAGAATACGGAGATGAAAGAGATGCTAATATGAAAGCCTTTTTTGATAAAATTTCTCCAATGAACAATGCCGCTAAAATTAAAAAACCATTATTCATTGTACAAGGAGGTAACGACCCAAGAGTACCTAGAACAGAAGCTGTACAAATGAAAGAAGCTGTTAAGCAAAATGGAATACCGGTATGGTATCTAGAAGCAAAAGATGAAGGACATGGATTTAGAAAAAAGAATAATACCGATTTCCAATTTTATGCTACCATACTTTTTATAAAGAAATATTTATTGGAATAAAATGGCTATAACTATATAAGGTTGCTAAATCCAGAAAGCTGTTTCAAAAATACATAACCCTTCTTTTAGTTTTTCATATTAACTATGGTCTATTAGAAATCGGCCATTTCTCCTTCCAAATCATAATCATGCGCATGTGTAATCTTAACGTTTACAAATGAACCAATCACAATTCTTTTATTCGTATTAATGATGACCTCATTATCTACTTCTACGCTATCAAATTCAGTACGGCCAATATAGCGTCCAGCCTCTTTTTTATCAATCAATACTTTAAATATTTGACCAATTTTAGCTTGATTTTTTTTATATGAAATTTCTCGTTGTATTGCCATAATTTCCTCAGCTCTTTTTTCTTTAATGTCTTGAGGAACATCATCTGTTAATCCATATGCCGAAGTATTTTCTTCATGCGAATACGTAAAGATTCCTACTCGATCAAATTGCATCCGTTGTAAAAAATCGTTTAATTCTTCTATATCATCTGCTGTTTCTCCCGGAAAACCTGCAATCAACGTAGTACGCAAACAAATAGTAGGAATACGCTGGCGTATATTAGCAATAAGTGCTTCCATGTCCTCTCTTGTAATTTGTCGACGCATAGCCTTTAACATATTATTACTAGCATGTTGCAAAGGCATATCCAAATAATTACAAATATTTGATCGCTCTTTCATTACATCGATGATATCTAAAGGGAATTTAGATGGATAAGCATAATGCAATCGAATCCACTCTAGGCCTTTAATATCTGCCAATTGATGTAATAATTGTGGAAGAGATCGCTCTTTATAAATATCTAATCCATAATAAGTGAGTTCTTGAGCAATCAACATGATTTCTTTTACGCCCTTTTGCACTAACCGATTAGCTTCTTCTATAACATTTTCTATAGGTTTACTTACATGCTTCCCTCGCATAAGTGGAATAGCACAAAAAGAACAGGTTCTATTACAACCTTCTGAAATTTTTAGATAGGCATAGTGGTTGGGTGTACTCAACAAGCGCTCCCCTATTAAGTTTTCTTTATAATTAGCATTTAGCTGTTTAAGTAAATGCGGTAACTCAAGAGTGCCAAAAAATGCATCTACCTCGGGCATTTCATTAATCAAATCATCCTTATACCGTTCACTTAAACAACCCGTTACATACACTTTTTCGAGTTTTCCTTTTTTCTTCAATTCTATTTGTTCTAAAATCGTTTGTACAGATTCTTCTTTGGCTCTATCAATAAATCCACAAGTATTTACCACTACAATATTGTGATCCTTTTTTTTATTTTCATGCACCACATCAATAGCATTAGCTTGTAATTGGCCACTTAGCACTTCACTATCTACTAGGTTTTTACTGCAACCAAGCGTTATAATATTTACCTTGTTACGTTTAAATGTTTTTGACTTCATATTACCTTGCAAAGGTAGATGAACAAAATCGATGATAAAATATTTACTTTGCCTAATTGTTCTATTAAAAAGCTATTAATTAGATGCCATGCTCGAAGAAAAAAGTTTAAACTTTATTGAAGAAATTATTGAAGACGATTTAAAAACAGGTAAACATAAAAGTATTATCACTCGTTTTCCGCCAGAACCCAATGGCTATCTGCATATTGGGCATGCTAAAAGTATTTGCTTAAATTTTGGATTAGCTAAAAAATATGGTGGTAAAACCAATCTGCGTTTTGATGATACCAATCCTACTAAAGAAGAAATAGAGTATGTAGATAGTATAAAAGAAGATGTAAAATGGCTAGGCTTTGAATGGGATAACGAATTGTACGCCTCTGATTATTTTGAAAATCTATATGATTTTGCTGTTCAGTTAATTAAAACCGGGTTAGCCTATGTTGATGATAGCACTGTAGAAGAAATTGCTACACAAAAAGGAACACCTACTACCACTGGAACGTCAAGCCCATACCGCAATAGAACGGTTGACGAAAAATCTGCAATTGTTTGCAGATATGAAGGATGGAAAATATAAAGATGGAGAAAAAGTATTACGTGCTAAAATAGATATGGCTAGCCCGAACATGCACATGAGAGATCCCATTATGTATCGCATCAAACATGCACATCACCATAGAACTAAAGATGCATGGTGCATTTATCCTATGTACGATTTTGCACATGGACAAAGCGATGCTATTGAACATATCACACATAGTATTTGCACACTAGAATTTATACCCCATAGGCCTTTATACGAATGGTTTATTGAAAAATTAAATTTATTTCCTACAAACCAATATGAATTTGCTCGATTAAATATGACTTACACCGTAATGAGCAAACGTAAATTATTACAATTAGTACAAGAAAAATATGTAACCGGTTGGGATGACCCCAGAATGCCCACTATTAGTGGTTTTCGACGAAGAGGATATACACCAGAAAGTATTCAAACATTTTGCGATAAAATTGGAATACAAAAAAGAGAAAATTTAATTGATATTAGTCTGTTAGAATATTGTATTCGAGAAGATTTAAACAAAACAGCTTTACGTCGAATGGCGGTGTTAGATCCTGTTAAATTAGTGATTACAAATTATGAGGTTAATAAGGTTGAAGTGTTGAAAGGTGAAAATGGTGTTGAGAATGCTGATGGTGAAGGATTTCGTGAAATTCCATTTTCTAATGAGTTGTGGATAGAACGTGAAGATTTTATGGAAACACCATCTAAAAAATTCTTTCGTTTAGGACCATCATTGATGGTACGTTTAAAACATGCATATATCATTAAATGCACAGGATTTAATAAGAATGATAAAGGTGAAATAATAGAAATCCAAGCGGAATATATTCCTGAAAGCAAAAGTGGTGAAGACACAAGTGGTATTCATGTAAAAGGAACGATACATTGGGTTAGTGCAAAACATGCAGCTACAGCAGAAGTACGTTTATATGATCGCTTATTTACTGCAGAGGATTTATCGCAAGAAGAAGCTGATTTTAAAACGTTTATGAATCCAAACAGTCTTATAATTATTAATAGTATCTACATAGAACCATCTTTAAAAAAAGCTACTAATAAGGGGCGGTATCAATTTATACGTAAAGGATATTTTTGTTTAGATAAAGATTCTACTCCCGATCATCTAATATTTAATCGAACCGTTACCTTAAAAGATACTTGGGCTAAGGAGCAGAAGAAATAAAATGTTAGTATTGTTACGAGAAGCTAATTAATTGACGTTTTTATCTTTTGTCCAAAGTAAGAATTGTTCATTTGCTGTAGATGACATTGATTTGATTACGTTTTCAAAATTAAAATTTTTGTACTTAGAGACTATTTCATACACCTGATCATAGCCTTTGCTGCCGTGTGGTATTGAACAACCAGTATTCTCTCCTATTAATATCAGCCAAATATCAGGTAGCAATGGCCCTTCGTCTGTGTTCACCAATCTAATTTCGTTAATATCTTTCCATTGAATTTCTTCTGGTCGCCTTGAAGGATGTTCAACCCTAACATATTTATCCGTTATGGTGATAATATACTTTTCTTCTGGACTATTAATGACTTTTCGTCCCAATAGCTTGTTAAAAAATCCCATTGTATACAGTTTTTTAGGTAAGTTTTCTAATAGAGAACCATACAAATGTTTATTGCTTCCTAAATTTCCAAATTAATCTTACAATTTATTTTCCTCAAAATATAACAATATATAATCCTTCAAAAACCATTCTTGTTCAATAACATTCATTACAGGAAGCTCTTTTAATTGTTTAAAATGAGGCCAACCATCCTCATCATTCCTATCATATTGATAATATCCACCAGACATCAATACGGTACATATGGCAACATGCATCAAATCTTGTTTTTGCTCTTTGGTAAACTTTTCACCTGTCTTTCCTGTTTCTTGTATACCTATCAAAAATAAAACAGATTCTACACCCGGCTTTTTTTCAAAACGCTCCAGTAGCTTTTCTTCCAATGCCCACCAGCGAACTTGTATATCATCTTTTTCCTTCATCATACCACAAAGATAAAATAAGCAATTTAGGAAGCCACATCATCTTTTCTGTTCTTTATATTTGTACTTCATCTTATTAAATATGTTACAAGTAGCTGTATTAAAAGAACATAAAGAAAACGTAATTGAAAGATTAAAAGTTAAAAATTTTATCGATTTACATTTAGTAGAAGCGGTGTTGAAATTAGATGATGAACGAAAAAAGGTACAATTTAACCTTGATGAGTTATTAGCTAAAGTCAATCTCGCCTCTAAAGAAATTGGCCTTTTAATACAACAGGGCCAAAAAGAAAAAGCAGATACCCATAAAAAAGAAGTGGCAGAACATAAAACATCTATCGATAATATAAAAGAACAACTCCGTAATATAGAAGAACAATTACAAGAAACCATTATACGACTTCCCAATCTTCCTCATGAATCTGTTCCTACAGGAAAAACAGCAGAGGGCAACATAGTTATTCGACAAGGAGGACCTATTCCCACACTTCACGAAAAAGCTTTACCACATTGGGATTTAGCGCGTCAATACAACTTAATAGATTTTGAATTAGGAAATAAAATAACAGGAAGCGGTTTCCCATTATATATGAATCAAGGTGCAAAATTGCAACGATCATTAATACAATATTTTTTAGATTTTAATACGGCTGCTGGTTATATAGAATATATTCCTCCATTTGTAGTTAATGCAGATAGCGCTTATGGTACAGGTCAGTTACCCGATAAAGAAGGACAGATGTACTATATAAATGAAGATAAATTTTATTTGATACCAACATCAGAAGTTCCATTAACCAATATTTGGAGAGATGTAATATTGAAAGAAGAATTACCCATAAAGATGACGGCATATTCGCCGTGTTTTCGCAGAGAAGCGGGTAGTTACGGTAAAGATGTACGAGGTTTAAATCGTTTACATCAATTTGAAAAAGTAGAAATTGTGCAAATTGTACATCCCGAAAAAAGTTACGAAGTGTTAGAAGAGATGGTTCAACATGTAGAAAAATTATTACAAACATTAGAATTACCTTATCGTATATTAAAATTGTGTGGAGGAGACATGAGTTTTGCTTCAGCATTAACGTACGATTTTGAAGTATATAGTGCTGCACAAAAACGCTGGCTCGAAGTAAGCTCTGTATCTAATTTTGAAACGTTTCAAAGCAACAGATTAAAAACAAGATACAAAGATGCGAATGGTAAAACACAATTGGTACATACGTTGAATGGAAGTAGCTTAGCGCTTCCACGCATTGTAGCTGCATTGTTAGAAAACAATCAACAGGATAATGGTATACCATTGCCTAAAGTTCTACATCAATACCTATATCCCATTCTTAAATAAGCATCATTCATGAACCAAAAATTTACACAGCGCATTCAACAAGAATTAACAGAAATAGAACAAGCCGGTTTACTTAAAATGGAACGCATTATTACTAGTAAACAGGGTACAGAAATACAGGTAAACGGAAAAACGGTATTGAATTTTTGTGCTAATAATTACTTGGGTCTTTCTTCACATCCAAAAGTGATGGAAGCAGCAAAAAAAGTAATGGATACCCATGGGTATGGAATGAGTAGTGTGCGGTTTATTTGTGGCACACAAGACATTCATAAAACACTTGAACAAAAAATTGCACAGTTTTTAGGAACAGAAGAATTGCTTCCGCATCAATTAAAAGAGGAATTTTA
>CAZXBE010000054.1:0-11109 GCA_964638565.1 uncultured Chitinophagaceae bacterium
AATACTATCAGGCAAAAAGCAAGAAGGATTAATAGCTATATAGTAATAATAAGTCGCCATCAAAAGTATTAAAATAACTAAATTGAGTATAGTGTGACATCTATAATAATGATTATAGATGTCATTGATAGAGGTTCATTATTATCATCTCAACAGTAGTTCCCCTACAGTGGCGAGTGGGGATACTCACCTCCCATGCTGAGCCTGACCTCTTGATTCGCATAATTATTAGATTTTAATTGTGTAATTTCTAACACTACAAGGATCTATTCGAATTACCAATTATTCATTTGATTAGGAATAATACGCTCTACATTATCGGGTTTGTGCTGTTGCCATTTTGGCTCGTACTTTACAAACCAAGATATCCACAAGCTTCTAGACAATCGCATGAGCAACGGTTGTAGTACAATGAGTAAAAATGTGTTGATACCTAACCACCAAAAAATTCTATCATCATTTATGGAAATGCCCATACAAACCCACCAAGCAATAAATGTAGCAACTGTAATGGCTACTGTTAATGCATAGCTTACATAGCCGGTTCCATAATAAAACCCTACTTCAATTTCAAATGGCTGGTTACATGTTGGACAATGCGTATGCATTTTTAGGCACGTATTTAAACGATAAGGATTGCGAACAATAAACATTTTACCTACTCGGCATCTTGGGCAACGATTATGTAATATGCTAAGTATGGAATTTGGTTTTTTGGGTATGGTAGATGACATCTAAAATAAAAATAAGAATGAATGATTATAGAACTGCCATAATTTTTTCCATGGCGATACTTCTAGATCCTTTTATTAAAAAATGCGTATGCTCAAGTGCTTGTTGCTTAAGCCACTCAGCAGCTTCTTGTGTTGAGTTAAAATATATATAAGGATGCTGAATATTATTAAAATCTTTCCCAACAAGTACCACAAAATGCCATAGATGTTGTTGTATTAGTTGGATTATTTTTTGATGCTCTTGAATGCTTTCATTGCCCAATTCAGCCATGCCCCCCAATAACAACACTTTTGGAGATGCTTGTAATGCTGCAAAATTCTCGATGGCTACTTGCATGCTGCTAGGATTGGCATTATATGCATCTAAAATAATTTTATTAGTTCCTTTTTCTATCCACTGCGATCTACTGTTATTGGGATAATAATTTTCTAAGGCTTGTTTCATTTTTGTATTTGGGACATCGAATATTTTTCCCACTACCACGGCTGCTAAAATATTGGGTAAGTTATAAGCGCCAACTAAGTGTGTAGATATACGTAACGATTCTTCTAATCCTTTACAAATCTCAATTGTAAGAAAAGGCTCATTTTGTACTATTGAGCCTACTATGTTTGCATTGGATATTCCATACGTAAAAATAGTATCTATATTCTTGCTCATTTCCTGTAAATAGCCATAATCATTATTTCTAAAAATAGCACCTTTATGTAAGCGGATATAGTCATACAATTCTCCTTTCCCCTTTCGCACTCCTTCTTCCCCTCCAAAACCCTCTAAATGCGCTTTTCCACAATTGGTAATTATCCCGTGAGTGGGTTGTGTATATATGCAATATCCTTCAATTTCTTTTTGATGATTCGCTCCCATTTCTATTACAGCCATTTGAGCATCTTTCCCAATACGCAATATGGTAAGCGGTATGCCAATATGATTGTTTAAATTTCCTTGAGTAGTACACGTAGTATAATGAGAAGATAATACAGCATGAATTAATTCTTTTGTAGTGGTTTTTCCATTACTGCCCGTAATAGCTAAAAAAGGAATATTAAATTGTTCGCGATGGTATTTTGCTAATTCTTGTAAAGCGGTTAATACATCATCAACTAAAAAAGTTTTACCCGGCATGTTATAGGTTGCATCATCTATTACAGCTGCAGCAGCGCCTTTTTCTAAAGCTTGCTTTACAAAAGTATTCCCATTAAATGAAGGCCCTTTTAATGCAAAAAATAGATCACTTGGCTGAAGTAGCCGAGTATCAGTTTGTATAGAAGGATATTGCAAATAAAGTTGATAAAGTTCTTGTATATGCATCTAAATAAGATATCTTAATGAAGATATTGTTCTCAAAAGTACAAAAGAATATGTAGTTGTATTTGTTTGATTTGTATTAAAAAAATGGTATTGTTCATTAATTATGGATACCCTACGCTGCTGACTCCTTCCTTCGTTATGGTAAGCTGCGGAGATATCTCTAAAAGTAATAAAATTCTTATACGATAAGCAATTTCTCTCTACGGTCGATATGACAAGATTATTTTCAATTTTTATGTGTACTTATTTTAATGGGCTTTATATAATTTAACAATACCAAAAAAATATATAGCTATATTTGAACAGCCGAGGATATATAGCTCTGTATTGATCCATGAAAAAAATAAAGTACTATTACAATACCAAAACACTACGGTACGAAAAATTAGTTGTTCCTTTTCGTATAAAGCTATTAAGGGTATTAGGCCTTATTGCTGCTGCACTGGTAACTACTTTTATTACAATAGCTATTGCTTTTGAATATATTGATTCTCCCAAAGAAAAATTTTTAAAACAACGCAACGAGGTGTTGCAACAAAATTATACCCTCATTTTAAAAAAAATAAACGCACTTCAAGAGCAGATGGTAGAATTGGAGCAACGAGATAATAAAGTGTATCGAGAAATTTTTGAAGCAAAGCCTATACCTGACAGTGTTAGAGCGCTATCTATACAAAAACAACAAGGGTTGCAATTGGTTCAAAGCATGAGCGATAAAGATTTATTCAATACAATCTCAACATCCCTTCAAAACCTTTCTAATCGTATTGCTGTACAGAACCAATCTTATGAAACTATAGGCCAACTTATTCAAAATAAGGAACA
Source organism: uncultured Chitinophagaceae bacterium (assembly GCA_964638565.1). Lineage (GTDB taxonomy): Bacteria > Bacteroidota > Bacteroidia > Chitinophagales > Chitinophagaceae > CAYVXB01. Next base: position 2,872 of record CAZXBE010000054.1, read on the forward strand.
ATTATTAGCGGCTACACCTTCTATACAACCTGTTAGTAATAAAGATCTTACTCGGTTAGCTTCTGGCTTTGGTTATCGAGTAGATCCTATTTACAAAATAGGAAAAATGCATGCAGGTCTCGACTTTGCTGCTCCACAAGGCACTCCCATTTATGCCACTGCTAACGGAACAATTGCTGTGGCAGAATACAGTAGCGGAGGTTATGGAAATCATATACGTATTAATCATGGCTATGGATATGAAACATTATATGGGCACATGGTTCGATTAAAAGCACAAGTTGGAGAACAAGTGAAGCGAGGCCAGGTGATTGGCTGGGTGGGTAGCACGGGCAAATCTACCGGGCCACACTGCCATTATGAAGTGCATAAAGATGGACATCCTGTTGATCCTATTTACTTCTTTTATAATGATCTTACACCAGATCAGTATGATCGATTATTAAAGTTGGCCGCTGCGAGCAATCAAAGTTTTGATTAACTTTACTGTGTATGCAACAACTAGATTTATTTAAATCTCCACTATTAATAGACGATTCAAAAACTAAAATTGCTGCTAGTGTTGTACAAAATGAGACGAATGCAAAACAAGAAGATGTTGTTTTATTTATAGAAGAGAATGTAGAACAAAATATAGATAAACAACCTGATTCTGCTATCAAACAGCTTAAAAAAGCATTTCAAAAAAAACAAACTAGCACAAAACATGCTGATATAGGATTACTCAATATACCAAGTGATGATATATTATTTCAAAAACATTACTACTCCATTAGTGAAGTAGCAGCTATGTTTGATGTAAATACTTCGCTTATTCGATTTTGGGAAAATGAATTTGATATATTACAACCTCGAAAAAATAGAAAAGGCGATCGTCTTTTTACTCCACAAGATATTAAAACAATAGAGCTCATTTATCATTTACTACGTCAAAGAAAGTTTACTATTTCTGGAGCAAAGGTATATCTAAAAAAAAATAAAAAGGCAGGACAGCAACATCTTTTAGTACAATCGTTACAACAAATAAAAAATTTTTTGTTCGAGTTGAAAGCTACTATACAATAATATTACACTACTTTATACACGCTTTATTATCTTTGATGTGTTTTCGAAATTATTCATTATCAATTGTCAACTATCAATTAAAACAGTCCTATGTCAGTTATAGATTTAATAATGCCTAAATTAGGAGAAAGCATTATGGAAGCCACCATTTTAAAGTGGCACAAAAAAACGGGAGATACTATAAAAATGGATGAAACGGTCCTAGATATAGCCACTGATAAGGTAGATAGTGAGGTGCCTTCTACTGCGGAAGGTACTATACAAGAAATTCTATTTAAAGAAAATGATGTAGTGCCTGTAGGTACCGTTATTGCTAGAATACTTAGCAATGTTCATGTTGCCAATGCCAAATCCATTCATATACCACAACCCATTGTAGAAGAAGTAGCTCATGAAGAGGTTGCCGTACCTTATACGGCAGCAACATCAACAACTTCTGTATCCATGAATGGAGGAGCAAAATTTTATTCTCCATTAGTATTAAATATTGCGGCCAGTGAGGGTGTTAGTATGTCGGAATTGGAGCATATTATAGGAACGGGTAATGAAGGTCGTGTAACAAAAAAAGATATCCTACAATATGTTGCACAAAAAAAATCCGGTCATACTACCTCTACTCCGGTAACTATATTGTCTAGTGCCACACATGAGCCTGCTAAAACGCCTGTTAACATTGAAAAAGGATTGGATACGTATGGTGGAAATATAGAAATTATTGAAATGGATCGTATGCGCAAGCTCATTTCTAAACATATGGTTGATAGCAAACATACCAGTGCACATGTTACCAGCTTTGCAGAAGTAGATGTTACCAATATGGTATTATGGCGAGATAAGATTAAGAAAGAATTTGAAAAAAGAGAAGGAGAGAAAATTACATTCACGCCTTTATTTGTAGAAGCTATTGTACATTGTATAAAAAAATATCCTTGGCTTAATAGCAGTGTAGATGGAGATAAAATTATTGTAAAAAAAGACATTCATATTGGCATGGCTACAGCATTGCCTACAGGTAATCTTATTGTGCCTGTTATCAAATATTCAAATCAATTAAACCTTGCTGGTTTAACAAGGCAAGTAAATCAATTAGCCAACGCTGCTCGAAATAATAAATTAAAGCCGGATGATACACAGGGTGGAACTTTTACCCTAACCAATGTGGGTTCATTTGGAAGTATTATGGGTACTCCTATTATAAATCAGCCACAGGTCGCTATTCTAGCGGTTGGGGCTATAAAAAAGCGTCCTGTAGTAATCGAAACTGCCCAAGGCGATTCTATTGCTATACGCCATATGATGTATTTATCGCTTTCTTACGACCATCGTATTATTGATGGAGCGTTGGGGTCTACTTTTCTAAATGCAGTAGCAAAAGAATTAGAACATTTTGATATTAATAGATCGATATAATATCATAATGAAATTTTTAGCTTCAGCAATATAATTACTCGTAATAGAAAATACATACGCTCAAAATAAAATACCTGAAGATTTTTAGTTTTTTGACATCTAAAAATACCGCATCAAAACTATTAAACTATAAAAAGCCATCTTTCTTAAAGATGGCTTCTGCTTTTTAAAATGCAACGATTTTCTTCTATATATTGTCTTTTTAAAAAGAATGAATATTTCATTAGGCATTCTTTTTGTACTAATCATCTTATTAAATTCTATCATAATATGAAAACGTTAAGCAATACCTGGTTTACAGAAGGTTATATAGATTTTGAGTTAAAAAAATATACACTACTGGCGTACTTGCAAGAAGTAAATAAATATTTTGATGAAAATAAATTATACCCGCAACTAGCCGATTTAATTTTTCACTACAATAATATAAAAGGCTTTCAGGAAAATAAACAGTATCTGCAACAGTCTTTCCCAAAACAACTTACACAACTTAATTTGGAGCGGTTACAAATTGTGTATGAAGAAATGATACAAGACAATGATTTAATGCAAGAAATGGAAAATATTATCTATTTTGCTCTCGATCAATTAAAACAGTCCATAGATGGTGGGGCTGAATTATACGATATGGTAGAAGAATCAATACAAATAAACCCTGTAGGTCTTGTGCCTATTGATACATCAGAAGGATATATGCTTTTAAATAGCGGAGACAATAAAGAGATCAATGTATACGGTTATAGAGTATCCTTATTTGAAAAAAAAGAAGAACCTTATCGTTCTCTTAAAACAGTATATCTATCAAAATTTCAAAAAAAGATACATATTACGTATGAACAAATTAAACACACCTTAATAAATACGTTTAAAGAATTACCTAATCCTGCCGTGTTTTATATAGAAACCCCATTAATGTACCCATTAGCGGAAACCTTATTGCCGGTTGCAAAAAGATCACTAATAAGATATATTAGTCAAGTGGCTTAAGAGGAATGAAAATGATGTATTCTATTAAGCTGTCTTTTTAACCCGTTTGCGATATTTTCTAAACAAACTATGCCATTGAATATTGAGTACACCTAGAATTCCTTCTTTAACAATTCCCTTAGTCATTTTAGATGCTCCCAATTTTCGATCTGTAAATGTTATAGGAACCTCCTTAATTTTAAATCCCAATTTCCAAACAGCAAATTTCATTTCTATTTGAAAGGCATAGCCAACAAATTTTATCACATCAAAATTAATTGTTTCTAATACCTGCCTTTTATAACACATAAATCCTGCTGTACTGTCTTTTATAGGCATCCAAGTAATTACTCGAGTGTACAACGATGCAGCTTTTGATAATAATATACGATTGCGAGGCCAATTTTCTATTTGACCCCCTTTTATATATCGACTTCCAATAGCTACATCTGCCCCTTGTTCGGAACAGGCCTTATATAATTTGTCCAAATCAGATGGAGCGTGTGAAAAATCCGCATCCATCTCAAAAATAAAATCATATTCACTAGCAAGTGCCCAACAAAAACCGTGGATATAAGCTGTTCCTAATCCTTGTTTACCTTTTCTTTCTTCCAAAAAAAGTGTGCCCACATATTTTTTTTGTAAATTCTTTACAATAGTAGCCGTTCCATCGGGAGAATTATCATCAACAATGAGTACATGAAAGTTTTGTTGAAGGTTCATAACGGCATCAATAATAGCTTCAATATTTTCTTTTTCGTTGTATGTAGGTATGATGACGATCTTTTGCAAAGAGTAAATTATATTTAACTTGTTAATTCAAAAAAAACTAATTTAGTGCATACCTCAATGTGTATAAAAATACAATTGATGGTTGCTATATTTCGCTCACAAAGCTACTTAAATCTATTAATACTAATATGCGCATTATAAGTTACAATGTAAATGGTATTCGATCTGCTATAAATAAAGGATTGCTTGAATGGCTTAAAACAGATCCTGCAGATATTATTTGTTTTCAAGAAATTAAAGCGCATAAAGAAAATGTAGACTATGTGGCCATAGAAAATTTGGGATTTGAAACATTTTGGTTTCCTGCACAAAAAAAAGGATATAGCGGAGTATCCGTATTTACTAAAATAAAGCCAGATTATGTTCAATATGGAAACGGATTTGATCAAAGTGATGCAGAAGGTAGAACTATGCGACTTGATTTTAAAGATATCACACTATTGAACAACTATTTTCCGTCTGGCACAAGTGGCGATGAAAGACAGCACTATAAGTATCAGTGGCTTAACGAATTTTTTGATTATCAAAAAAAACTACGAGAACAAAGGCAAAAAATCATTGTATGTGGAGATTATAACATAGCGCATACTGCAATAGATATACATGATCCAAAAGGCAATAAAAATTCTTCGGGGTTTTTGCCAGAAGAACGAATTTGGATGGATACCTTTTTCGCCAGTGGATATGTTGATACTTTTAGATACATGCATCCTAACGAACTGCATCATTATACGTGGTGGAGCATGCGTTTCCCAACTGTAAGAGCCCAAAATAAAGGCTGGCGTATCGATTACATTAGTGTTACAGAAATTCTTAAGCCGTACATAAAATATGCTCATATAATGCCAGAGGTTAAACATAGTGATCACTGTCCTGTTTTTTTGGAGTTGATAACAAATAGTTAATTTATGATTATATATAACGTAACATTAAAAGTAGAATGGAGTATTGTAGATACTTGGCTACAGTGGTTTAAGCGTGAGCATATACCTGAAGTTTTGGATACAAAGTGCTTTGTGAAATATCAATTTGTAAAACTTATGGATGTAGATGAAGTGGATGGCCCCACCTATGCAATTCAGTTTTATGCCCATTCTCTAAATGAGTATAATGAATACATTGCTAATCACTCGTTGAGGTTGCGTGCTAAAACACAAGCGCTTTGGAAAGAAAAATTAATATCTATTCGTACATTAATGGAAATTGTTAACTAATTGTGGATAATAAGAATGAATACGCTGTAAAACAAATATTTATGAAACCCTTTCCTACAAAGAACTATAGCGAAATATCTTTAAAACTCTTTGCAGTAAAGGGTTTTAAAGATATTGTTTTTTATATAAAGAAACATTGATATCTTACATATTATTGATAATCCTTACCCATATTGCATTACAAAGAATAGGGATGCAATATTTTTTTAATAAAATAATTTTGTTGAATCCAAATTACACCTAAATTTGTTGTTGTAAATTTTATTAAACAAAAAACACACACTATGAACAAAGCTGAATTGATTTCAAAAATTGCAGATGACGCTGGTGTTAACAAAAAACAAGCTAATGCTGCTTTAGATGCTTTTGTAGAAGCAGTTACAAAAACGTTAAAAACTGGTGGTAAAGTTACTCTAGTGGGCTTCGGTACTTTCTCTGTTTCTAAACGTGCTGCTCGTAACGGTCGCAACCCTCAAACAGGCGAGGTTATCAAAATTAAAGCGAAAAAAGTAGCTCGCTTTAAAGCTGGCAAAGAATTATCTTCTAAGTTATAATTAACTTGAGATTTTTTTAAAAAGCAAGGGTATTATACCTTGCTTTTTTATTTTATATTTTTCACTTTCAATTAAATAAACACTATGGGTAGAGGAGATAAAAAAACAGCAAAAGGCAAACGTTTTAAGGGCTCTTTTGGTAAAACGCGTCCATCCAAAATTAAAAAAGCTGTAGTAGCTGTAAAAGAAAAAATAAATACTACTACAACAAAAAAAGTAAAAGCAACAAAAGAAAAATAAAGCATATCATTGATATGCTTTATTTTTTAATAACAGATCAGATTCTATTTTTCTTAATAGACTATTGCTTGGTTTTTTTTAATGTCTGCTATTACTCACTAGCAATAACGATTGATGCTTTGCCTGAAGAATTATGGGTTGTAGGCGATGCTTGTGTATTGCAATTGGATGGTAAAAAATGGACAAAGCACATTTATCCGAATAATGTTTAAATGAAAAGCCTCTTCTAGCGATAATGCCAACGGTGTGAGAAGCTATGACGCTCGTATTGATATGCTCGTAAGCTACTGTAATATGTACAGCATGGTGGCAAATCAAGACATTTGTCACGTAAGGCCTCCGTGGTTTTAAAACCAAAACTGTCATAGAAAAAAGTAAAATAGATAGGTATAAAAATAAAATTGTAATAACTCATTAAATGTAAAGGTTTCAGGCATTGCTCAATTACTATAGATATCTTGCCATGCCGACCGTAGTGAAGTATCTCTCAACATAATCCATTCCTTATTTAGTAAGGGACTTCTATCCACGGTCGAAATAACAAATCATATTATTTATTTAAAACCTATATTTAGTTAACAATACCAGTTTTCATTAAATACTATAAATCAATCAATTACCCAATTATCAAACACTTTATGTCAACAATTAAAGCAGCTATAACCGCAGTTGGCGGATACGTTCCAGACTACAAATTAACCAATGCTGAACTAGAAAAAATAGTGGATACTAATGATGAATGGATTAGAACCAGAACAGGTATTGAAGAAAGAAGAATACTAAAAGAGGATGAAAAAGGTACCTCCGATATGGTAGTGCCCGCTGTTCTAGAAATATGTCGAAAAAGAGGTATCGATCCAAAAGAGATTGACTGCCTTATTGTAGGTACTGTTACGCCAGATATGGTTTTTCCTTCTACAGCCAATATTGTATGCGACAAAATAGGCGCCACCAATGCCTGGGGTTACGACCTTTCTGCCGCTTGCTCCGGCTTTTTATATGCCCTTACTGCGGGTGCCGCCCTTATAGAAAGTGGCCGATACCAAAAAGTAATTGTAGCAGGTGCAGACAAAATGAGTGCTATTGTTGATTATACGGATAGATCAACCTGTATTATCTTCGGCGATGGCGCAGGAGCCGTTTTATTAGAACCCAATAACGAAAATTTAGGCGTACAAGACAGCATACTCAAAAGCGACGGCGCTGGCAGGCAGTTTTTACACATGAAAGCCGGAGGCTCGCTTAAACCCGCTACCATAAAAACAGTAACTGCAAAACAGCACTATGTGTACCAAGAAGGACAAGCTGTTTTTAAATTTGCCGTAAAGGGCATGGCCGATGTAAGTGCTGAATTAATAGAACGCAATCACTTAACCGCTAATGACATAGCCTGGTTAGTGCCACACCAAGCCAACTTGCGTATTATAGACGCTACTGCCAAACGCATAGGCTTATCAGCCAATAAAGTAATGATTAACATACAACGATATGGCAACACTACCGCAGCAACCATTCCTTTATGCCTATGGGAATGGGAAACCCAATTAAAAAAAGGTGATAATATTGTTTTAGCTTCCTTTGGTGGAGGCTTTACTTGGGGTTCAACCTTAATAAAGTGGGCATACAATACAAACTAATAGATCTCTTTCATAACTCCCAAGCGTATTAAATATACTTTGTCCATTTTTTACCATCCAATTGCAATACACAAGCATCATTGGCTGCCGTAGAAAGTATCTACAATCCCTACCAAGCTGACAAAGCAGTTGATAATGGATAGTTGATAAAGATTAGGTTTTACAATTTTAACAATCTAATTTGGGCTATGTAATATTTCACTTTGGTATAATAGACTTTATATAATATAAATGCTGAAATGAGTACATTTATCTGCTGTAAAGCTTTATGCCCAAGTGTTTTTGGGCAGTTTCGAAGAAACTATATTTTTATTACTGTGTTCGTGAGAAAAACTCTGAGCTTCCAGCACACAACTTCAG
>CAZXBE010000055.1:0-11017 GCA_964638565.1 uncultured Chitinophagaceae bacterium
TTTTGCCCTTAGTTTTTTTAGCTTCTATAGCTGCTATTCGTTTAGCTTCTGATACCATTAAAGTAAATGTTTTTAGCTTTACACCAACCAAAGGTTTAAATTGTTCGGAAGGTAATTTTTTCACTACTTGCCATCTCATAGGGAGTATATGCTGATTTATCCCACAAAACTACTGCCTATAAACATGCTTATCCATTTTTTATTCCCTTAATTATGAAAGAAGTCTAATAATTATTTTATCTGTTTATTAATAATTTTTAAGAATAGCGGATAATAATTATTGATTCTATTGGGTAAAATCTTCATCCAACCTAAGGGGAATGCGTTATAACAGCCCAATGCCCAGCCCTTATGAGGTATATGTACTTCTATATTTTCTTTACGTAAAAATTGAATAGCAGTTGCGTAATCAAATTCTACTTTAACAACATCATCTGCTACGAATGTACTCATAGCTAAATCATGTTCAGGAATCATCTCGTCTTTTATCATTTTTCCAATATGCATACCTGCTCGCTTAATATACAAATGTTTATTTAAAAATAGATAAGCATTCATATTATTTTTGGGTATAGCATATATATTTTCTTTATGTTGTTGATAGACCATTGCCTCAATAGGCTTAAACCATTTATTTATTATAGGTAAGAAAACGTTATTATGAAATTTCTTTCTTTCTTCCCCCTTTGGCGGAATTAAAAATATCTCATTGGTTTTCTTTTTAAAACATGCTACAAAAAACCCTTCTCCTTTTAATTTGTATGGCCAAAAGCGGTAGCAGTAAGCTTTTTGTTTTGTATATACTTCTTCAATACCCCAGCTATTTTCTATGGGTATACACACGCTTTCAAACATATTAGTACCCATTAATTTATCTACAATATGTTCATTTTCTTCTATCGAGTAGGAACATGTAGAGTATATTAAATATCCGCATTGAGTTAAGGATGATATTAAATTATGTAAAATGCGTTCTTGTCTTTCAGAGCATAATTTTACATTGTTGAAAGACCATTCTGCTGTAGCTTCTGGATGTTTTCTAAACAAGCCGCTTCCACTACAAGGAGCATCAACAAGCATAAAATTGAAAAATCCATTTAACCTAGTAAAGTGAACAGGGTCATTTTGTGTAACTATAACATAAGGGTTTCCCCATTTTACTACATTATCTATTAAAACATTAACACGAGATGCTATTACTTCATTTGCAATGATGAGCGATTGAGGGAAAGCATCCGCTAATAAAGTAGTTTTTCCTCCCGGTGCAGCGCAAGCATCTAATATTCTCCATTCTTTTCGATTATCAATTTGTTTAATATAATTGGCAATATGAGCTATAAACATGCTGGAAGCCTCTTGCACATAATATACCCCTGCATGAAAACAGGGATCAAATGTAAAAGAGGGTCTATTTGCTAAGTAGTATCCATGTGCACACCATGGTACAACACTTTGTATGGGTAAATGATTTAAAGTAGTTGCATCTGTTATTTTAAAGGGATTTATGCGAATACTTGTTAGAAATGATTGATTATTATGAATATTAACAAAAGCCTCTTCATTGAAGTTAGATATATTTTTTATAGATTCTATAAATAAATTCGGTAGAAATGACATTGAAATTATTATCTGTGCATTAAACTATTTTCTTCTAAGTTGCGATGCAAAAATATTGCTCTATTAATAAATATTATCGTAATACTTTTTATTTTCTAGTCACCATAGACATCATTATTTTCCTACCTTCGCCTCTTAAAAATTTGTTTATGAAGGAGTGGAAACCTTATCAAGATCAACATCAACAAAAATTTATAGATGAGTTAATGGCTTTATTGCGTATACCTTCTGTTAGTGCCCGTAGCGAACATAAAAAAGATATGCAGCAATGTGCTGAATCTGTAAAGCAACGCTTACTCGAAGCGGGAGCAGATAAAGCAGAAATATATTCCACCCTAGGTCATCCTATTGTGTATGCAGAAAAAATAATCAATCCTAGTTGGCCAACCGTTTTAGTATATGGACATTATGATGTACAACCCGCCGAACCTTTAGAACTATGGCACAGCGGCCCTTTTGATCCTGTAATTAAAGACGGTAAAATATATGCCAGAGGCAGCGCAGATGATAAAGGTCAATTTTATATGCATATAAAAGCTTTAGAAATTTTAACGCAAACAAAATCACTTTGTACCAATATCAAATTTTTAATTGAAGGCGAAGAAGAAATTAGCTCTCCCAGTTTACCTGAATTCATTCGTAAAAATAAAAACATATTAACGTGTGATGTTATTTTAATAAGTGATAGCGCTATGTTAAGTTTAGACACGCCAACCATTGATGTAGGTGTACGAGGAATAAGTTATATACAAGTTGAAGTAACCGGGCCTAATCGTGACTTACACAGTGGTGTATATGGCGGTGCAGTGGCCAATCCGATAACTATTTTATGTAAAATGATTGCTTCTATACATGACGACAATAATCATATTACAATACCAACATTTTATGACGATGTAATAGAATCTTCCAGCTCAGAAAGAACACAATTAGCCAAAGTACCTTTTAATGAAGCAGAGTATAAAAAAGATTTAGATGTGCAAGAATTATGGGGTGAAAAAGGATTTAGTACGAATGAGCGCACCGGCATTCGACCTACATTTGAAGTAAACGGTATTTGGGGTGGATATACAGGCGACGGAGCTAAAACAGTATTACCTTCTAAAGCCTATGCCAAAATAAGTTGCCGGTTAGTGCCAAATCAAAAAGCAACAAAGATTACAGAAACACTGTTTAATCATTTCAAAAAAATAGCTCCATCTTACGTAAGCATAAAAGTGGAAGACCTTCATGGTGGCGATGCATATATGACCCCAATAGATTCTATAGAATATAAAGCCGCATCAAAAGCCATTGAACAAACTTTAGGTAAAACGCCCTTCCCTGTTCGAGGTGGCGGAAGTATTCCTATAACAGCTTTATTTGAAAAAGAGTTAGGGGTTAAAGTAGTTTTTTTAGGCTTTGGATTAGATAGCGATAATCTGCATTCCCCTAACGAAAAATTTAATGTAGATAATTTTTATAAAGGAATAGAAACCATTCCTTATTTCCATAAGTTTTATGCAGAGATGAAGAAAAAATAAGAAGACCAGCAGTTGTAATCCGCGGTAATTTTTGAATTCATTTTTAACATATCATTGCATATTTAAATTTTAATTTTGGCATCCCTTTCATAAAGATCTAAAAAATATCGTTGTATGAATAAAAAAATTTCCATCTGTTTTTTTGCTATCGTTTTTGTAATACCAACATTAGCACAAAGAATAGTGTTTACAGAATATGACCTTAAAAATGGCTTACATGTTGTTTTGCACCAAGACAAAACAGCACCGGTAGTAGTAACTTCGGTTATGTATCATGTAGGCAGTAAAGATGAACAACCCAACCGCACTGGTTTTGCACATTTTTTTGAACACTTATTATTTGAAGGAACAGAAAATATTAAACGTGGTGAATTTTTTAAAATTGTAAGTGCTAATGGCGGACAAAATAACGCTAATACTACACAAGACAGAACATTTTATTATGAAGTATTTCCCTCTAATCAATTAGAAACAGGTTTGTGGTTGGAAAGTGAAAGAATGTTACACCCTGTAATTAATGAAATAGGCGTAAAAACGCAGAATGAAGTAGTGAAGGAAGAAAAAAGATTAAGTTATGATAATCGTCCGTATGGAGGGTTAATTAGCGAAATAATGAAACGTCTTTTTACTAAACATCCTTACCGCTGGTCTACGATAGGAAGTATGGCGGACTTGGATGCTTCTACACTGCAAGAATTTATAGCTTTCAATAAAAAGTTTTATATCCCTAACAATGCTGTTCTTACTGTTGCAGGGGATATTGATATGGCTAAAACCAAATTGTTAATAGATGCTTATTTTTCTGAGATTCCCGCTGGCACACCTATCATTCGAAATAAAGCACAAGAAAATCTCATTACTCAAGAAATTATTGATACAGCTTATGATGCTAATATTCAACTACCAGCTATAATAGCTGCATATCGTACACCAGGCCTAACTAGTAAAGAATCTGTAGCTTTAGAATTAGCCTCCTCTGTACTAAGCCAAGGCTCAAGCAGCCGAATGTATAAAAAAATGGTAGATGAAAAAAAGACGGCTTTGCAAGTAACCTCTTTTAATTATGCCTTAGAAGATTATGGAACATATTTAACATTTGCTCTCCCTAATGGTAATACTTCTCTAGAAAGCTTATTAAGAGATATGGATGAAGAAGTAGCCAAATTGCAAAATGAATTAATTAGTGAAAAAGAATTTCAAAAACTGCAAAATCAATATGAAAATTATTTTATTGGCGAAAATGCTAAGATGCTTGGTGTTGCTGAAAATTTAGCGAATGCCTATACGTTTCATAATAAAAATACCAACTACATAAATACAGAATTAGATGAAATACGAACAATAACTAGAAAAGATATACAAGATGTAGCTAAAAAGTATTTAAATAAAAATCAACGATTGGTATTGTACTACCTACCTAAAAAATAAAGTTATTTTAATTATAAAGCATATTCCGCATAAATAAATAATAGTTATGAAAAAAATATTATTTTTTGTTTTGTTTGCATTATCTCTTCAACATGCAACAGCACAAATAACCCTCGATCGTTCTAAACAACCCAAAGCGGGACCAGCACCCATTATTTCAATTGCAGATCCTACCGTACTTACCTTACCCAACGGCATAACAATACTGGTAGTAGAAAATCATAAACTACCTAAAGTTAGAACATCCTTAACCATAGATGCAGGGCCTATTACAGAAGGTAAAAAAGCTGGTGTAATGCAATTAATGGGACAAATGCTAGGAGAGGGGACAAAATCAATGTCTAAAGCAACCTTTGATGAGGCGATAGACCTATTGGGTGCTGAAATTAGTTTATCTCCCAGAGAAAGTTCCGCATCCTCTTTAACTAAATATTTTGATAAAACCTTTATGCTTTTTGCTGATGCTATAAAAAATCCTGCTTTCTCGCAAGAATCTTTTGATAAACTAAAAACACAAAACATAGCAGTGTTAAAAGCAGGGGAAAAAAATGTAAAAATAATTTCAGAAAGAGTCGTTCATGCATTAGCGTATGGCAAACAATCTCCCATGGGAGAGTTTGAAACAGAAGAATCCATAAAAGCACTCACATTAAATGATGTAAAAGAAGCATATAAAAAATATATTACTCCTTCTCGATCTTATTTAACTTTTGTTGGAGACATAACTCCTGCTGAAGCAAAAAAATTGGCAACAAAAGCTTTTAGAAATTGGGCTGGCGAAAAATTGACACTACCTACTATAGCTAACGCTAATAACCCTACTACAACTGAAATTGATTTTATAGATGTGCCGACAGCAGTACAAGCTGAAATTAGAGTAGGAAATTTAGTGAATAATCCACTCAGTAACCCTGATTATTTTGCGTTAACCCTGGCTAATGCAATTTTGGGTGGGGGTACTAATGGGAAGCTGTTTTTAAACTTACGAGAAAAACATGGATTTACTTATGGATCGTACTCTTCAGTAGGAAAAGGTCGTTTTCAAAGTCAATTTATTACTCAAGCTGCTGTGCGTACAGAGAAAGCAGACAGTGCTGTGGTCGAAATGTTGAATGAAATTAAAAATATGCGGGAAGGAAAAATAACACAAGAAGAATTAAATATAGCCAAAGCCATATATAATGGCTCCTTCTCATTGAAGATGGAAGAACCGGCTACAACTGCAATATATGCTTCTACTATATTGATCAATAACGTACCTAAAGATTTTTATAGAACATTTTTACAAAAAATAAACGCAGTAACTATTGCAGACATACAACGAGTATCTCAAAAATATTTTAACTATCCCGATACTCGTATTGTGATAGTGGGCAATGGAATCAAAATTTTACCCAATCTCTCTCGATTAGGATATGCTATTAAATTGTATGATCAATATGCTAACCCAACTACCGGAGCAGCTGCAAAAACGGATGGTGTTTCTGCACAAAGCATTATTGAGCGTTATTTAAAAGCAATTGGCGGTAAAGAAGCGGCACTAAAAATAAATACCATATATGCAAATTCCACTATGTCAGTAATGGGACAAGAAATGACTGCACTCAATAAAAAAATGAGCGGTGGAAAGAGCTATACCGAAATGAAAATGGGAGATATGGTTGTTTTTCAAACAGCATTTAATGGTACTAAAGGCTATCAAATGCAAATGGGAGTTAAAAAGGATTTTGATGCTGATGAGATAAAAGAACAATTAGATGATAAAACAATTATTCCACAACTGTTGTACAATAATGCAGAGTATAAAACAGAATATTTAGGGAATGATAAAGTAGGCGAAGAGGATGTGTATAAATTAAAAGTAACTAAGCCAAGCGGAAAAACAATTGTAGAATACTATTCTACCAAGACGGGCTTTTTAATACGAGAAGAGTTTACAAAAAAACAAAAAGGCAAAGAAATAGATGTTAATGTAACTAGCGACCGTAGCAATTATCAGCAAGTTGGAGGGGTATGGCTTCCTTTTACTATAATTCAAACAGTAGGTGAAATGACGATCAACAATACGATTAAGGAATTAAAAATAAATGAAGGTATAACAGAAGCTGATTTTAAGTAATAGGAGCTTTTATTTCATAATACCTTTTTTATCCTTCAAAATGAAGAGTAAAAAAAGTAAAGTATAAATGAATCGAGCTTATAACAGGCGCTAATATTGATTTTGCATCATTCCTAAACATATTGCTTAAAGAATAATTTACTTTTATTTCTGGGCTTATAATTACAAAAGGCAAGTAAAAACTACAACCCACACCTAGTTCAACTCCATAAAAATTTTTAGATAGGTTTATAAATTCTGCATTATCAGCCAAATTATTATTAGACAAGTTTAAGTTGTAATTTACACCACCCAAAGCATAAAATTTAAAATTCCCAATTCTATCCGAGTTAAATTTAAGCTGTAATGGAAAAGACGTTATTAAAGATGGTATAGTTAGTGCTTTTTGCGTAACAACATTTGTTATAGATTCTTTTTGAGTATAACTAACAATATATGAACCACCAATAACAAGCTGAGGATTTAACCTTAGCTCAAAATGATTATTTAGTCGACCAGTAGCCTGCAAACCAAAAGCAATACCATTGGTTGGCTGTGGATTAATAACTTGAATATTCTTCTGATTTAAAAAATATTCATTTTTAGCTATAATTAATTGTGGTTGAGTATATGAAAGAGAGATACCAAAATAGTAGGGCTTATCATCATGGTTTTCTAAATTTAAGAACGATTGTGCATAACTATTACTCACACAACATATACCCATTAAACAGTATACTATTTTATTCCAACATAAATGGTACATATACCAAAACTAAGTGTTTTTTTATAGACCTGCTTCAATCCTACAGATTGCAAAATCTGTACAAATGTGTCCCCTTCAGGAAATGCTTGAACAGAGTTGTTTAAATATTGATAAGCCTCTTTATTTTTCGAAATTAACCTACCTACATTTGGCGTAACACTCCGCATATACAATTGGTATAGCCATTTAAAAATTGTTGTTTTAGGTTTCGAGAATTCTAACACAACAATTTTTCCAGAAGGTTTTAATACCCGTTGCATTTCTTGTAATCCTTGTTCTAAATTTTCAAAATTACGCACACCAAAAGCTACAGTAATAGCATCAAATTTTTCATTTTCAAAAGGCAATACCTCGCTATCAGCTAGTTGCAATATAATTTTGTTATTGAGTTGTTTTTGAGCTATTTTTTTTCGACCTACATTCAGCATTCCCTCTGAAATATCAATGCCAATAAGTTGTTGAGGATTTAACACTTTATGGATCATTAAAGCCATATCTGCTGTACCAGTAGCCACATCTAGTACACATTGTGGCTGTAATACGTTTAACTCACCAATAGCTTTTCTCCTCCACCATTTGTCTATGCCCATAGATAGAAAACAATTTAAAAAATCGTACTTCTTAGCAATAGCATTAAACATACTAGCTACCTGTTTTTTTTTACTTGCAGTAGATGTCTTAAAAGGAACTATATGGTCGTGAGGAAGTTGAATAAAGCAAAAATGATTAGATCACAAAGTTAATAGGATAATTGTATCATTCTAAATAGATAATCATTAAATATTATTCAAGTTAAACCATACACTCTTAAAGTTCACTATTAATACAATTATCGATATTGTTAAATTAATAGATAGATTTTTTGTTAGGGATGACAAAAACCTTTTATCATTTATCCTATTCATCAAGTATATCTAAATAAATTATTAGACTTTATATAACTAGAAATTATAAATTAATTTTACGGCATGCTTTCTATTTTACGCATACAGAATTATGCTATTATTGATGAATTAGAAATTCAATTTTCTTCACAATTCAATAGTATAACGGGAGAAACAGGCGCTGGCAAATCTATTATGATGGGCGCTCTTTCTCTTATACTAGGCGAACGAGCGGATACCAGTATGCTAATGAATAAAGAAAAAAAATGCATTGTGGAAGGAGTGTTTGAAATAGCTAACAAGCCTGAAGTTGAGGCATGGCTACAACAAAATGATATGGACATTGATGCAACGCTAGTAATTCGTCGTGAAATAAATAATGCTAATAAAAGTAGAGCATTTATCAATGATACACCCTCTAACTTACAACAATTACAACAGCTAAGTAGTATACTGGTTGACCTTCATCAACAGTTTGACACCTTACAATTGAGTAACGTTCATTTTCAACGCAATGTATTAGATGCCTTAGCCAATTGTAATGAGCTATTGAAAGTGTATATGCTTACATTTAAGCATTGGCAACAAACACATCGTCAGCTACATCAATTGCAACAAGAAAAAGCACAGTTTCAATCCACCTATGATTATAATCAGTTTTTATATACAGAACTAACAGATGCCCATTGGAAGGCAAATGAATTAGAAGATTTAGATAAAGAACTACAACTATTGTCAAATGCGGAAAATATTAAGACGACTCTTAACCGCATTCATCAAACATTGCAAGAAGGTGAACAACCTTTGATACAACAATTAAAAATAGGTGCACAGCAATTAAATGCTTATACCCATTTTCATAACCAAATATTGCCTTTGCATGATCGGCTATTATCAAGTTATATTGAATTACAAGATATTGCCCATGAATTAGAAAATTTAAACAATTCAATACAACTAGATTCTAGCCGGTTAGAATATATCAATGATCGACTGGCATTGGGTTATAAGCATCTCAAAAAACATGGTGTAAATACCACAAACGATTTACTAGCTATTCAACAGTCATTAGAGAAAACGTTGCAAAATGTTTTACACATTGATGAACAAATACAAAACCTTGAGAAAGAAGCAACTATTTTACATACAACGGCTCAACATCAAGCACAACAATTATTTGAGCAACGAAGAAAAGCTATCCCCTTCTTTGAAAAAGAAGTAACGCATTTATTGCACAAAGTAGGCATGCCTAATGCACAATTAAAAGTGGATATACAACAAGATGCATTGCATGTATATGGAAATGATCAAATAGAATTTTTATTTGATGCTAATCGTAGTAATCGATATGAGCCATTGCGCAAAGTGGCCTCTGGCGGGGAGCTTAGCCGGTTAATGTTATGCATAAAATCATTAGTAGCACAATCCATGGATTTACCTACACTTATTTTTGATGAAATAGATACAGGTATTTCTGGTGAAGCAGCTAAGCAAGTAGGCTATATTATGAAAGAGTTGGCGCGGAATAGACAAGTAATTTGCATTACACATCAAGCACAAATTGCAGCCAAATCGAACACACACCATTTCATATACAAAACGACTATTAATAACGTAATACAAACTCGAATTAAAAAATTAACCAATAAAGAACGCATTGAAACAATTGCCACAATGTTAAGCGGCGAAAAGCCAAGTACTATTTCATTAAAAATAGCAGCAGAAATGTTGCAAGAATAATATTAGAGTATATTAAAAATGATTTTATCTATCTTAGCCTAATAAATTATTACAGAATGTCACATCAATTACTTAAAGGAAAAAAAGGAATCATATTTGGTGCTTTAGATGAAAAATCTATTGCTTGGAAAACGGCATTGCGTTGCCACGATGAAGGTGCTCAACTTGTATTAACGAATGCTCCTATAGCATTGCGTATGGGTGAAATTAATACATTAGCGCAACAATGTAACAACGCCCCAGTTATTCCTGCTGATGTAACGAGCATGGATAATTTAAATAATCTTTTCACTAAATCTATGGAGCATTTTAATGGAGGAATCGATTTTGTATTACACTCTGTAGGTATGAGTATGAACATTCGAAAAGGAAATGCTTATACTGATTTAAATCATGAATTCACTCATAAAACATTAGATATTTCTGCCATGAGTTTGCATCGTGTATTGCAAGTAGCCTATAAGCTTGATGCCATAAAAGAATGGGGAAGTGTGGTAGCGCTAACATACATTGCTGCACAACGAGTATTTCCTGATTATAGTGACATGGCTGATGCTAAGGCATTATTAGAAAATATAGCTCGTAGCTTTGGCTATCATTATGGTACAAAAAAGAAAGTTCGTATCAATACTATTTCTCAATCACCTACTCGTACAACAGCCGGTAGTGGTGTACAAAGTTTTGATGGATTTATAGACTATGCCGAAAAAATGAGTCCTTTAGGAAATGCTTCTGCAGAGGATTGCGCAAACTACTGCGTTTCACTATTTAGTGATTATACAAAAATGGTAACCATGCAAAATTTATTTCACGATGGTGGCTTTTCGTTGATGGGTGTAAGTCAAGCGGTGATTGAGCAAATGGGGAAATAGACCTATTTAAGTTGCCTAAAAGACAGCATTAAATTTATTAAGCTATTGTTGAAAAAAAGAGAGGATAAAATATGCAAGAAAAGCGTAAA
>CAZXBE010000056.1:0-10860 GCA_964638565.1 uncultured Chitinophagaceae bacterium
CTGTGTTTTAGAATTAACACAAGCCATGTGTGTAGGACTCAGCAGCTTTGCTTCTAATAAGAGCTGTGCAAAATTGTCCAGCGGTTCTAAAAAAGGAATATACCTACGTCCTTTACGAGTATGAAATGCACTGCCATGATGTTCAATAGGGATAGGCGTTTTAGCATCCAGACTTACAGCGTTAATAATATTTTTAGAAGATGCTTTAGGTGTTATTTTATCAAAGAGCTTATTATGTTTTGCTACTGCCATCTTTATTTAGTGTATAGTTTATAATGGATAATTGATAGGTAGAAAAAAATCACTATCAACTATTCACTATCACTTATCAACTACTTTTTTTACTTCTTCTGTTTTTTTAATAAAGGCATTTGTTTTTGCATTTTCCAATTCTTGTATAGTAGGTAGCTTTTCAAAGTAGCGAAGCAGATTATGATTGTTACTTTGTAATGCCAGTAGAGCCAGCATATCTAAGTCCGTACGCTGGCCGAGTGGCAGAGCAGCACCATTAAACCCAACAATTTCTGTTTCAAATTCTTTTTTAATTTTTATTTCTATTGCCATGTTATCAATTAATAATTAATAGTTAATAATTTTTGTCTGTTCATTATTTTCTATTCTCCCCTTTGGGGAGATTAAGAGGGGCCGTTTACTCAAATCCTTCAATTGCTGTAGCACCACCCGTAAATTCGTACAAGTCTCTGCTATAATCTCCTTTTACAACTACGTTAGCTCCATTAAAATCATCGTATAGTTTTCCGGAGGCTCCATCACTACCATCCATCTTTACTTCAAAAAAGGGTATAGCACTTGCATTGACATATTTTTCTCCCATCACAAATATTTTTCCATCATTGTGTTGAATGATAAAACCAAGTCCGCAGCAACAACCTGCACTATCCAATGTTTTTAAGAAGACAGTAAGATCATTACTGAGTTGTGGTAACTGTGCTTTAATCTCATGTTCATATTTTACGGAACAACTTTTCACACTTTGTTTCCAAGTCCGTTCTGCTTCCTTAAACTGAAACTTTATGGGATACATTTTAGCTGTAGCAGCACCCATACGGCGAGCAACAACGGTATAAGGATCATCGGTTTTAGCTTGAGTAAAATCAAAATCTGCTGGGTCAAATACCCATAATCTACTAAGACCACCAGTTACGCCACCGCAAGCACGTTTGTAAGCTGTAAGAGTTACACAAAGCATAGGTTAGAATTATTTTAAATGTTGAATTATAAATTTTGAATTAAGATTTTTTATTTCTTATTCCTTATTTTCTGTTTCTCATTTTCACATCTGCACATTTTCTAATTTTCTCATTAAGGAAGAGGTGTCATCGCCATTACCGTATGTTCGGGCATTGCCACTTCTGTTCCTGCTTTCATAAAGAGGGCGTACTTCCACACCATATCATCATCACTATACCATACTCTGAGTGCTTGATTTAAGGCAGGGCCTTCACCATAATTTTTATCGGTAGCAAATATGAAATTGCCTCTGATGGTAAGTACAGCAGCATTAGCTTCCTTACCACTATTAAGGCCTGTCATAATAGAAGACCATGTAGGTTCCAGTAATAATGCAATACCATTGAATGCTAATTGCGGAACATTGTTGCTATACAAACTAATATTGTACGCCCCACCAATTTGTTGTAAGTATTTATGATAACCATAGAAGATTCCATCGCTCACATAAAATGCTTTTAAATTAGGCGGCAGAGATTTTAATAACGTATCCTGATTATCAAATAAATAGTTTAAGTAGTTGTAAGCATCAATGGGTGCAATGGCTCCAGAAGGAAGATTAATAGCTCTGTTAGCAGGTATAATACCTGCTTTAATATAGCGGCCATATTTTTTAAATACTCCATCAAATACATTCCAACTCCATACACCCGATGGATCATCAGGACGAGTAATATCTCCGAAATAAGCATTGCTATCAATGTCAGCTTTAATTGCTTTATCGAAGAAGCTTAAAATATAATCTCTAAAGCGAGGATTTAAATCTCTAAAATCTTGCAGGCAACCTTGATAAAATTCATTATCGCATTGCAGGGTTGCACCATAAATAGCATCTACTTCAATCACTGGACTACCTTTCGCAACGGGTGTAAACTGAATGTTACAAGAAGCATCTCTTCTTTTTAGGATATTACGATTACCTAAAATGTCAATGATTTTTCGCTTACTGCTTACATCATCCATTAGGGTAAATTCACCGAGGGTTCCTCTATAAGGCCCATCAGGAATAAGGTCTGCAAAATGTGGTTTTACCAAGAGCTCATAAAAGGCCAGGCTTTTTACTATAAGTTTTTCTGAATCAAGCATAGGTTAGATCGTTTTAAAGGTTAGTCCTCCCTAACCCCGCTATATGCGGGGCTTATAAAAAACAAGTTTTTCATAGGGGGAGGATATCATATAAGAGTTTAGGTTAGCAAAAGGGATATTTAATTATTTAAGCATTTGTTGTTGTGTATTGTAAATAACCAGTTAAAGCATATTGTCCAATGTGATACTGCGCTATATCGCCTTTACAACCACCAGCACTTACTACAGTGGCATTAATATTAATATCAGTATAATTAAAACCAGTTATAGAGAGCGTTGCTGAACCACCTGGTACATTAATAATGGAAGAGGCTTTTTTAGCTTCTTTATCATATATATGCAGTACAATTTTTTCTAACTTATCTCCAGTATTAAACACAGATGCATCTGTTAGTTTTACAGTTTCTGCTTTAAGGTCTACTTCATATTTTAGTTTAGGAATAAACCCTTTACAACTACAGCTATTACATAGTTTTCCTTCTAAATCTGTATTATCAAAAGCAATGGACATCTTGTTATTATTTTAAATGTTGAATTATAAATTGAATAAACTTTATTAATTACCCCATTCAATGCCGGGGTGATCATATTTACTGTGTGTGTTGCTATAGGCATTATTTGTTTTTGCTTGCGCACTACTTCCTATTTGATTCACTACATCTTTTTTAAGGGTATCGAGCTCTATTTTTAAGTTTTGTATAGAATCTTGTTTAGGCAGTTGTTCACTTATATATTTATTGATAGCATTTTGTATGCGCTCATCTACATCTAATAATTTATTGTCTACTGTTTGTTCAACCTGCGTCTGCCACTGTTCACTAAAAGGTTGTAGTGCAGTGTTGAGTACTTCTACCAATGTATTTTTTTCAATAGCAACAGTAGCCTCTGCTGAAGTAGAGGATTGTTCTACGTTTTCTTTTTTAACCAGATTTAATTTTTGTAAAGCATTTACAATGCCTTGTACGATTTTATCTACCATAGTATTTGAAGGATGATTAATTGAAGATGCGTTGTAAGCGTTTAGTACGGCAGTGTTGCTATATGGCCAGAGTTCTGGTGCTATAGCATTTTTAAAATTTACCTCACCAGTTACATTTTTGATAAATCCTTTTTCTTTTGCTTCTGTAGCAGTAAGCCAAGTTTCTTTGTTCATCATAGATGAAATAGTTGCAGCAGGAAGTCCTGTAGCATTCGCATAAAAATCACGAATACGATCGTTAAACTTGCGGAGTGTTTTAGCTTGGTTTTCTACTTGATTTACATCGCCAATAGCAATACCACTCACGTTATGGATCATAAACCAGCTATTTTCACTCATAGAGCTATTACCAACCATAAGTAAGTAAGTAGCAGCACTGGCAACGATACCTCTACCATGAGTATTTACTTTTACACCTTTATTCTGTAAGTCAATCAATAAATCATGTATAGCCATTGCATCGCCTACATGTCCACCACCGGAATTAATATAGATGTCAATAGTTTTAGCATTAAGTTTTATTAACTCATCACGAAAGGATTTATAAGAAACAGAGGTCTCATCATTCCACTGTGCTTTTAGAACCTCCTGTGTAGGAGCATCGACAATATAACCGTCGATATGAATCTCGGCATTGTCACCTTGTGTGTTAAAAGCGTAATTGAATATGGAAAGATGTGGCCTCATGTTGAGCACAAAGCTCTAACATGATGTAGAGTGTAGATACAGTAAAAAGCCTTATCTGTCCACTAATGGTGGACACTTTTTGGAGATTTTAAATACCATACTTTTACTGATGTGAAGTTTGTTAGCAATCTGTCGGAAGCTTTTACCTTTAGATACTTCAAAGCATACAATTGCTTTTTCTTTATTGACTTCAGTAAGGGTGCAGAAATAATTGAAGTTGAGTAGGGCTAATTCTTGTAATCTACGATCTAAATTATCAAATCCTGATTGATTTTGTGGTGTCATAATATTTGTCTTTATATATTCTATTATTTCTTTGAGATTAATTTATAATTCCCAAGTTTCAAAAGTGCTGCTATTAACAAAAGCATTTTATCTAAGGAATAATTTTTCGTCTTATAAAAACAATGCGCAACATTATTTCTTACATTTATTCCTTCTGATGTAAAAAGAAATTTTAAAAGAGCAATATCATCTTTAGGAATAATTTCATTAAGTTTTTCATTTTCTAATAGCTTATCAAAATCGACTCTTGCTGTTGTTGAACCATTTCGATATTCTATTGGCTTGGCACCAATATTACTTGAAAATTCTCGCAGCAATCCTTCAAATTTTATAGTTAATGAATCAATACATAAAATATAATCTTGACTGCTATCTTTATTTAGCTTGATATTTATTTCTAATTGATTAAAGAAGTTTGATAAAGATGGTGATAATAATTCTATCCAATCAAAGCCTTCAATTCCTCCATCGGAATTTAAAAAAGTAAAATCTTGTCCATACCAGGAACAATTTTTAAAATAATGTGTAAGAGATTCAAATGATATTTTACCATTTTTAATTCCTTTTAGAAAAATCATCCATAAATGCTTAATAGAAAAGTTTTGAATATACAGAGCATAAATATTAAACCCAATTTTCTGATTATTATTAACATTTTTATTAATGTCAAAACTCATTACATTAATAAAATTATACATCATGGGACGAATATTTTCATTCAATATTTCCGCCTGTGGAAAAATATTTTGAGCATGTATTATGTATTCGTAAATATCCTTACTTTCATCTTTTTCTGTTAATTCATCGGTATTTTTAACAATTACTTCCCAAAGTTTTTGTAGCTCTTCATTAGTATATTCCCATTGAAATAATTTCAAATCTATAAATGGTTTTATTTTTTCTATTAATATAGAAACCTCTTCAACTTTTTCCTTATTCCCAGCTTTTTGATAATATTCTAATGCTTTGAGATATAAATCATATTTAAACATACTTTCATTCTGCTTCTCAGATTGAGAAATAAAAAAATCACCTAATTTATTCTGATAAGGTTGTAAGGGAAGCTCTAATCTTTGACTAAGAGAAACTAATAACTTCAAATAATCATTAATATAGTCAGAGTTGTTAGAATTCTCAATAATTTTATTACAATAATCAAAAAAAGACTGAATATTTGAAATAGAAATTTTTTGTCCTTGTTCTATAATGTACTTAATTAAAGAACATTCTATGTATATATTTATTTTTTGTAAACCTAAAAGTGAAATTAAATACTCTACAACTTCTTCTTTTTTATAATTTATAGTTTGGCAAAGAATGAAGAGTTTCTCAAAGTAATTTCCAAAAGCACGATTCGATAAAATATCATCAATTTGGAAAGAATCACTTTTCAATAATAGAAGGTAGTTATCAATTGCCCTTTGCCCATAAATATTATGTCTATTACTACACCAAATAAAATGATTATACTTTGCTCGATATTTATAATTATTAATATTTTCTGCTCTTGATTTTATATATTCTAACTCATATTGGGTTAAAGTAAGATTAATATTTTTCTTTTCCTTAGAAAGGAATATTGCAGAATTAATTTCTTCATATTTGCTTTCAAAATGTAAAAAATATAATTCACAAGAACAGTAAAATATTGAATCATCGTTTTTTACCTTTTCTTTAAGAAATTCAAT
The DNA here is from genome assembly GCA_964638565.1 of uncultured Chitinophagaceae bacterium. GTDB lineage: Bacteria > Bacteroidota > Bacteroidia > Chitinophagales > Chitinophagaceae > CAYVXB01. Next base: position 5,977 of record CAZXBE010000056.1, read on the forward strand.
TTCTTTTTCCAGCCTAAAATCATATAGTAAACTATTATCATTTTCTAAGTATTTGTAATATTCTTGTAGGCTTTCAAACATTGACTTTTATTTATTTTCAGAGTTCAAATTTATACAATCTATTAATAACTAAAAGCAACATAACATTCAAATTTAAAGAGCTAAAATATTTCTATTTCCGATTCATGATTTTGATGTATAGAAACAGTTGATGTCCCCGTTAGTTTATATTTTAGTAATGAGTGATACCAGCCATATAAATTTAAGTGTGCATTGTTATTAGCCGTAAGGGTAGTCTCTGATTCTCCCTTACCATGTACAGTAACCACACCACTATTACTTACAATGCCCGTTAATTTAGCTTCATTGCTAAGGGTAATACAACCTACGCCATTGTTGCTGATACTAAGGTTAATAATAGCATCATTATAGGCACTAATTTCTGCTTGCGCACTGCTTAATATATTCATATTTATTGTTCCGCCTAAACAGAAAAAATCTTGCCTACTGCTACCAAACATAAACACATTGACAGTTGCATACGGCAGCACATAAATCGGAATACTTGGGTTAAAAAGTGTAGTAGTACCTGAATTGTAAATACCCTTTGGATTTAAGTCTGTAATTGATGCCCAGCCAATAAGCGAATCATCTACAATCCCTGCATTATATGCCCATACCAGTGATGGTAATCCTGCATCAATTAACTGGGCATAGTTGGTAGCCAGCGATGCTTTATGATAATCATCGCAGGTTTCAATTTCTCTTGCTCGGCTGAGTATTGCTGCTTTTACTTGCGCAAAGGTTAGTGGTAGTCCCATGTTATTAATTGATAGTTGATAATTGACAATTGATAATTATGCTTTTATTATTTTCATTTGTTAATTATAAAGTTGCTATTTCAGATTGTTTTTGTAATTTTTTTTGACTCTCATTAATATCCTGTGTGCGAACAGAAACAGTTAAATTCTTCAGGGTTTGGTTTACAGTATCTACATTTTTAGAAGTAGCTGCAATCATTGTTCCTAAGTTTTCTAAACCTTGTTGCTGAGTAGCTTTTGTAACTGCTTCACTATAATAAGAGGCAAATACAGGAGGTTGTATTCTGCTACCTAAATAACCCCCATCTGCATATTTATGTAGTACAGCTCCGGTAGCGAAGCGTTTGCCGCCACCTATTTCATTAAGGAGTGATGCAATTTGCTTAGTAGTACCTGTTACACTATATATTTTATTATTGCTGGCTGATTTTTTATTGATGATTGCAAGCTCTTTAGCTTCTGCCTCAAAAGCATTTCCTTTAAATACAAAAGGTGTTCCACCACGGCTATGAGGATTTCCTTTAAATTCACCACCAGCAGTAGGTACTTCACCACCGCCTGCAAATTGCTGGCGATTAATAGTAGAAAGTTGTATGGCTGATCTGGCAATAGCTAAGGCAGCAAGAATAGCATACTGCACCGTTCCTGCTATACCAAATGTAAAAGCGTTAGCAGGATTGGCTGCTGCTTGTACAGCAATATTTGCTAATTCTGCTGCAAGCGCAATATAGATTTCTGCACGTTTTTGTTTTTTGAGTTTTTCTCCAGCATCAATTTCTATTTGTCTTTTTTTATTGGCATACTGTCTTTCAATAGATTCTCTTTCAGCTGCACTTTGCGCTTGTGCTAATACTTGTTGTTTTTCTAATTCTAAGCGATCTAAACTGGCTTGTTTGCTCTGTTCAATACGCTGACGCTCTGCATCATAATAATCGCTCATTGCAAGTTTTGCTATATCGTAGGACTCAGCTATAACATAACCTACACTCACACCAGAATCTCCAATTTCTATTTTAGATAAATCATTTTTAGTAAACTTGTTTAAGCTTTTAATAAAACCATTTATACCCTTATCATATTCATCTAATGTTGCTTTTTCATTCTTAAGTATTTTTTGATTCAGCTCAGCTGATTTATTGTAATAAGCTTCTTTCGCTTTATAATATTCTGCTTCACTAAGTTTTCCGCTTTCATATAATTTTTGTTTTTGATCCAGTAGTATTTTAAGTGTAGCAACTTCTCTGGCAAGGATGCCTTTAGCTTCCTCTTCTTCTAATATTTTTAGCTTTTTAACTTTAGCTGCTTTAGAAAATTTTTCGCTTGCTTCAATAGTAACTCTTGCTTCTGCAATAGTAGCTTTAAATTCAGCTAAATCTTTTTCACCGCTATCTTGTATGGACTTTAATTCAGCATTAGTTTTTTCAATATCCAGATTCTTAGTTTCTTTTTTGATTTCTTTAATGGCAGTTGCTCTATTTTGCTCATTAGCAATGGAAACTTGATTATACTTCTTTTCTAATGCATCCATTTGCTCATTAAAACCAACTTGTAAACTAAGCAGGGTATTGTAGTATTTTTCTTTCGCTTCTACTTTTTGAATGTCGGTACTAAGCGGATTATTTTCTACATTTTCCAGTTCATCTTTAGCAGCCTGTTTAGAAAGTTCAAGTGAATCATCTAAACGTTTAGCTTCTATTTCATAAAGTTTTTGATCGGTTTCTTTTTGTGATTTTATTTTCTCCAGTCTGGCTTCAGCAATGAGTTTACCTTCTTTTACTTTTTGCTTTTGCAAGAGTTCAATCTTTTTATCATTATAATTCTGTGTAATTTGATTAAGCAAAATCAAATATGTTTCTTCATCTTTTACAACTTGGTTGTTGTATTTATTTTTTTGCAGCTTAGCTATTTCAAGAGCTGCTTTCTCGGCTTCAAAACGTTCTTCTATCTTTTTAACAGCATTTTCTGTTTGTTTTTCTGGTGTTTTGGGTTTAACTTCTCTGGGCTTTTTTTCTTCTGATACATCAAAAGCTTTTAGTTCATCTTGAAGTTTCTTTTTATCCTGTAGTAGTTTTTTGAGCTGTGCTGATCCTGCTGTTTCTTTACTAATCAGATCATCTACATTTTTTATTTCTTCTTCTAAAAAAGATTTTGTTCGTTTTGGAGGTTCCGTACTTTTTTTTATAGGCTCATTTTTATTAATCGCTTCCAGTTTATTTTTATAGTTATTATTAGCTGCATCTATATTTTTTTGTTCTTTGGTAAGTGCTTTATTGTATTCTTCAATAAAAGCATCAGCTACCTCGTTTGCTTCTTTTTGAGAAAGCTTGTGAAAGCTAAAACCAAAACCTTCACCTATACTTTTTGTCATTAGTGCATCCTTAAATGAATCTCTAAGGTCTTCATCACTAATACCACTTAGATCACCAGATTTTTTAAAGATTTCCAGTTCTTGCTTTTTTTGTTGTAGGTTAGTTAGTTTATCAAACTCTTTTTGTTGTATAGTTGCGGCTGCTTGTAGTTCTGCTTTACGTTGTAAAGAATTATTATAATCATCTAATAATTTTTTACCCTCACTGGTTAAAATATTTTCGGTATTTAAATTTTTAAAATATTCCGGAGCCTGTGCAATAATCTTATCTACAGCAGACTTACGGGTTTCATATGATAAGGTAAGGTCTTTTGCTACACTGACATTTAAAGCCATCTCTGCTCGTTGCTTAGAGAGTTCCTGATTAGCGATTTTAGTCGTTTCGTTAGCAAATTGTTGTTCTCTACTATACTGTTTTAAGTTACTACCTGCATTAGTGGCTGCATTTCCAAAAGCTTTAAAAGCAGTTATAAGCAGTGTTACACCTGTAATTAAAAAGCCAAGTGGAGTTGCTTTAATTACATTACCCAAAAATTGTAATACTCTGGCTACTCCCGGCAGTATGATAGTAAGCTTAGTAAGCAGTCCATTATAGATAAGGGTAGCTGCATTTAATATATTTTGTGCCACTGCTTGAGCAATGAGTATTCCATTGCCAACAGCCATTAAAATATTAGCTGTCGTAGTAAGTACAATATTTCTGGCTTTAGCAAGCGTATTAGCAATCCATGCAGCAGTGTTTGCAATAATACCTTGTGTAAATAAAAGTACAGTTGCAATAAAAACTGGCATAGGTATAGCAGCAATAGCACTGGCAACAGCACTTACTATTTTAATAAGGGTAGTTAGAACAGGAAGTAATTTTGCGCCAATATCTTCTTCTATATTACGAATCTGTTGTTTATAAACAGCTAACTCTCCTGTGCCCGTGGACTGAAATGTAGCAGCTGTACCTTTTACTTTTTTACCCAGCTCATTTACTATTACACCATAGCGTTCACTATCTGTACCTGCATCTTTTAAATTAAGACCATATACTTTCAGTGCTTTTGCGTTGCCTTCTAAACCTTTGATGATAACATCTGTTGCTTCTTGTACCGAGATTCTTTGTTTAGCAGCAAAGTCAATAATAATAGGTAGTAGCTCTTCAATTTGATCTTTAGATACTTTACCATATGTAACTAATTTTTCACCTGCTTCGGTAATATCGTCGTTGTCTAAATATTTAAATGTTGAAGCTAATTCTTCAACCTTAGCTTTAAGAGGATCAAGTTCGCCTGCTCTACCTAAATTATCCAGTGTAGCACTAAATCTTGCCGTAGCTGTTTCTGCCTGTTCAAATTCTTTAATAGAACTGTTTAGAAAACTACCTGCTTGCTGAAAGCCAACATAGCCTAATAATAAACTGGAGATATTATTTTTTAGCCCCTGAAATTGATTGCTTAAGCCGTTAGTGATTTGTGTACCAATACTGCCTACGCCTTTAAACTGTGCTTCTGTGCTGGCCAGTGCATTTTTAAGTTGATTGGTTTCATTAATATTTAGAATAAGCTTTTGTTCAATATCTTTAAAAGCCGCAACACCACTTTGTTTGGCTTGATTGTACCCATTACGCAGTACTTCTTGTTCAGCTTCTAATTGTTTGATTTTGCCTTTGGTCTGATCAATTTGATTACTGATTAAATCATTCAAACC
>CAZXBE010000057.1:0-10514 GCA_964638565.1 uncultured Chitinophagaceae bacterium
AGCCAATGCTTTTTGTGCTTGGAGAACAGAATACCAAAACACATATCTAGAAAAGAAAAAACTTCCTATAGAGTCAGATTTTCGCTTACCAACAGAAGCAGAGTGGGAATATGCAGCTCGTGGAGGTCGCTCTCAGTCCATGTTTCCTTGGGGAAATTATTATTTGCGTAATCAAAAAGGATGCTTGTTGGCTAACTTTAAACCAGGAAGAGGAAACTATCCTGAAGACGGGGGCTTTTATACAGTACAAGCCGATGCATATTGGCCTAATGATTTTGGCTTATACAACATGGCAGGTAATGTGGCAGAATGGACATCTTCTTTATATTATGAGGGAGGATACAATTTTCAGCATGATATGAACCCAGATATTCGTTGGGATGCAAAAGAAAATGACCCTCCTCGCATGAAGCGAAAGGTTATACGTGGCGGAAGTTGGAAAGACATTGGATATTATTTACAAACAAGTACCAGGGCGTACGAGTATCAAGATACAGCCAAATCTTATATCGGATTTCGTTGTGTTATCGATTTACTTGCCTTGCAAAGAGGAAGATAAAAAGCTTAGATATACTTAAGTAATAGCTAGAGTAGCTTAAATCTAAAAAATATTTTATACATTTTAAATCACAATCACTCAAAACATAAAATATATGGCAGGAATTTCTAGAAACGCTGAAAAAATAATTAACATGGCTGTTAGTGCCGGTGCAGCAGTTGTAATTTTTGGTGCATGGGCCAAAATTCTACATAAACCTTTTGCAGACACAATGTTAACTGTCGGCTTATTAACCGAAGCAGGGATATTTTTAATTTATGCGGGCTGGTCTCTTTTAGGTTATGGATTAGGAAGTCATGGAGATTCACGTACTACAACCACTTCTAACAACAGCAATACCTTGCAATCAATGAATGATATGCTGAAAGAAGCAGACATTACACCAACAAGCTTAAAAAAATTAAGCGAAGGCTTTCAAAAACTCGGAGCAACAGTTAATCAAATGGCAGAAATAGGCGATATGGTAAAAGCTACCGGAGACTATACAAATAAAACACAAGAAGCTACTAAAGCATTAACAGCAATGAAAGATGCGTATGGAAATGCTACAGCGTCTATGAGTGCCTTTAACAATGCCTCAGAAAGCACGAGACAGTTTCATGAACAAGTGCAAGTATTAAGCAAAAATTTAAATACATTAAATGGTATTTACGAATTAGAATTACAAGAATCAAACAACCATTTAAAAGCATTAAATAAATACTATGGCGATTTAGCCCAAGCATCATCCATAATGCATACAAGTATTGAAGATGCTAAAAAAGCACAAGAACAAGTAAGCATCCTAGCAAAAAATTTGTATGCACTTAATCAAATCTATGCAAACATGCTTACAGCAATGCATGGAAAGTAAAAAGTTGTTAAATACAAAAAGCTCTTTTTACTTAACCTTGTTTAAAAAATATTTTTACATTATCAAACTGTTAGATTAAAGAATATGGCCTTACCTAAAGAGCCCAGGCAGAAGATGATCAACCTGATGTACCTTGTGCTTACGGCATTGTTAGCGCTCAATGTATCATCAGAAATTTTAAATGCATTTAGAACGGTTAATAATAGTTTAGTACAATCTAATAATATGATTGATGCTAAAAATAAAACTATTTTACAATCCATTGATGCAAAATTAGCTGATCAAAAAACTGCTGAACGAGCTGCTATATGGAAGCCAAAAGCAGATCAAGCAAAACAATTAGCAGATACTACATATAACTATATTGACGAATTAAAAGCCGAATTAAAAAAAGAAGCAGGCTTAACTACAGAAAATGGAGAAGAAGTATATAAAGAAGATAACTTAGAAGCTGCTACTCGTTTAATGGATACAGAAGGTAAAGGCCAAAAGTTATATAATCAACTTAAAAAATATAAAGACGCATTATTAAATATAGATCCTGCTATAAAAGAACAATTTCAAAATTCATTGCCTATTGATTTAACGATTCCTAAATCTAAAAATAAAGGTAATAATGATTGGACGTCTGTTTACTTTAGAATGACACCCGCTATTGCTGCAGTTACTATTCTTACTAAATTTCAAAACGATGTGAAAAATGCAGAATCACAAGTAATAGATTTCTGCCACAATAAAATTGGTCAAGTAGAAGTTGTATACGATCAATTTGAACCGTTTGTAGGCACAAACGCTACATACTTAATGTCTGGCCAACCATTTGAAGCTACATTAGGTATCGGATCCTTTAGTAGTAAAGCTGTTCCTGTAATAACGGTTAATGGGCAAAGACTAACCGTTCAAAATGGAAAAGCCATATATAAAGAAATTGCTGGAGGCGTAGGTTCTAGAACAATTCCATATTCTATAACATATACTAAGCCCGATGGAACCAATAAAACTGTTCCTGGAATAATAGAATATCGTGTAGGGTCATCTAGCACAGCAGTAAGCTTAGATAAGATGAATGTGTTGTTTATTGGGGTAGATAATCCCGTAACAATATCTGCAGCCGGTTCCGGTGCTGAAGGTATTAGCGCTTCTATATCAAACGGAAGCTTAGTTCGAAGTGGTAAAAGTGGTGGATGGATAGCTAGAGTAAATAATGAAGGCGAAGCAACGATAACTGTAAGTGCTGCAGGAAAATCAACACCATTTAAATATAGGGTGCGTAGTATTCCAGACCCAGTTCCAATGGTTGGAGCTAGTAAAGGAGGCGATATTTCCGCTTCTGTATTTAAATCACAGCAAGGAGTAAGGGCAACATTAGAAAACTTTTTCTTTGATGCTAAGTTTAGTGTAACAGGATTTAAAATGACTGCTGATGGTGCTGGATTTGATGAATTGACCGAAGTTAGTAATGGCGGAGCCGCTTGGAGTGGAGGTGCTCAAAATATTGTAAATAAGTGTCGCTCAGGCTCATTCATAACCATTGAAGATATAAGAGTCGTGGGGCCAGATGGCAGAACGAGAAAACTATCTCCTATGTTATTTAATTTAAAATAATATAAAATATTATAGTATGAAAAAATGGTATATACAAAGAGTGCTCATCGGAATAGTTACTTTATTTATATTAACAAGCGCTGATGCGCAGCGTCGTGGTAGAAGAGGCCAAACAAGAAATACTACCCCCAACGACCCTACAACAAATACACAAACACCCACAAACAACAATAGAACAAATAACACATCATCATATAACCCTTATGGAAACACTCCTATAGAGGTAGATAGTAGTGGAATAGGAGGCCTTGATACTATAATACGTCGCTCCTTGCGCAACGATAATGCTATAGAGCGCAACCTCGTCAAAGATCGTACTCCATTGTCATATCAACACATTAGAGAAGATGATGCAATATTTACAGAGAAGATTTGGAGAGAACTCGATATAAGGGAAAAAACAAATTTACCTTTTAGATACTCTGCCGATGAAGATAATGGTAATCAGCGGTTTATTCTTATTTTAATGAATGCAGTACGCAAGGGCGATGTAGCAGCATTTGATGCTACTATAGATGACCGATTCACTACACCAATTTCTTGGGATAAAATACAAAATACATTGGGGGGAAGTGCAGATACAACACCCGTTTATAGCATTGACGATCCTAATAAAATTGATAAATATAAAGTTGTTAGAAATGACTTTGATGCCGATGCAATAGTAAAGCTTCGAATAAAGGAAGAATGGATTTTCGACAAACAAACATCAAGATTATATGTTCGTATTCTAGGCATAGCCCCTCTTAAAACGTTATTTAGAGAAGATGGTACAGAAAGAGCTTCAACACCTATGTTTTGGGTATATTATCCAGACTTGAGACCAACCTTAGCAAAGTATGAAGTGTATAATCCTAAAAATTTGGGAGCTCGTATGAGTTGGGAAGAACTTTTTGAAAGCAGGATGTTCAGTAGTTACATTGTAAAATCAACTATTGATAATCCTCGAAATCAAACATTAAAACAAATCATTAAAACCCCGATCTTAAGACTACTAGAGGGAGAAAATATAAAAGAAAAAATATTTAATTATGAGCAGGACCTCTGGTCGTACTAAGTAGTATTTAACTTTTTTTTAATTTGTTTTAACACTCAAATACAAAATACTGTAGTACTTTTATATCGGTTTTTCATAGGATATTGGATTTTAAAACGGGGCAGGATTTCTATCCAGCCCCTTTTTTATTTATTATAAGTATCACATCTTCTTTTTTGATACAACCACGTATTTTTGTTAAACAATATTTTTAAAATGAACCGTACATGCTTTATAATAACATGCGCATTCTTGTTATCATGCAATAATAATACAACAACAGATGAAAACACTAGTACAGAAATAAGAATAAAAAATATTGATTACTCTGTTGTTAATGTTTTTTATCATGATACTCTAGCCTACACACAAGGCTTGGTATGGTATAAAAACGAATTATTTGAAAGCACAGGACCAGATGATTATTATACAACACAAAAGGATCGCTCTAGTATTCGGAAAGTTGATTTAAAAACAGGAAAAATTAAGCAACAAATAAGATTAGAAAATAAGGAATTATTTGGAGAGGGAATAACGATTATGAACGATAAAATATATCAACTCACTTGGAAAAATAAAGTAGGGTTCATATATGATGTAAATACAATGAAACAACTTAAAGCATTTACGATTGATACAGAAGGTTGGGGAATTACAAATGACAATAAGTATCTGATTGTAAGTGATGGAACAAGCAATATTTATTATTTGGATCCTAACACCCTACAAAAAATAAAAGTTATTAGTGTTAATGATAACAATGGCCTCGTGAATAATTTAAATGAACTAGAGTTTATTCAAGGATACATATATGCAAATCGCTGGCAAACAAATGAGGTGCTCAAAATTAATCCTAGCAACGGTATGGTTGTTGCTAAGGCTGATTTTTCTAATATACTAGAAAAATCAGGAAAAGGAAATACTCCAGCGCCAAATGATCCCAAAGCACAAAATGAGGTATTGAATGGAATCGCGTATGATAGTAGCACGAATCATCTATTTATTACAGGAAAAAAATGGCCTGTATTGTTCGAAGTTAGACTAAATTGATTAACACGAACAACTTATCTCCTTTGTCTTCGATTACCGAAGATATTACCTTCTTTGTAGTTAGAACCCTCTGAAGATCCATAGTGCGACATAGCACATCGAAAGCCAATAGTAGCACTAGCCTGATCCTCTTCTAAAAAGCGACGAGTTCCCGGCGAAAGCCAATAAGCCCGATCATTCCAGCTACCGCCTTTTATGACCCTCGATTTGTCGGATATTAAAGTTGTTTCACCATAACCATATAAAACTCCGGAAGTTGAATCCCCGTCCTTATAGTTTATATTATAGTGTTTCTGATAATTACGTCTATTAGCTAAATCTGCATCGTTTTCATTTGTCATTTTAATACGACCTAAACTATCTCGTTCTGGTTTTCCTGTGCTCATATCCATTTTTTTAAAAGTATTACCTCTAAAATAATTAAAGTCGTCTCCATCTTCTGGTGTAAGTGGTCGATACACATCAGCAACCCATTCACTTACATTCCCAGACATATTATACAATCCAAAACCGTTAGGTAAATAGGCTTCAACTGGAGCTGTAATAGCAGCACGATCGTTTAATCCGCCAGCTACACCCATTTGATCTCCAGCACCTCTCTTAAAGTTTGCTTGAAAACTACCTTGGTTCTTTGTATGACGATTTTCGCGTAAGCCATTATAATTATTGTTCCAGGCATATACTTGTTTGTTGGTTATCAACTCCTCTCCACGAGTTCCTTCACCTTTTCGAGGACTCGGATTCTGATTTATATAACCCAAAGCTGCATATTCCCACTCTGCTTCTGTTGGTAGTCTATAGTCTGGAAAGAGTATTCCATCCTCAAACATAACTTGTGTACGAGGGCTTCCGTTCGCATTCTTTAACGGATTCTTTGAAGAGGTGGCATTCTTACCGGGTGGTGGGGTAAATTCTCCCAACAAGTACGATTTTGTATTAAAATTTTCTTCCCCTAAACCAGAAATGTTGCGAATGGTATTTTCATTTACATAGCCACGTTTAATCAACTCCAATTCATTTACTCTATCTGTACGCCACAAGCAAAAATCAGAGGCTTGTTTCCAGGTAACTCCTACCACAGGATACTTGTTATATGCTGGATGTCGAAAATAATACTCAACATACGGTTCATTGTATGCCAGTTCTGATCGCCATACCAATGTATCTGGTAGAGCATTTTTAATAACATCTTTATATCCATCATCATCAAATACTGTTTGTAACCAATACAAATATTCTCGGTAATCCACATTGGTTACCTCTGTTTTATCAATATAAAAAGAATTAACTGTAATACGCCGAGGTATATTATTCCAATCACCCATAACATCTTCTGATGTTGAACCCATAGTAAAAGTACCCCCTTGAATAAACATTAGACCTGGAGCCGTTTTCATACTGGTTACCTTAGAAACTTGATAACCGCCTTGATTCTTGTCATTATAATTCCAACCGGTTGTAGGTGACTGGTCTGTTTTTTTGCCAAAAAGTCCTTTTCCATTTTTGCAAGCAGCAAAAGAAAAAAATAGCAGTATGGCGGCAATTGTATATAATCTATGCATAATGCAGGATATGTAAATGAAATAATGAAGTAAAGCTAAAAAATATTTTGAGTTTTGTTGTTAAATATCCTATAAAGATAAAAAACATTTTTAAACCAACCCCTGTTCCATCATTGCATTGGCTACTTTTACATAATCAGTTTTTTGGCTTGAGTTATCATATTCATAAGTTACACAGGCTTTGTGAATATATTTCATAATAGTTTGTAATTTTTGATCAACTTCTTCTCGTGACCAATTTAAGCGCAAAAAATTTTGAAACATTTGCAACCCCGATGTAGCAACTCCTCCGGCATTAGGGGCTTTTACGTCAGCCATGAAATCTTTAATTTGAGCATTGTAAGTAGTGACTCCCATAGATAAGAAATAAAGATTAAATATAGGTAAAAGATACATTAATAGGCAAATCTTTTTATAAGAAAAAATCATTACCCGTCAATGAATCGTAATTATATGTGTGAAAAATAATCATCTTTGCATCATCACTTAAATAACAAGTTGTTACATATTGGCAAAAAAAAAAGAACATATTAATACAGATGAAGAGCTTTTAGCCTTATTTTATTCAAGTGAAGATACCTATTGGATAGGTGTTTTACTGCAACGATATACCCTTTTGCTATTAGGAGTATGTTTAAAGTATTTGAAAGATATGGAAGATGCAAAAGATGCCGTGCAACAAATAGATATCAAAATAATAACAGAATTGTATAAGCATAAGGTTCAAAATTTTAAAGCATGGTTGTTTATTGTTGCTCGCAATTATTGCTTGATGGAGTGTAGAAAAAATAGGGGAAAAAGAAAAATAGAAATCACAGAAAATTTGATTGTTACTGAGAGTGATGTTGATGACAAAGGAGAGCAATGGTTGATGGATGTAACACAAGAAATGTTAGAAGAAAGTATAATGGAATTGAATGAAGCTCAACGCAAATGCGTAGACTTGTTTTATCTTCAACAAAAAAGTTATAAAGATATTATGGCACTAACAGGGTTTGATTTCAAAGAAGTTAAAACCCATATACAAAATGGAAAACGAAATTTAAAAACATTCGTTATTCAAAAAGTAAAACAATATAGCAATAGCAAGAAGAACAACTTAAATGCGTAAACCATTTAGCATATTATTGAATAGTAAAGAGCCAATTAATGAACAAATGTTGTTAGATTATTTAGATGGCAAGCTTACGTCCAATGAAAATCGCTTGGTTGAGGAATGGTTGAACAACTCTCCTTTAGCAAGCGAAGCAATTGAAGGGCTAATGCAGATTCGGGAGAAAACAAAATTAACCACCGCTGTAAAAGAAATAAATCATTCCTTGCAAAAACAATTGCGCAAAAAACATAAGCGCAACCGATTGTTACATAATAAGATGGTTTATTGGATTGTTATTGGTATAATCGTGGTTTTGTTGATTTGTATTGCCACATTTTTTGTGGTAAATATTTTACACCGTAAATAATTTTTTCATCCCATACTTTTGTGTTTTATAATACACAATGGTTTTTTTCTGAAAATGCCCTTTTCGTTTATGAGCATTGAGTATTGAGCAGTTGTTTTATCTACCTATATGCAAACAAATTCAACTACCCCGATCAACACCAAGCCAATAGTCATTTGGTTATTGGTAGGTGTTGGAATGTTGGTTATTCAAATCGTACTTGGAGGTATTACTCGTTTAACGGGTTCTGGTCTTTCTATAACAGAATGGGATCCCATAATGGGCTTCATACCACCCTTGAATGAACAACAGTGGTTACAAGCATTTAATAAATACAAACAAATACCCCAATATCAATACATTAATGCCCATTTTACATTAAACGATTTTAAATTTATTTTTTTTTGGGAATGGCTGCATCGTTTGTGGGCAAGGTTGATAGGTGTTGTATTTATTGTTCCTTTTATATGGTTTTTGTATAAGAAAAAATTTAATCAAACCATGATTAAGCCGTTGCTTATACTTTTTTTATTAGGTGGGCTACAGGGCTTGGTTGGATGGATAATGGTTGCAAGTGGTTTACAAGACTTAGTATATGTTAGTCATATTCGCTTAGCAATACATTTTGTATTGGCATTAGGGCTTCTTTGCTATACTGCCTGGTTTGCATTTAAGCTATTTGTTCCAAATGAGCATCGCATCGCCAACACATCACTGCGCAAATGCACATTTGTTGTATTGATTACTTTAATAATACAGTTAATATATGGTGCTTTTATGGCTGGCTTGAAAGCTGCATCAGTTGCAACAACGTGGCCAACTATTAATGGCGAATGGGTTCCTTCTAACTTAACATCATATGGGAACAATAATTATAGCGGATTAAGTATTGTTACAAATAATCCAATAGCAGTACAATTTATTCATCGGACAATTGCCTATGTTTTGATCATTCTAATAGCATTTTGGAGTTATAAAGCGTACAAAATAAAAAATGCAATATTGTTGCAAAAAATGTTTTTATATCCATTATTTATTACGGTCATTCAAATGGAACTAGGTATTTTAACTGTATTAAATGCGGCTGATGGAAAAGCTTTGCTATATTTGGGCGTAGCGCATCAATGTATGGCTATGATACTGTTGTTGATGTTGGTTTGGATGATGTATATTGTTCGATCAAATAAAATTAATAAATGAAAAAACCTCAACACTAAATTATTTTATGATGAATAATAACCCCCATCAATATGTGTGTATAATGGCTGGTGGTATAGGAAGCAGGTTTTGGCCTAAGAGTAGAACAAATAAGCCTAAGCAATTTTTGGATATATTAAACACTGGTAAAACACTTATTCAATCAACGTATGATCGATTTACCACATTTATTTCCCCTATGAATATTTATGTGGTTACTTCCGAAGAATATGTTGATTTAGTACAAAAGCAGCTACCCGACTTACCTAAAGAAAATATTTTAGCCGAACCAAGTAAAAAAAATACGGCACCCTGTATTGCCTATGTTTCTCTCAAAATATTACAAAAAGATCCAGAAGCATCCATGATTGTTGCTCCGGCAGACCATCTTATATTAGATATAAAGGCCTTTACACAGGTTTGCACAAAGGCCCTTGATTTTGTGCAACAAATAAAAGCGTTGATTACGTTGGGTATTAAACCCACCTACCCAAACACGGGTTACGGCTACATTCAATATGAAACACAACCTGTAGCCAATCAGGTTTACAAAGTAAAAACGTTTACAGAGAAACCGAATATAGAATTAGCCCAAACATTTTTAGCTAGTGGTGATTTTCTCTGGAATGCAGGTATTTTTGTATGGAAATTACAACGCATTGTTGCCGCATTTGAAAAATATTTACCAGAGATATATGATGTGTTTATCGCAGAGAAACAACATTTTAATACGCCGACTGAATCAAAGGCTATAGAAAAAGTGTATGCACAGTGTACGAATGTTTCTATTGATTTTGGAATAATGGAAAAGGCAGATAATGTGTATGTAATTCCTTCTTCTTTTGGATGGAGCGATTTGGGTACCTGGACAAGCGCATATAATAATTTAGAAAAAGATTATTTTGGAAATGCTGTTACTGGAAATAATGTGCTAATTATTGATGCAACTAAATGCTTGGTAGAAACAACTCCTGGAAAATTGGTTGTATTACAAGGACTCGATAATCATATTATTGTAGAAACGCCCGATGTTTTATTAATCTGTAAAAAAGATAAAGAGCAAGAATTAAAAGAGTATGTAGCCGAAGTAAAAAGAAATAAGGGAGACAAATATTTATAAATCAAGAATATTCATTTTTAGTTTTACCCCAAAATTTAAGGTAGTATCTAAAACTTTGTGTAAATAGGATAGTAACTGTATTAGTGTAAA
>CAZXBE010000058.1:0-10453 GCA_964638565.1 uncultured Chitinophagaceae bacterium
GGCTTTCTTTAGCAGTAAGTTGTACTACTTTGTTTTTAAAAACATTTTCTAGTTGGGTTAAGGCATCGTCCATTTGTTTTAATTCAGCAGTGGTAAATTCAATGCTGATGGCATTTGTAATGGGCATACTGTTTAGATTTATATTGGTTAAAAAATAAAAACGATGAACATACTGTTTGTTGGTTTATAATTGTTTGTTTAATTTTTGCTCCATATCTGCTACATCTGTAGGACTGCTTTTATAGCTTATATCGACCCTCGCCACTAAATTCTTTTTTATTCATACGCTTGGCCTTTATAAAACCAATGAGCATAAAGGTATAGAGCATAATAATAAAAATATGATGCGCTGTTTCAAAATCTCGAAACATTTCTATCGGCGTAGACTTCAACCATTTAGTTATAAATAAAGAACGCATTAAGCTAAATCCATAAAACAACAATAAACCCATTATAATCCAAAAAAGAGCCACCCTACTGGCTTTATAATTAGGAATTTCTGACCAAGATTTTGGATGTGGCTCGTAAGAAAATTTACGAAAATACAAACAACAAAAAAATACAACCATTATACTTAAAACAGTACGAGTATACGTTGGATATTCCGTAACTGGTTGCCAACATACAGCGTTGGTAACACTAAACAACACAAACAACGCAATCAGTACAATAAAAATTTTTCTATATACATAGATACCTTTTGCCTCATCATATTTTCTAAATATTTCTCTAAATAGCAGCAATAAAGCTGAGGCCTCCAATACATTACCTATATGAAATGGTGGGAAAATATTTTTTTCTTGATATGATGAGATGTTTATCAATAACTGTTTAATGGTGACAACGACCATATACCAAGAAACAAATTTTAATACAGGCGGTATCTTATTGTACTTATACAGGGCTGGACAAAGCGGCACCAACATAATATATGTTGCTATATAAGAAATCAATATTTGTAGGTTATTCATATAGCTTTAAGGATATCTAAGAAAATAATGCTCCAAACTATTTTAGTATTTTAAAATTAGTTTACAACGGCACTATTTAATGCACTGAGTTTGGTGGGTGCTGTTATAAGCGGAACACCTTCATCTTGCGTAGCATCAAATCTACTCCCTGTATTAGGTTCAATACCATAAAGTACATCCTGTCTTGTTCCTTTAGCCATACCAACATATACTAATTTTATTTGGCCTTCGGGTGTTTTGCCTAAATATACTCTAACGCCTTCTAACTCTTGGCCACTCTCTGCACTGCTATTTAATATATCTCTCAATCCCTCTATAGGAATTTCTACCCCTATTAAATCTCCTTCTTTTTTGGTTTCCCTCCATCTCTTTGTAAAATCAATAGCCGTACTTAAAGGAATACGACAACGTGTTTCGTTCGGCATCCTTGCAATAGTAGCGCTTGTGAGTTTTGGTTTTGGCTGTGTTTGTACATCTCCTTGTTTTTGGCAAGCCATAATAGTAACCATACTCAATAAAACGGTGGCTGTGAACAGCCGTGTAGTTTTTTGTAACATTGTTTTAAATACTTTTTTTAAAATCAGAAAATAAAATACTTAACTAGAGTAAACAACAACATGTTCTTATAAAAGAACAAATACAACGCAATGATTATCTGATCTTTTTTTACTTGCTAAACGCTTAACACTGGTGTTTTTTGTAGGTACAGCCTCCTTAAGTTTTTATTAAAGATAAGCAAATATAGGGAATTGGTTTAATATAATTTTAATTTTCTTGTATTTTAATACAGGTATAGGAATCTATAATGGTTTTTATTCTACGTTCAGACGGAGGGTATTATACTTAAATTAAACTAACTATCGGCTAAAGCCGATAGTTAGTTTAATTTTAATGAATGAAATATATATATCTATACATATTATTAAGTACACTTTTCGTTTGCTGCTATTCAAATAATAAGAAAGTACCGAATGTATCGCACATCTCTATACATCTTACTGTTCAACACTTTGAACAAGATTTTTTTTCAATCGATACTAATCATATTGTTGAATCTATACATACACTGCACAAAAAATATCCTCAGTTTTGGAAAGATTTTACAGAAAATATTTTAGGAATAGATGCCTATCAACCCAATAATACAGAAGAAGAAAAAGCCATTCGCAGTTTTATTAAAAGTTATCAATCTATAAAAGAAAGTACAGATAAGGTTTTTAAGGATTTCAACGATATTCAAAAACAAATAGAAGAATCGTTTAAATATATTCACTATTACTTTCCAACATATTCTTTGCCTAAAAAAATTATCACATTTATCGGACCCTTAGATGCATTTTTCCATGGAACGTTAGATGATTATGGAGACGTTCTCACACAAGATGCTATAGCAATTGGATTGCAGCTACACTTAGGAAAAGTAAATATGTTATATACCAGTCCTCAGGGACAAGCATTATATCCTGCATATATCAGCAAACGATTTGAACCTGCATACATCCCCGTAAATTGTATAAAAAATATTATTGATGATTTATATCCAGATAAAACAAGTGCAAAACCGCTAATTGATCAAATAATAGATAGAGGAAAACGTTTGTATACATTGGATCAAATAATGCCTTATACACCCGATAGTTTAAAAATTGGGTATACACAAACACAATTAGAAGGTTGTTATGCGCATGAATCTTTAATCTGGAGTATGTTTTTACGTAGCGATGTTTTATATACTATTGAACCAAGTATTATAAAAAACTATATAGGGAATAGCCCTAATACGTCTGAGTTGGGTAATGACGCACCAGGAAATATTGGCTTATTTGTAGGTTGGCAAATTGTAAAAAAATATATGCAAGGCAATAGCATTACGCTCGATTCGTTACTTAAAACAGACACTCGGATTATTTTTGAACAATCGCATTATAAACCAAAGTAAAAACTAGAATAAATCATTGGCATATTTTCTCATTTGTTAATTTGCACATTAATTTTTATATGATAATAGATTGTTCCATAACACAGCAAAGCCTTATCCAATCATACTTGACTCACAGCGTTGCACCCAGGCCTATATGCTTTGCTAGTACAGTTAATAAAGCTGGTCAAATTAACCTTAGTCCATTTAGTTATTTTAATATAGCATCGGGAACTCCACCTGTACTGATGTTTAGTGTATTGCGAAGAGTTCGAGACAATACGACTAAACATACACTAGAAAATATATGTGAGGTGCCAGAAGTAGCTATCAATATTGTAACAAAGGATATGGTGCAACAAACAAGTTTGGCAAGTTGTGAATATGCAAAAGGTGTAAACGAATTTGATAAAGCAGGCTTTACCATGCAAGTAGGAAAATATATTATTCCCCCTTTAGTAAAGGAAAGCAAAATAAAAATAGAATGCAAGGTTGTAGATGTTAAATCTTTTGGCAACCATGGTGGCGCAGGACAAGTGATCTTTGCCGAAGCCCTTTGCTTGCATATAGATGAATCTATTATGGATTCTAAAGGCATGATTGACCAAACTAAATTAACATTGGTTGCTCGGCTTGGAGCGGATTGGTATTGTGCTGTACGTCCTGATAATTTATTTGAAGTAGCTAAACCAAATAAAGAATTGGGCATAGGCGTAGATCAGTTGCCTAAGCATATTCGTAACAGTTCTATTTTAACTGGAAATAATTTAGGACAACTTGCTAACGTTCAAACTATTCCCAATGTTGACCCTGCATTTAATGACGAGAAATTGAAAACTATTTTTCAATACTACTCCATAAATCCAAGCGAAATGGAAAAAGAAATTCAATTTTATGCAAAAGAGCTATTAGAAAAAAATAAGGTACGTGAGGCATGGCAAGTGTTATTAGCTAATTACGCTGATTAATATGAATATCAATACTATAATAGAAATTGAATTCATGTTAGCTGATTTGCCCAAACTAGCTCAAACTCTTTTGCCCTATATTCAGCAGTATAAAATAGTTGCATTTCATGGTGAAATGGGTGCCGGAAAAACAACAGTAATAAAAACGCTTTGCAAAATTGCGGGTGTGCAAGAAATGGTTAACAGTCCAACTTTTGCTATTATTAATGAATATACAAGTCGATATGGGACTATATTTCATATGGACTTGTATAGATTAAAAGATGAAATAGAAGCTCAGGGAGCAGGCGTAGAAGATGCTTTATACAGCGGAGCAATATGTTTTGTAGAGTGGCCAGAGAAAGCGGCAACATTATTACCAAATCACCATTTAAATATTTACCTTAGTGTTATTGGTAAAGGCAAACGAAAGATAATATGCGCTTCTTAAAGAAGCATATTCTAATATGTTAGTAAATGAAAAAAGAATCATTTTCTAATTAGCACATTAAAATAATACATGGCAAGCAGTAAATCAAATATCCAAACAGGATTTAATTATGAACCTTTAGAAGAAACGCTGGACATAAAAGCACAAGGAACCAAGTTACAAATAGGCATTCCTAAAGAAATTGCTTTTCAAGAAAATCGTATTGCACTTATTCCAGATGCTATTAATGTTTTAGTCAACAATGGACATGAAGTAATTGTAGAACATAAAGCTGGTGAAGGTTCTAAATATTCAGATAAAGATTTTTCAGAAGCTGGGGCTCGTATTGTATACGATCGAAGAGATATATTTAAAGCGCCCATTTTAGTTAAGAGTGCTCCAATTATTGAAGAAGATATACCGCTTCTACAGCCGCATCAACTTATTATTTCTCCTATTCATCTTTCAGCTTTACAAAGCACATTATTAGAAAAGATGATGGATAAACGTATTACGGCACTATCTTTTGAAAATTTAAAGGATGACTCCGGATCGTATCCCATTGTGCGAAGTATGAGCGAAATAGCTGGTAGTGCTGCCATGTTAATTGCAGGCCAATACTTAAGCTCCGCAAACAATGGTAAAGGAACCCTATTAGGTGGTATTAGTGGCATACCTCCAGCAAAAGTTATTATTATTGGAGCAGGCATTGTAGGTGAATATGCAGCAAGAGCCGCTCTTGCATTAGGTGCATCTGTAAAAATATTTGATAACAGCGTATACAAATTAAAACGTATACAAAATAATATTGGTGTACGTGTATTTACATCTGTCATTGAACCAAAAATTTTAGCTAAACAATTAAAGACATGTGAAGTTGCCGTAGGAGCATTAACGTCTCAAAACAGCCGCACACCTGTTGTAGTAACAGAGGAAATGGTAAGTCAAATGCGTTCCGGCAGTATTATTATAGATGTAAGCATTGATCGTGGTGGTTGTTTTGAAACATCTGAAATTACAACGCACCAAAGACCTATTATAATTAAACATGGGGTGCTTCACTATGGCGTTCCTAATATTCCATCTGGCTTTGCAAGAACTGCATCACATGCCATTAGCAATGTGCTAATGCCTTTATTGCTAGATGCTGCTAGTGAGGGTGGTTTTGATTCATTAATGTGGCAAAAATTTAATTTGAGAAGTGGCCTTTATTTATATAAAGGTGCATTAACCAACTTTTATCTTAGCCAACGCTTTAATTTAAAATATACCGATTTAAATTTGTTGATAGCGAGTAGAAGATAGACGATTAATTATGTGTTATAGATGTAGGTTTATGAATAATTATACTCCTTCATTTGCATATTTGCATATTTTACGTTTATATAATTCATATTCATGTCCCTTGTAAAAACCTTTGGTAGTGCAGTGTATGGCGTAGATGCCATAACGATAACCATTGAGGTAAATGTTAGTAATGGTATGCATTACTTTATTGTAGGCTTACCTGACAATGCTGTTAAGGAAAGTTTACAGCGCATAGAAAGTGCTATTAAAACCAATCATTTTTACATGCCACGTACCAAAGTGGTGGTCAACCTTGCTCCTGCAGATATTCGAAAAACTGGTTCTGCATTTGATTTACCTATTGCTATTGGTGTATTAGGTGCTACCGAACAATTATTATATGTAGAACGTTTACAAGAATATATAATGATGGGTGAGTTGAGTTTGGATGGAAACATTCAACCTATAAAAGGCGCATTACCTATAGCCATACAAGCTAGAAAAGAAGGATTTAAAGAATTAATTGTTCCTAAAGCTAATGCTCGAGAAGCTGCTATGGTAAAAGATTTAAAAGTATATGGTGTAAATCATTTAAAAGAAGTAGTTGATTTTTTTAATACAGATACTTTACCTACCCCTATAACTGTAAATACACGAGATGAATTTGCATACGCACAAACCGAACATGATGTAGATTTTAGTGATGTTAAAGGACAAGAAAATATTAAAAGAGCATTAGAAATAGCAGCTGCAGGTGGACATAATGTAATATTGATTGGGCCACCAGGTGCTGGCAAAACCATGTTGGCTAAACGTCTATCTACTATACTACCACCATTATCTTTACATGAAGCTTTAGAAACAACCAAAATCCATTCTGTAGCAGGTCGATTAGCAGAAAACGCTACATTAGTTTCTAAGCGTCCTTTTCGATCGCCTCATCATACTATTAGTGATGTAGCGTTAGTAGGTGGTGGTGGCGTTCCACAACCTGGTGAAATATCCTTAGCCCATAATGGCGTTTTATTTTTGGATGAATTGCCCGAATTTAAACGAACGGTATTAGAAGTAATGCGTCAACCGATGGAAGAACGTAAAGTAACTGTTTCAAGAGCAAAAATTTCAGTTGAATTTCCGGCCAATTTTATGTTGATTGCTTCTATGAATCCTTGTCCATGCGGATACTATAATCACCCAGAAAAAGAATGCACTTGTGGCCCAGGCATAGTGCAAAAATATTTAAATAAGATTTCAGGTCCATTATTAGATCGTATTGATTTACACGTAGAAGTAATCCCAGTAAGCTTTACAGAGCTTACCAATAAAATTGTTTCTACCGAAAATTCTACTCATATACGGGAACGAGTAATGCATGCAAGAACTATCCAAACTGAACGATTTAAAAATAATACAGGTGTTTATGCTAATGCACAAATTAGTAGTAAGCAATTGCGTACAATATGTGTGTTAGATAACGCTAGTGAACAGTTATTGAAAATAGCTATGCAGCGATTAAATTTATCTGCAAGAGCTTATGATCGTATTTTAAAAGTGGCTAGAACCATTGCTGATCTTGCACAGAAAGAATCCATTTTATCTGAACACGTTGCAGAAGCTATTCAATATCGTAGCTTGGATAGAGAAAGTTGGGCACAGGGTTAAATAAGCAAAAATAATTTTATCATTTACTATTGATAGCTATTAGCATCTCCTCATGTATTTTACCATTTGTAGCTAATAAATGGGGTTGATAAGGCGAATAAATTTTACCTGTAAAATCTGTTACTTTTCCACCAGCTTCTTCTACCATTAAAAACCCGGCAGCGCTATCCCAAGCTTGTAATTTATGTTCATAAAACCCATCAAAACGTCCAGCGGCAACCCAACATAAATCAATGGCAGCAGATCCCAAACGGCGTACAGGTATCCCTTTTCGAATAAACCGTTCAAATATTTGCAAAGGTCCATTTTCTGTATCTAAATATGTATAGGGAAATCCAGTAACTAAAATGGATTTTTCTACTTTCGTTTTATTGCTAACATTAATTTTTTTACCATTTAAAGTTGCGCCTTTCCCTTTTTCTGCAAAAAATAATTCTTTTAAAAAAGGATTATAAACACATCCTAAGATCATTTGTCCATTATATTCTAATGCAATAGATATACAACAAATAGGAATACCATTAGCAAAATTTACTGTACCATCAATAGGATCAATTATCCATTTATAGGCCGAATCCATTACTATTTCACCAGCTTCTTCACTTAAAATAAAATGATCAGGATAATCTTTTTTGATAGTATCAATAATCACTTTTTCTGCTGCATGATCAGCCTCTGTAACTAAATTATTAATACCTTCTTTATTGGTAATAATAAGTTCTTTTTGTTCAAAGAATTGTTGTAAAATTTTTCCAGAAGCTGTAATTGCCTTGTGTAAAGTATTGTTAAACATGTTTCATAAAGATAATTGGTAATAGATGTTAAAAAAATTTAATCTTCTCCTTAACATTCCTTGTTTTAATGTAGGTTTGTGTAGTTAATTTTATTACACTAGACCAATGGCAATATTTGATATAGCTATTCCTCGATCACTGGTATCAGCATTACGCTTACCGCAAAATACGCCTAAACGCCAGCAAATGCGGGTGTTAAAAAAATTACTTCGTAAAGCTCGGTTTACCTCATTTGGACAACAATATCAATTCGATACCATTTTATTGGATAAAGAACCTGCAAAAAAATTTCAACAATATGTACCTACGTACAATTATAGTAGTATTTACGAAGAATGGTGGTATAAAACATTAGAAGGTCAATCGGATATTTGCTGGCCAGGGCATATTAAATTTTTTGCATTGAGTTCAGGCACTTCAGAGGCTGCAAGTAAGTATATTCCTATTACAACCGATCTCATTCGATCCAACAGAATTACGATGATTCGCCAGCTACTAAGTTTGAGAGGATATAAAGATATTCCTGTAAAATCTATTGGTAAAGGTTGGCTCATGCTCGGCGGTAGTACAGATCTACAGAAAGGCCCAACATATTATGCTGGTGATTTGAGTGGTATAACAGCTACAAAAATCCCATTCTGGTTCCAACCGTTTTATAGACCAGGAAGAGATATTGCTAAAACCAAGGATTGGAGTGTAAAGCTGGATAAAATTGTACAACAAGCTTCTCAATGGGATATAGGCTTTATTGTAGGAGTACCTGCATGGATACAAATGTGCATGGAAAAAATTATAGACCATTACAAGTTAAAAACCATACATGATATATGGCCAAATCTTTCCTTTTTTGTACACGGCGGGGTTGCCTTTGAGCCCTATAAAAAAGGATTTGAAAAATTATTAGCCAAGCCTCTAACCTATATTGAAACATACTTAGCCTCAGAAGGCTTTATTGCATATCAAGATAGACAAAACGCAACGGGTATGCGTTTGGTAACAAGTAATAATAATTTTTTAGAATTTGTACCCTTTAATGAAGATAATTTTGATGCTGAAGGCAACATGGTTGCAAATCCAGAAGCGTTAATGATTCATGAAGTTGAGGAAGGAAAAGACTACGCTCTATTATTAAGTACCAATGCTGGTGCTTGGCGCTATTTAATTGGAGATACTGTTCGCTTTGTAGACAAAGAACGTTGCGAAATTATTATAACAGGTCGTACTAAACATTTTTTGAGTTTAGTGGGCGAACATTTGAGTGTAGATAATATGAATAAAGCTATACAATTAGCTAGTGAACAATTAAATATAAGTATACCAGAGTACACAGTAGCAGGCATTCCTTATCAATCGTTTTTTGCACATAAATGGTATGTTGCTTGTAATGATCCAGTTGATCCAAATATTTTGCGAGCACATATTGATGAAAAATTGAAAATATTAAACGATGACTATGCAATAGAACGAAATAGCGCTCTGAAAGAAGTATTTGTTCAAGTATTATCAGAAGAAAAATTCATGCAATTTTTGCATCACAAAGGCAAAGTGGGCGGTCAACATAAATTCCCAAGAGTGTTAAAAGGTAAAATGTACGAGGAATGGGAAAGTTTTCTACAAATCAAAAACTATTTTGTATAATAATCAAAAAAAAATTAACTCAACTCATCTAGTAAATAAAGTACTACTTTAGTCTCTACTTTTTTGTTTGATTATGATTGAAACGCTTATTAAAAAAGGATTACTCCTAGGTTTAATGTTGAGTATATCTGTTGGGCCTGTTATATTTTCTATCATAAAACAAAGTATAAGCAATGGCATAAAAGGTGGACTTGCCTTTATTTTAGGTGTTTCTGCTAGCGATATTACCTTAGTGGTAATAGGCAATGCGTTTACAGAATTATTCCGCAGCTTATTAACCTATAAAACGCCTATTGGAATAGCAGGTAGCGTCTTGCTCATAGCCCTAGGGATTTACACTATTTTTTTTAAGAAAACAAAAATAAATGGAACCAGCAGAACACCAACCATTCGTTTTAGTAAGCAAGAAATAATAAAAATTTTCTTATCTGGATATCTTATAAACACATTAAACCCAGGAGCTATCGCATTTTGGATTACAGCTACCACATCGTTTATTGCTTATAGCTTATTGGAGCGTACTATTTTATTTGCAACATGCCTAACCTTAGTGTTCATATTTGATATTATAAAAGTAGTTTTAGCAGGAAAAATTCGTCAAAAACTAACAACTAAAGTTATTCACATTATAAATGTACTGTCTGGTATAATTCTACTTGGTTTTGGCATAGCTGTAATATGGAGGTTGTTATTAGACCTTTAACGTACATCATTTTGAAAGTTTATAATGGATGCCAAAAAGCTTAAACGCAATTTAAATTTAGGGTCAAGATAAGTTAAGGACATTTAAATAATGCTCTAACTTA
>CAZXBE010000059.1:0-8422 GCA_964638565.1 uncultured Chitinophagaceae bacterium
TCAAAAATATTCACTATCTTTGTCGAAATTACGAGTTGATTGTGTCGGTATTTACGATTGTATTCGCTCGTTTGTGAACGTTGAAACGTCAAATAGTAATGGCGATTACTGGGCGGTAGTAATAGACCCTGAAACAATGGACACGGTTAAACCAATAACGATTTCAGGAGTTGACCAACAGACAGGGTGGTTTAATTTGGATTTATCGCCACGTCGGCAGATGCAAAGAAACACAAGTTTGTTAAATTCATTTTTGAATTACAGACCAAAAACGATAAAAGTAACTGCAGCCGAAAATTATATGGCTACTATGGCGTATGATGGTCGCGGTCAACTTTTGGGAAATTATGATACAAGCGAAGAGGGTAAGCTATTTACCAATTTGGAGTGCAAATTTACAACGATGCTAACGACCGATGAAATTAGCTTGTTACAAAATGAAATAAGATTGCTTCAAATAAGTGTTAACGGTCAAGGCTATATGGTTTTTCCGACTAACATAGAATTTACAGAAAGTGAGCGACAAGAATGTGAGATACAAGGACTTATTGCATATACATTATAATGAAAATAGTAACATACGACGAAAGTAGCGTGATTTTTCCGCGTAATACGTTTGAGAAAAATCAAAATGAGCAATGCTGGGCAAGCGTATTGCCTATTGGCTGTGCGTTTGATATTGTGTTTCATAATGCCGCAATAGACCTACCTGAATTAATATATTATTCTATAAACTTTTATAGTGAAAATTTACCTGTTAAAACGCTTTCAGGTGTTACAAATGTTGCAAAAACCACCGTTTCAAACATTGTTGCCGACGTGGTATTTGATACAATAGAAATAATTCCGCCACTTGGCATAGCGTATAAAATGGTTATACCTGTTCGAGTGATTACCGACTTTGAACACGACCTTAAAAGGCTCGATTTCTACAAATTAGGCACTGAAAATGCGTTATTCAAATGCTACGAGTACGTAAACTTCTATAAAACGTCCGAATTAGCGAATGAACGTGAAATTTTCACGACTTCAGACCGCGTAATTATACCTACACAACAACAAGCATTTACAAAATACAATGCGATTTTTGGCGGTGTTAGTGGAATGCACATTTCAGAAGCCGAAGCACTCAATAATAAAATCGGTCTATCGGACTATATAATTATTGACGGTGGCGTATTTCAAATAGATACACCCCCTAAACTCACACCATTGAGCAGTAACCGTGTAAACGTGGTTATTGTTGGTTATTTCACAACTGACCGCAATATCTTACAGGAGCTTACTATTGACATTCCAGAAGCAGGCTATACGACACCAATAGAAGCAGGAGCGACCATTTTATTTGGCGAAAATGCTTCAATCGTTGGAACTGATTTGGTTATCGCTGACAATATAGGCGGAAAATACAGATACTTTTCTGTTATGCTTTCTAATGGTATTCTGTACCATTTTAGACAACAACGGTCAGGCTCTTACATTCCACCAGCACCAGAAGAGCCAGCAATTTTTGATTTTTTGCGACGAATTAAACGAATAAATTACGGTATAACTTTAACTCCGAAAGTATGACATTATTAGAACAACAAATGATAGATGAGCTTATCGTTACGCAAGGTTTTACAAATAATTTAGCTGCTAATTTGAACACAAAAGGCGTTCCTGCAAATACAAATGAGGGTCTTGACACACTTGTGCCAAAAGTTTTATTAATCGAAAGTGGTGATGACAAAACCCCTTACGAAGAATGGCAGGAAGGCTTCGGCTATAATTGGGATAGTGTAGTAGCGAATGCACCAATGACGAATAGCCAACGTATTTTGCACATTTACACAAAAGTAGAGTTGCTTAAAATGATTTCTACATTTCCAACAAGTGCCGAAATATACACCTATAACGGTAGCGTTTATCGCAAAATTACAATGGATTCAAATAAGCGTTTATCGTTTATTAATGCTGATTATATAACTAATACTTTCGACAATCTGCAATACGTTTGTGTTGTGTATGCCAACGCTTCTTGGGGGAATGCTGTATTTGAAACATGGCTTCCTGTTGTTTATGGTAATAGTAAAGTTGTTACTGCAGACGCATTGGTTAATCTATTAAACACAAACTTTGTAAATGTGTACTATCCAACATTAAGAGGTGTTGATGTTAATGTATTACAAACCGTTATTATATTTGGTGGATTAGAGCATTTGACATATCAAAGTGTTTATCAACCTTTAACATTTAGATATGAAGGCTTGCGTAATTGCGAGATACGAGTTTTAAAAGAAGTTTGCGACACATTGCCAAGCGGTCAAACATATTCCACATTAAACAATTTTAGCGAGGTCAATGTGCGAATAACTGACGAGGCGTTGGCTGATTGGTTTTATAACACTTGGTTGTACACTATTTATGCGGCTGGCACACGATTTGGTTATCCAGTTGGTAATTATGTGCGTAAATTCAAAGTGAACTCGGCTATGCCTTTGAAAGCGAGTGCGACAAATGTGCCTTATATTAGAATACCGAACTGCGACTATCTAGAGGGTACATTTACGGAAGACCAAGCGAGTGCGTTTGCAGGACTTCACGGCTTCAACTCAAACAATATGCGCAACCTTAAAAACTTCCCTTTGTGGACTGTTATAGGTGGAGCAACGACAGGTTGTTTGTTGCCAGCAACAGCATCAAATGGTTTGGCTAATTTCAGGTTTTGGTCGATGCAATTAGAACGCTCAAATTTTGCTTTGTTTAATAATAGTGTTATTGACACAGACCCTACAAAATCATTTGTTGCTAACTTGCCGACCGTATTAGCAGGAAGCGCACAGACGATTTATTTTGACGATACGACGTTTAAAAATCAATTCACGGCTGGAGAACAGGCGCAAATAGTATCAACAATAACAGGTAAAAATTGGGGGCTAACATGGTAAATAAAATCATACAATTAGACGAAGGTAAAGAGGCTCGACAGCTGATTGCCGATGAAGGTAAGTTATTATTTTTAGCTTACGAACTTGACGAGCTTGGGAGTGATGCACAAGGAGTTTCAAATGTGATTATACCGATGTGCTGGGATTACGAGCAGATTTATATCGAAAAAAGTATTAACTTATAAAACCATTAAACAATGGAGAAATTTTACACGGCTGTACAAGGAACGCTTATAGGTATAGCCACTTCAGTCGCAGCTTATTTTGATAGCACATTTAGTTTCGTTTGTGCTTTAATTTTGGCTTTTTTATTTAACATTTTAGCAGGTTTTAAAGCCGACGAAGTCAAAATAAATATCAAAAGAATTTTTCCGCCTGATTTTTTTGACAATTTTAACGGAAACAAGCTAAAAGATAGCTTAATGGAGTTGTTTTTAATTACCACTATAACATTCCTTTTAAAAGGTATAATTGATTTGATGCAAAGACAAGATTTAAGCACCTATGCGGTTCAATTTCTTATCGCTATTGCCATTTATTATTATTTTAGAAATGGTTTGCGTAATTTGGTAAAAGTTTATCCAAAAGTCAAATTTTTAAAACTTCTTTATTATCTTATAGCATTTAAGTTAAAAGAAATTATCGGAAGTGATTTATCGGATATTGTTGAAAAAGCAGAAAAGGAAAAGGAAAAAGAAAAATGAATAAAATAACCATACAAATTAAGCGTTTTGCGTTCAAAGAAACGTACACTATTGGAAAGTTATATGTCGATGGCGTGTATATTTGCGACACGATAGAGGATAAAGTGCGAGTTTTAAAAAGCGCAAAGGATAAGATCTATGGATTTACCGCCATACCAAGTGGCGAATATCGTGCCGATGTTGCCTTCAGTAATAAATTTAGATACAATGTTGTTCGATTGTTTGGAGTTCCGTATTTTGAAGGTATCTACATTCACAAAGGGAACACCGAAAAGGATAGTTTAGGTTGTATAATCGTAGGCTATAATGATAAAAAAGGTTGGGTTTCACGACCAACGGAAGCCCTGAATAAATTAATGGAAGCGATTGAAGGATACGATGAATTAAAAGTTATTATAAAATGAAAAAACAAATAACCATTTTAAGCCTTTTTGCGGCACTATTATTTTTTAGTGGATGTTCGCCTCGTATTTTGGTGCGTGAGGTCGTTAGAGATAGCTTAATCGTGCGTACGAAGTTAGATAGCGTATATCTGTACGAAAAAGATAGTATCTTTATCAAACAAAAAGGGGACACGGTATTTTTTGAACGATGGTCGATACGATACAAAGATAAATTGATTGAGAAAAAAGATACTACCTACATCAATAAGGTAGAAGTTAAAGAGGTTGCCGTTCCTGCTCAATTGAATTGGTGGCAAAAGTGGCAAATACGCTCTTTTTGGTGGCTTTTTGGTGCAATTGCTATTGTTGTAGGGTGGCAAATAATTAAGATCTATTTCAGATTAAAAAAATAGTGGTTTTTTCATAGTATTTAAGTGTGTGAAGGGTATCGGCTGTGAAGTCTGCACCCTTTTTTTACGAATATAAGTGTTAAAATATGTTAAGTTGGTAAGGTTATAATTAAAATAATTACAAGTAAGTGCGTAAAGTGTTGTATTTGTGTAAGTTAGTAAATGAAAATAATTTGCATATTTCTTTACTTGTAATATATTACGTTATATCTTTGTGGTATAGAAATTCAAACACAAACTAATACTTAAAATTATGAAAGCAACAATCACAACTCTCGGCAACATGGTTTTTTTAAACTTTTTTAATTCAAAAGAAATTTATTCTGTAAAAGGATTTGATACGATTAGAAAGGCGACAAATTACGCAAAAAAATATGGTTATACTATTTATGAAAAACTACCCGAAGATGTTAGAGAATTTGAATACTGCGACTAAAAAAGAAAATGATACATGTTACATAGCTCTACTATGAAAAAACAAACACCACACAAGCAGATTAAGGCACTCGATGCAGAAATAGGAAAGCTGCAATGGAGTCTGTCAGAAGAAAAGGATGTGAAAGCGTTTGAGGCTTTAAGACGTAAAATCGACCAACTCGAAATTAAAATGGTTCAAATGCTCAACCCTATCGAAAACGAGCAACCATTACCA
Organism: uncultured Chitinophagaceae bacterium; assembly: GCA_964638565.1. Classification (GTDB taxonomy): domain Bacteria; phylum Bacteroidota; class Bacteroidia; order Chitinophagales; family Chitinophagaceae; genus CAYVXB01. The sequence goes on from CAZXBE010000059.1 coordinate 5,080, forward strand.
AACTTTAAAATTGTAACAAAATGAAAACAATGGAAACTATTCAAAATGGAATTACCAAAGAAGCTGCATATTTGCAGCATATTTATTCAGATGATTGTATATTAGAGTATTATGACTTTTAAAATCGTAACAAAATGAAAAAACTAAAAATCTATCGAGTGATTAACGACACTCGAAACTCGCACGGAATGGTAAATACATACGCACGCCATTTTGGGCAAGCAGCAGACCAGCATGTTTGGGTTAAAGATGTAAAAACAGGAACGCTTTATCTTTGTCCGGAGGTTGATTTAAAAGAAGCAACAGCCGAATACATTACCAAAAAGCTCGAACAAGCCGTACTATTTTTCGCTGGACTTACGGCACTAGTTATTTTAGCTGCAAACGTAATAAACGAGGGGCATTGGTTCGGTTCAGTAGCCTTCGCCATTATCAGCTTCGTTTGCTTCACTGTTTTTAAATTACAAAAAGACGAGTATTAACAATTAAAACACTTACAACTATGAAAAATTTTGACGACAAAGAAACGCAAATACAAGAAATTTGCGACCGAGTTAGAAACTCTGATTTTTTTGATACAGAGTTGAAAATTGCCTACTACGACATTATGAGAGTAGTGAGGAGTGCTTATTACGAAGGGTGTGATGATGGAGTGCAAATACTTTCGGAAATACAGGCAAAAAATCAAGAACTAATTAATAACCTTTTTAAATAATACAACAAATGAAAACAAACGGAAGATTACAATACGAATACGAGCTACTTCCAGAGCTTGAGCCTATCAGTGACTATCAAACATTTGAGCTTGAATTTGCAGAAAGGGATTTGAACTTTATGGTGTTTGCAAAAGTAGTTGTCGATGTTTCAGTTGAACACGACGGAGATGATTGGAACACGCCACGAACCACGACCATAAAAAGCAAAATCCATTCATTAGAAGTTGATATTTGCGACGAAAATGGCGATGAGGTGGAAGATGAAAACGACTTAATTTACAACGAAGTATTATACATTTTACAAAACTTTTATGAAAACTAAAATGAAACAGAAAAAATTTACATTCACGGAAGCATATAACAAAATTCCGTACAACGAGATGAAAGGCTTTAGAGCCAAAGCAAAAAAGGTGCTTGGAGTTACAAGCGATAACCAATTTTGTAACTATAAATTAGGCAGAAGCAATTTGAAACTTAATCAGTACGCTGGCTTGGTGGCATTATTTGCAGAATACGGAATTAAAGACCCTATTAAGTCTATTTAGATTTAGTCTAAATTAACCAAACCTATTGCAGGTTATAATAAAAATTATTACATTTGTAAACATTAAAACACTAAAATTATGGCAAAACTACCAGCAATTAAAAACATTTATGGCGACATTGAACTCGCTATCAAACAAGATGGACTTATGGCTGTTCTAAACCAGCCACCAGCAAATGAATGGGTAAAAGAACATCCATACGTTAAGAATTATAAGTACTTACCGATTGAGCGTGTAGAATGGTTACTAAAATCTATTTTCAAAACAGGCTACAAAATAGAGGTAATAAAAACCGCTTTGATGTTGAACGCTGTCGAGGTTACGGTTCGTGTTCATTACAGAGATATAATCACAGGCGAATGGATGTTCCACGATGGAGTAGGGGCGCAAGAAATTCAAACTCAAAAGGATAGCGGACACTTAAAACTTGATATGAGCAATATCAATCGTGGTGCAATCACAATGGCTCTACCAATAGCAAAAACATTGGCAGTAAAAGATGCGTGCGACCACTTCGGAAACATTTTCGGTGCTAACTTAAACCGTAAAGATTATATCGAATATGGAGTTGATTTGACCTTGCAGCCGATGGATGAAAAACACCCAAATTGGGAGAAAGTTAAAGCAGCGATAAAATCAAAAAGCTATGCCGTTGAGGATATTGAAGCAAAATACACATTAACCGACCAAGCAAAAGAAACACTTAAAAAATTATACGATGGAACAATTTAAAATTAGGGCTTCTGGCTGTGGTCAGATAATGACCAACGCAAAAAAAGATGGAGAATTATTGAGCCAAACTACTAAAACGTATGTTGATGCGTGGCTCAAAGAGAAAATTTACGGTTATCGTAAGCAATTTAGCTCGAAACAGACCGACAAGGGGCTTGCGTACGAAGATGAAGCAATTGACAAGGCTATTGAGTGGCTAAACCTTCCTTTTGTCCTTAAAAACGAACAGAAGTTTGAAAATGACTTTATAACAGGTGAGCCTGATTTGATTTTAGAAGATTGTATCATTGACATAAAGAACTCGTGGGATTGCTTCACGTTCCCTCTATTTGAAACAGAGCTTCCAAATGATGATTACTATTGGCAAATGCAATGCTATATGGAACTTACAGGAAAACGTAAAGCAAAAGTGGTGTATATATTGCTAACAACGCCTGAAACGTACCAAAATATGGAGATGGTTTACGACCACGTACCAACTGAACAACGTATCAAAGTCTTTGAAGTCGATTACGACCCAGAAGCAGTTGAAAAAATCAAAAAAAGAGTTGAAGAAATTAGAATTTATATCGAAACAAAATTACAAACAATTAACAAATAACATTATGAACACACCATTTAATGGACAAATAGATTGGCTTCCTGATTTTATCGGAGAAGAATTGATGAACCAACAGGAATTACAAGGCAATAAGCGTGATATTAGCGTTTTTGAAAAAAACATTGGAGCTTCTTTTTCAACTGAGGGTTTTACGTGGGAAAAAACCAAGCAGGGAGATTTATTTTGGCGTAAAGTTTTAAAAGGAAAAGACATCAACCTATTCCTCGCTTGGTTTAAGCCTGAATTGGAAGTTTTTGACAGAGAATCTGGAATTTTTATTAACAGAGTAATTGGCTACAATGAAGATTTGTTTTATCCGTTTTTTGTAAAAAAGTCAACGACAGGTGGTTATGCATTCAAACACGCTCGCCTTCCCAAAAAAGAGAACGCAGAGAAATTAGAACTACTAAAAAAAGCAGACGAATTATTAACAAAGGCAGCCGAATTAAAAGCCGCTGCCGAAAAACTTTAAAATTATGGCAAGTTTATCAGAAATTTATTTAAAAAAATCAACGCTCGAAACAATTTTGAAAGCGTTAAACGCCAAACAAGGCAAAGAGGGCGAAGGTGTGAAAATCACGATTTCGTTATCCGACCAGACGAACAATTTCGGACAAAATGTGAGTGCTTATGTGGCTCAAAGTAAAGAGCAAAGAGATGCTAAAACACCACTCTTTTACGTTGGCAATGGTAAAACCTTTTGGAGCAAAGGCGAAACGCCAGTGCCGCAACGTGAGCAGCCAACGCAA
>CAZXBE010000059.1:8522-10329 GCA_964638565.1 uncultured Chitinophagaceae bacterium
AAAAATAAGTATTATCTTTGTGGTGTTAAAGTTACACATCTCACAACATTGTAACTAAAAATTTTTAGCCCTCGTTAGGTGCGTATTGAAGTGAGATGCAATACAATCCTATCGGGGGCTTTTTAATTAATTTTATTAAAGGTTTACTCTTTTACCTTAAAAAGTAGGAATTATTATGGCAGATTATAAAATTTTTTTTAAAGGCTCAAATGATTGTAAAAATGATTCATTAGGGTGTTTTGGAATGGATGGAAGGTTATATTTAGCAATATATAAAGATAATAAAGAAATCCCAGTATTTATTGCGTTAGATAAATCAACTGCAATCAAATTCTCAAAAGAAATAAGACGTCAAATTTATTTAATGGGGGATTTGATATGAAATACTACCTACACGATTCAAATTCGTTTAATGACGAGAAAATAACAGAGCTTTTCATATCATTTGGGTATGAAGGTTTGGGTTTATTTTATACCATTCTTGAAAAGTTAGCAGCTCAAGAAAAACCAATTAAAACTAACGTGCTAAAAACTCAACTAAAAGTGGGTAAAAAGTTGGAAAAATGTTGGGAGTTTATGGAAAGTATTGAACTAATTTCATCAAACAATGGCGAAACTTTCAACAACAATTTGCTAAACTTTAGCGGAAAATATAAAATAAAAAAAGAAAAAACAAGAGAAAGAGTTTCGCAATGGCGTAAAAATCAAGAGCTTACAAAAAATGTAACGTGTTACGAAAGTGTTTGTAACACCGATAAAATAAATGAAAGTAAAGTAAATGAAAGTAAAGAAATAGATAGTGTAAAATCTAAACGATTTTCACCACCTACACTTTTAGAAGTAGAAGATTATTGTTTTGAAAGAAAAAACACAGTTGATGCCTCTAAATTTATCGACTACTATACGTCGAACGGTTGGAAGGTCGGCAAAAATGCGATGAAAGATTGGCGTGCGGCTGTAAGAACTTGGGAAAAAACACAAAATAACACAACAAATGGAAATAAGCAACAAAACAGACTTGATGCAGACGCTAAATGGCGAGCCGAAATGGAAGCCTCAATCGCAAGAGATTACGCAGCACTCCACAAATAGTATTCAGGTTTACGAGAACAAAGACGAATTTTTAATTAAATTCAATCCGCAAAAGCAAAACGAATACATTAAGCACTTTGACCGCTGTTTTATTGGCAAGGCGTTACGATTGAGCGATGTGGCTGTCGCATACGAAGCGAAAACGGCGATATTTTGGCTAAAGATACAGTTACTCGATTTGGCTCTATTTACAGGCGTAAAGAAGCCAATCGATGAACAAATTACAATGCTGTGCGAAACGATTTTAGCAAATTACGGATTTTTGAAGGTTACCGAGCTTATGGTTTTCTTTTCAAAATTCAAGGCTGGGCAATTTGAAAGGTTTTTTGGTAACTTTGATGCAATGGTGATAACTAACTCGCTCGCTACTTTTATCGAGCTTCGTAAAAATTGGAAATTTGAGGCTTATCAGCACCAAGAGAATGAAAAAAGAGAAAAAAGGCACGAGAATACAATACCGATGCCAGAGTATTTACAACAAAAACTTAAAAAACTATGAGAGAAACTATTTTTTTAGCAGTTTGCAACGCTTTAGGACTTGATTACAAAGAGGCAGCCTCACAAAATCGCTACCGTGAAAACATAGTAGCACGGCAAATGTATTTTACTTTGGTTCGTGAAATATACGGGTACAGGTATTCGTTAGGCTGTATTGGTAGGATGAAATACTTTGAAAAAAAAGTGCATCACTCAACGGTTTTATATCACTTGCAGA
>CAZXBE010000060.1:0-10023 GCA_964638565.1 uncultured Chitinophagaceae bacterium
ATTCCTTTTTATGCATGTTGTATATTGATGATAAATTCCATGTAACCGTACATTTAGAACCTTTTTTGTTTTTTTATATTTGCCATCTTTCTTGATTGTGAAGCAGTATAAACTGAAACAGGTTCTATAACAAAAGGAAAATGGGCGGATATTATCGCTGTAGAAGGAGATCCGTTAAATAACATCACTATTCTAGAACATGTTAAGTTTGTAATGAAAGATGGTGTAGTTTATAAAAATGAATTAAAGAAATAACCGAAGTTCTGATTATTTTTTGCAACAATGTTGCAAAAAATTTTTATAGCCACTTTCTTTTTTTAAACCACCAAAAAATAATACCAGTAAGAGCTCCCATAGATGAAAGAACTATAGGGTATCCCCATTTTGATTTTAATTCTGGCATAAATTCAAAATTCATCCCATAAATACCCACAATAAACGTAAGCGGCATAAAAAAAACAGAAAATACAGTTAGTATTTTCATTACGGCATTTGTTTTTTGAGAGGATATGGATAAATAAAAATTGAGCAGGTTAGTTATGTCCTCACGTGTCTGGTCATACATTGTACTCAATTTTATATGTAAATCTTTCACATCTTGTAATGCCACTAAGTCATTCTCTGTGGTTCTAATGGTGTTAATCACTTCTCTAGTAAGCATCAATAGCTTATAGCAAGTACTTGCCTTTCGCTTAATAAAATACAGATCCTCCATCATAGCTGGTGTTAGTGGCTTCAAAAATATTTTGGCCTCGTAGGTATCAACGTCGTTAGAAAGTTGAATAGCTTGGCTATCATAGGAATGCAAAACGAACCATATAATTTTAGTAACCAACTCATTAGTGGTTTTACACCTTTCTGTATCTATATATTTCGTTTTTATATTTTCTAAAAAAGCTTGTGGCAACCGATGTACTGTAACAATAAAATCATGATTATAAAAAATAGCCACTTTGCTACTTATTTGTTGTATAGTGTGAAGGTTTTCTAACGCAGATTGAATTAAAATACGAGTAATAATAAAATTCATATTGCTCAAATCTTCATACTTGGGCAAATGATCGGGTTGTAAACAATCTTTTAAAGCATAATGATGAATATTATATTTTTCACTTATTTCTTTTAACTCAGCTTCGGTTGGATTAACAATATCAATCCACGTAAATGATTGACCAGAAACAAGCCAGTTATGGATGGGCATTTCAACTATTTTTTATACATTAAAGGTATCTTATTTAATTTATAAAATATTGCAGAAATACAGTTGTTACAACATCTTCAAGGCCAGCTTAATTAAATCCTCTACAGAAGTATTGGTAGGGTTATTTTTGATAGCTTTTTGTAAAGCATTTTCTGCCATAAGCTTATTTACCCCCAATGCAGTAAGTGCTGTAAAAGCATCCGTTTCTAACCTGTTTTTTCCCTTTACAGAGACTGTTTCTGCCGCTATATCTTTATTTAATTTGTCTTTTAATTCTAGCACAATACGTTCTGCTGTTTTTTTACCAATGCCTTTTATTTTTTCCAACGTAGCGCTATCTTGATTTGTAATGGCATTTATAATTTCATTGGGTTTTAATCCTGATAACATCATACGAGCTGTAGAAGCCCCCACACCTGATATACTAATTAGTTTTATAAATAATTCTTTTTCGACTTGTTCATAAAATCCATATAGTAAATGGGCATCTTCTTTAATATGCAAATAGGTTAAAAGTTTACCACTTTGCATGTCTTTGATGGCAGTATACGTATATAAAGAAATATGTAGTTCATACCCCACACCACTTACATCTATAATAACACCCGTAGGTGTCTTATAAATAAATTCTCCTTTTATACATGCTATCATATCAATATTATTTTGTGTAAAAATAGAAAATTAAAATAGCTTGCTATATATTTATTGTAGTATGAACAATCTTACGTTACGCCATCGCTTTGTATTGCGAATGGGGGCAGCTATTTGTAGTGGGGTGTTCCTTTGGCTTTCTTGGCCTCCGTTCGAAATTGCTTATCCCATTTTTTTTGCTTGGATTCCTTTACTATGGCTCGCTACAAATGTTACGCATACTCGTCGTTTTACCTTTTATGTGTTGATGGCCACACTTATATGGAATGTATGTACTACCTGGTGGATATGGAATGCGTCACCTCCCGGAGCAATAGGAGCTATTATGTTGAATAGTATATTTATGTGCATTCCTTGGATAGGTTTTCATCGGGTATATAAAAAAGGAAATAAACAACTTGCCTATGTAGCACTCATAGCCTATTGGATGTGTTTCGAATATATCCATTTTAACTGGGACTTAAGCTGGCCTTGGCTTACATTAGGTAATATATTTGCTACACAACCTACTTGGATACAATGGTACGAATATACAGGTACTAGTGGCGGAACACTGTGGATATTGTCAATAAATATTTTATTATGGCAAGTTTGGAAAACCAGAAAGAAATATAAACATCTATTATGTAATAAATATGTTTATTGGACTATTGGATCAATATTCATTCCTTTTGGCATGTCCATGTTTATACTCATTCAACGACAAAAATTAGTTACGGATAATTATTCAAATAAAAAAAATGTAGTCATCGTTCAACCTAATATTGATCCTTACACTGAAAAATTTGCAGATGGCACACAAAAAGATCAAATTCAAAAATTGATTCAGCTTTCATTAACACAAATAGACAGTAATACAAGATTGGTTATTTGGCCTGAAACAGCCATTCCTACTAAAGTTTTGGAAGATGAAATTAAAACCAATGAATATTATCAACCTGTATTTGAATTGATACATACACATCCAACGCTTACACTTGTAACAGGCATTGATAGTTATAAAAAGTATACAGACCAAGATACTATTCCAACATCGGCCCAAAAAGATAAATTTGGAAATTATTATGATGCGTTTAATACCGCATTGGCGGTGGATAATAATTTTACACTACCTGTATATCATAAATCAAAACTGGTTCCTGGTGTAGAATCGCTGCCCCGTTGGTTATATTTTTTAAGCAAATGGTTCGAAGGTTTTGGTGGCATGAGTGGAACGTATGGTACGCAATTAGAACCTAGTGTGTTTCCAGATTTTCAACAACACTATATTGTAGCACCCATTATTTGTTATGAAAGTATTTATGGCGAATATGTTTCTAGATATGTACGCAAGGGAGCAAATATATTAGCTATCATTACAAATGATGGATGGTGGGGCAATACAGAAGGATATCAACAACACATGTTGTATGCTCGATTAAGAGCTATTGAAAATCGCTGTTGGGTAGCAAGAAGTGCCAACACTGGAATTTCTTGTTTTATTGACCCACTAGGAGATATTAAACAACCTCAACCATGGAATACCGCTGTAGCAATAAAAATGAGCGTACCTACTAGAAAAATAAAAACATTTTATACTCAATACGGGGATATTTTATATTACACGGCCGTTAGTATAACTATTATGATGGTTATTTGGGCATTATACAATTATATGAATAACTTGAGGTTAAAAAAATATATAAAGAACACAACTTAATGTATAACATATTCTAATTCCTGCCTATCTTAGCACCTGTTTGTATCTGATAACCCAAAAATTATGTACAATGGATTTTAAACAAGTTCAAGAATTAATTAAAATTATTAACAAATCAAATATTGGTGAATTAACCATAGAAGAAAAAGAATTTAAAATAACCATCAAACAAAAAGAAGATACCGTTCAACAGTTCGTAACAACACCTACGCATGTTTCAGTTCCTGCATCTACCGTATCTACTGCGACAAGTACAACGCCTGTAATAAAAGAAAAAGAACCAGTCAAAGCTTCTACAGCAGACACATCTAATCTTATTACTATCAAAAGCCCTATGATAGGAACATTTTATAGAAAATCCTCTCCAGACAAACCCGTATTTGTAGAAGTAGGAGATGACGTTTCTAAAGGAAAAGTTGTTTGCATCATTGAGGCTATGAAATTGTTTAATGAGATAGAAAGTGAAGTAAATGGTAAGATAGTAAAAGTGTTGGTTGATGATAGTTCTCCTGTAGAATATGACCAACCATTATTTTTGGTAGAACCTGCGTAGCAGCTCATTTTTAAAATGACTCATTGCTCAATTACAAAATGACACAATAATAAGTATTTTAATCACAATACTGTTTTGCAGAAGCAAAGAAGAGTTTTGTATTTGTTATAGTAACTTATGTACTAAATAAAACATATTGAACAATTGAACCACCCTCAAATTATCAAATTCGTATAAAATGTTCAAAAAAATATTGATAGCCAATCGCGGTGAGATTGCATTAAGAGTGATTCGAACGTGTAGAGAAATGGGTATAAAAACAATAGCAGTATACTCTACCGCAGATAAAGAAAGCTTACATGTAAAATTTGCAGACGAAGCTGTTTGTATCGGTAAACCGCAAAGCGGTGATTCGTACCTAAACATCCCTCATATAATGGCTGCAGCCGAAATTACAAATGCAGATGCAATACATCCAGGATATGGTTTCTTAGCAGAAAATGCAAAGTTTGCGCAAATATGCATGGATCATGGTATAAAATTTATAGGGCCTACGCCAGACATGATTAATGCTATGGGCGATAAAATAACAGCCAAAGAAACCATGATAAAAGCGGGAGTACCAGTAATACCCGGTAGCGAAGGACTTTTACAAAATATAGAAGAAGCGAAAAAGCTAGCTAAACAAATAGGATTCCCTGTTATTTTAAAAGCCACTGCTGGCGGGGGTGGTAAAGGAATGCGAGTGGTTTGGGAAGAAGCAGAAATAGAAAAAGCATATAATACTGCAAAAGCAGAAGCACAAGCATCATTTAAAAATGATGGTATTTACATGGAAAAATTTGTAGAGGAACCCAGGCATATTGAAATACAAGTAGCTGGAGACCAATATGGAACGGTTTGTCATTTGAGTGAAAGGGACTGCTCTATACAACGTCGTCATCAAAAGCTAGTGGAAGAATCCCCCTCTCCTTTTATGACACCTGAATTGCGCAAAAAAATGGGCGATGCGGCTATTAAAGCAGCATCAGCTATTCATTACGAAAGTGTGGGTACAATTGAGTTTTTGGTAGACAAGCATCGCAATTTCTATTTCATGGAAATGAATACTCGTATTCAGGTAGAACATTGTGTAACAGAAGAAGTAATCAATTTTGATTTAATTAAAGAACAAATTAAAATAGCCAATGGAGAAAAAATAAGTGGCAAGAACTATGAACCACAAATGCATGCAATTGAATGTCGCATTAATGCAGAAGATCCTTACAATGACTTTCGTCCATCACCAGGTAAAATAACAGTACTACACCAACCTGGTGGGCATGGTGTTCGGGTAGATTCTCATGTGTATGCTGGTTATACTATTCCTCCATATTATGATTCTATGATTGCTAAAATTATTGCCATAGCACGTACTAGAGATGAAGCCATTAAAACAATGTATCGTGCATTAAGCGAATATGTAATTGAAGGTGTAAAAACAACTATACCTTTTCATCTTCAACTCATGCAAAATGAAGATTTTATTAAAGGAAACTTTAATACTAAATTCTTGGAAACATTTGAAATGAAATAAAGTAGTACAAAATGTACCGAGGAGAATAGGTGCAGCAACCGTTTTATATATTGCAAAGGTATCAAAAAATTTGAGCTATGTGAGTTATAAAGATGAAGAAAATAAATTAGAAATAAAAAGAATACCTATTGCCATACCTTACCGTATGGTAGGTGTATCGAGCGGGATTATTATTATTCCTTTACTTTTGATAAAAACTTAAACGTCTTGCAAGTTTTTCCATTTTTCGAGTGTTGAAAAATGTTTTAAAGTTACAAAAACGCATTATTAAAATAAATACAATCAATTGAACTAAATCCGTTACAACATAAATATATGAGCAAACAAGAAAACAATCCGATCAATATAGAAATATCAGAAGAATTAGCAGAGGGAACCTATGCTAATTTAGCCGTTATAACACATTCCCATGCGGAGTTTGTTATTGATTTTGTAAATGTGATGCCAGGCACGCCTAAAAGCAAAGTCAAATCGCGCATTATTTTTACACCACAACATGCTAAGCGTTTTATGAAAGCTTTGGTAGAAAATGTACAAAATTTCGAGGCCACACATGGCCATATTCAAGACCTTGAAGCTGTAGAGATTCCTATGAATTTTGGAATACCTCCGGCACAAGCATAATCAATTCGTTTTTTAATCTTTAATTCAATTTATCATGAAACACGTACAGCTACTTTTTATTGCACTATGCACAACTACTTTTTCCTTTGCTCAAAATAAAGGAATAACATTTTCTTCAGCAGTAGAGTATAATAATTATATTGTTGACAAACAGCAAGAAGTAGTTCAAACCATTTTAGCATTTTCAGCCACTAAAGAACTACTCAAAAAAGAACAAATTATAGATACGTATATACCAAAAGTAATAAAACACTTAAATGATATAAAAGCCATGCCAGCTTTTAAAGGCAATACAGCTTTAAAAACAAGTTCTGTTAATCTTTTTGAGTTTTATAAAGAAACCTTTTCTGGGAGTTATAAAAGAATTATTGATATACAAAAAGATGGCGTAGTAACAAAAGAAGAGCAAAAAGAGGCACAACAAATATCTGTAAGCGTTAATGCAAAAGAAACTAAGCTTGATGCAGCTTTTAAAACAGCTCAGCAACAATTTGCTGCACAAAATAATATGCGCATAGAAACAAATGATCTGCAAAAGAAAATAGATAAGTTGAAGAAAAAGTAAAATTCAAACTGTTAAATCAGTGAAGATGGATAGACTATAGTAAACCAGTATCTGCAAAACTGTAATATCCTTCTTCACTTACTATAATGTGGTCCAACACTTTTATATCGAAATATTGTGCAGCCAGTTTCACTTTTTGAGTTAATGCCTCATCAGCTTTACTTGGATTCAAGCTCCCTGATGGATGATTATGACATAAGATGATGTTAACCGCTTCATAATCCAATGCTTTTTTAAGAATAACACGTGGATCTGCAATAGTTCCTGTAATCCCACCCTCGCTTATTATTTCTATATGATTGACACGATTACTTCTATTCAGAAATACCACCGCAAACATTTCTTGCTTTTTAAATCTAAATTGATGACGGAGTAATTCAGCAATATCCTTACTTGATTGTATAATCAATCGTTTTTCAGATAACATATCTCTTCGAGTTCCTAGTTCTAACGCAGCAATAATAGCAATAGCTTTGGCTTCGCCTATTCCCTTTATTTTCATAATTTCATTTATAGAAAGCTTACTTAATTTTACTATATTATTTTGAGCCAATTGCAGAATTTCTCTTCCCAACTGTACTGCACTTTTTTCTCTAGTACCATGATGTATAAGAATCGCTATTAATTCTGCATCACTTAATGCCGCAGAACCTTTTAATAATAGTTTTTCTCTTGGTCTATCATCCTTAGCCCATTGTTTAATAGCATGAGACATTGTTTAAAATTATAATCCATCAAAATAATATCTTCTATTGTTTTAAATCAATAAAATCAGAAAAATTAGTCGGCTTAGTTAAAAACCTATTCAATCATAAGTTATCTTCGCCACATATAACATCTCATTTTATGTCGCACGATGCAAAGATTTTTGCCGGCACTGCTTCCAAAAACTTGGCCGAAAATGTAGCTAAAAGCTTTGGTTCTAGTTTAGGTAAAATAACGATTGATCATTTTTTAGATGGAGAAATACAACCCGTATTTGACGAAAGCATTCGTGGACACTGCGTTTTTTTAATACAAAGTACTTTTGCACCAGCTGATAACTTGATGGAATTGTTATTAATGATTGATGCAGCAAAACGAGCTTCTGCTTACAAAGTCATTGCTGTAATACCTTATTTTGGATATGCTAGGCAAGATAGAAAAGATAAACCTAGAGTATCTATTGGATCTAAATTAGTAGCCCAAATGCTAGTAGCCGCAGGAGCTGATAGAATCATCACCATGGATTTACATGCCCCACAAATACAAGCTTTTTTTGATATTCCGGTAGATCATTTGGACAGCAGCGCCATTTTTATTCCTTATATAGAACAACTTAATGTTAAAAACCTTACCTTCGCAGCCCCTGATGTGGGAAGTGCGCATCGTATTAGGGAAATAGCTAGTTATTTTGAAGCAGACATGGTTATTTGCGATAAACATCGCAAGCGAGCAAATGAAATAGCTAGCATGGTTGTAATAGGAGATGTAGCAAATAAAGATGTAATGTTGATAGATGATATTTGCGATACAGGAGGTACATTAGCAAAAAGTGCTTGTTTATTAAAAGAAAAAGGTGCAAAAACAGTACGAGCATTGTGTACACACCCTGTATTGAGCGGGAAAGCATATGAAAATATTGATAATAGCGTGTTAGAAGAATTAATTGTTACAGATACAATACCTTTAAAACAAGAGAGTAAAAAAGTTAAGGTTATTTCTGTTGCAGATTTATTTGGAGCTGCTATTCGAAATGCATTTCAAAATAAAAGTATTTCAAATTTGTTCATTCATTCACAATTGCGTAGTAAATAAACATTAAACCACACTCACAATGAAAACAATTACAATCGAAGGACAACTGAGGACCGAAACGGGAAAGAAAGCCGCTTCCCAGCTTCGCTCTCGGGGTCTCGTACCTGGTGTAATTTACGGCGGTACAAAAGAAATAAGCTTTGCTGCATCAGAAAAAGCTTTTAAGCCACTCGTATATACGCCTAACTTTCAATTAGCAGATATTAAGCTAGATGGAAAATCCTACAAGTGCATTTTAAAAGATTTACAATTTCATAAAGTAACAGAATCATTAATACATATAGATCTTTTAGAATTGGTAGAGCATAAAAAAGTGATCGCCAATCTACCTTTAAAACTCATAGGTACTCCAAGTGGTGTTAAAGAAGGTGGTAAGTTAACGGTTAAAATGAAATCACTAAAAGTTAAGACGTTACCTAAATATCTAAAAGAAAATATTGAACTAGACATTACCGACTTAAAACTAAATGAAAATATAAGAGTTGAAGATGTAAAGGCAGAAAATTATGAAATATTAAATTCTCCACGTATTCCCATTGCATCTGTAGGTATGACTCGTGCATTAAAGCAAGAGGAAGCCGCTACTACAGCTACTCCCGCTGCAGCAACACCTGCAGCAGCAAGTGCAGCCTCCACACCGGCTGCTTCTAAAAAGAAATAGTAGTTAAGTAAAAAGAACGCATCTCGCTTCGTAAGACAGATTCTTGTACATTCATAATCTCAGCATTGCAGAAAAAATTTACCTCTCAGCGCCTGATTTAAGAATGCCGGTCAAAATTTGATATACAAACGGTAGCAAGAAATTATAAAGAATGAGAGCTGTTACACACCCAGCCTCCATCAAAAAAATGATGTGATTAGTAGAAATAGTGAATTAGAAGAACAAATATCATAAAAACTACCGCAAATACAAGATCAATTTGTAAATATGGCGGCACAAATGCTTTTTCAAACCATTTGTGCAAAATTCAACGGCCGAGATTCTATTGAACTTTTGTACTCCAAAACCTGCCCGAACGCAAAGCCCGAAAACATGATGAAAAAATTAATACGAATAAAACACTTTTCTATTATTGCGCTGATGTTGTTTTGTTTAAAAAGTAAATCTCAAGTTTTTAAACAAATTGACACAATATTAAAATCGTCTGAAAATAACTATTTAGTAGCAAAAGGAATAAAATCTTTCAAGTAACAAAGAAATGGGTTTTTGGAAGCTTTTCTCTAAGCCTCTTATGTGAAATCCTAAATACCAAATAATTGAAAGCTATTTGAAAAATAAAAAAGGTATTGTCAACCTTAGAGCAAAAAAAATCTTATTGCCTTTTGAGTATGATTATATCCATAACTCTTTAGACAGTGCTATTATATATTAAACCGAATAAATAATATTACAAAATAGCTGTAATATTGCAGATGC
>CAZXBE010000061.1:0-10017 GCA_964638565.1 uncultured Chitinophagaceae bacterium
TTTTTTCGGGCAATGCATTGAGTGTAATAAATGTTATTTGATTATTGAGCAAAAAAGCTAATGACATGCGATCTAATAATGTAATATGATATGTTGATTCTAACGATTGAACAAATCGCATCATACTATCCTTAGAGCAGCCACTCACTTTTGTTATACTTTCGTCTGCCATTAACACTACAAAGTGGTTAAAAAAAATACCGCCCCATGCTTTAACAGGTTGTTTGTGTGACAACCAATGTGCAGTGAATGCATCTATTTGTTGTTGTATACCTCTTTGTTGCTCTATCATTAAGGCTTGAGTGGTTTGATATATCCATACACTCGATTCATTTGAATAATCTACGGGAATTTTCTGCTTCCAATGATTGATATCGATCATATACATTGTAATAGTTATAAAGTTAACACATTGATTGAACGACCAATTCTGCTATATCTAGTACTTCTATTGTATTTTCCTTTTCTTTTACTTTAACGCCATCTGTCAACATTGTATTACAAAATGGGCAGGCCGATGCTACAATATCAGCTCCAGTTTTTAGAACATCATTCATGCGTTCTATATTTACAGTAGTAGTACCTTTTTCTTCTTCTTTAAACATTTGCGCACCTCCTGCACCACAACACAATCCATTACTTTTACAGCGTTTCATTTCTACCAACTCTTCATCCAAGGCTTCTAATACTTTTCTTGGTGCTTCGTATATATTATTTGATCTTCCCAAATAACAAGAATCATGATACGTAATACGTTTGCCTTTAAACACACCCCCTTCTTTTAATTTTATTTTACCTTCATCAATCAATTGCTGTACAAAAGTAGTATGGTGTATTACATCATACGTGCCTCCTAGTATAGGATATTCATTTTTTAATGTATTAAAACAATGGGGACAAGCTGTTACAATTTTTTTGATATTGTAACTATTTAACAATTGAATATTATTATAGGCCATCATTTGAAACAAGAATTCATTTCCTGCTCGACGAGCAGGGTCTCCAGTGCACATTTCCTCTTTACCTAATATAGCAAATGGAATATTTATTTTTTGCAATATGGTTGTAAAGGCTTTTGTAATAAGCTGTGCCCTTTGATCAAAACTTCCTGCACAACCAACCCAAAACAATATTTCTGGTTGTTGCCCGCTAGCTTGCATTTCAGCCATAGTAAAAACCTTTATATCTTTCATCATTTAGTCTTTTTTTTTAAAGTGACGCCTCATTAGCTGTTTTTATTCAGTAGTAATGGAATTATTTCGCATGATGATATACAAATCATTGAACTAATTTTCATTGTCTTTAGTTTTAATGCAACCAAAGGTTTTCTCTAAATAAATCTACTGCACTATCCCATTTTTGACTTTTTTGTATTAGTTTATTGTTATCACTATAATGGCCAAACTGTGCCTTAGTTTGGTCGTTTTTATTGGTATTGTTGTTTGACCCTAATACACTTTTCAACAGTCCTTTAAACATATGTGTTTGTTTAAATTTTTGTAAAGATATTGAAAAGAATACAGGCTACTAAATACAATGCTAAAAAGTAGGCTGTAGGAAGACAACCAATTTTAGCAGAAAATACCTACTATTTATTCACTATAAATTTTTTCGACTATCATGAAGTATTTTTCCATAATTACATTACGTTTTAACTTTAGTGTGGGTGTTAGTTCCCCAGCTTCTATAGTCCATTCATTTGGTAGTAATTCAAATTTTTTCACTTGTTCTACGTGGTTAAATGCCTCATTACATTTATCTACTACTTGTTGATATAAAGCTATTACTTTAGGATTTTGAATAACTTTTTCTTGTGTTTCAAAAAGAATATTATTTTTAGCACACCAATTTTTTAAATTATGAAATGCTGGCACAATGAGGGCCGCAGTAAATTTTCGATTAGGTCCAACAACCATTATTTGCTCTATAAAATTAGACTCTTTCATTTTATTTTCTATAGGTTGTGGAGCAACCCATTTACCTCCAGATGTTTTAAAAATTTCTTTTTTGCGATCAGTTATTTTTAAAAACCTCTTATCCACCCATGTTGCTATATCGCCTGTATAAAACCATCCATCTTTTATAACCTCACTTGTTAAGTTGCTCTGTTTGTAGTAGCCTATCATTACATTATCTCCTTTACAACATAACTCTCCGTCTTCTGCTATTTTAACGTCCACACCAGGTATAAGCGGGCCAATGGTTCCAAAGCATCTATCTTTTGCAACAAATCTATTAACACTAATAACAGGAGAGGTTTCTGTTAATCCATATCCTTCCATGATCACTATTTTAGCTGCTGTAAAAATGCGTATCAATCGAACTTGACATGGAGCGGATCCTGTAACAATTGCTTTTACTTTTTCGCCTAAAGCTGCACGCCACTTACTAAAAACTAATTTATTGGCAATAGCTAGTTGTATATTATACCAAAAACTTCTTTTTTTATTGATTTCAAATTTGTCCCCCACATTCACAGCCCAAAAGAAAAGAATTTTTTTTATGCCTTTTAGTCCCTTTCCTTTCATCATAATTTTTTCATACACCTTTTCTAATAACCTTGGAACCGTTGTAAATACAGCAGGTTTAACTTCTTTTAAATTGTCAGCTATCTTATCTAAACTTTCTGCATAATAGATAGGGATACTCATAAATAAGTACACATACGAAACCATTTTTTCAAAAATATGGTTCAGAGGAAGAAAGCTTAACGCTCTTTCGCCCTGTATTTGTATATCATTGAATACTTCAAAACAGTTTATGACATTGCTTACGATATTTTTATGACTTAGCATAACTCCTTTTGGCGTACCAGTCGTTCCGGAGGTATAAATAATAGTAGCCAAATCTTCGCATGTAATTTTTTGGCTAATAATAGATACTTCTGATATTCTTTCTGGTTGGGTATTTTGGAGCAATGTTTTCCAATGTGTAGCATCTACTAAAACATCAAATGTAAAAATATATTTTAGTGATTGTACTTGAGACCGAATGCTTTGCACTTTTTCAAATAGCATTTTATCGCTTATAAAAATGGCCTTTACTTGTGCATCGTTTAATATAAACTCTAGTTCATGTACGTTTGTTGTTGGATAAATAGGAACAAGTACTGCACCCATTTTTTGTACCGCCATGTCCACCATTAACCATTCTGGTCTATTGAAAGACAGCATAGCTATCTTATCTCTTCCTTCTATAGACATATCGTTTGCGCTAATGCCTATGTTTAGTAAGCCAGCAGCGAGTTGATCAACCGTGTCTTTTACTTGTTGTGTACTATATTTTTCCCATATGCCATCAACCTTTCCAGCAAACATATCTGGCAGGGGAGCATTTTTTAATTGATAATCAATACAATCAAAAAGTCTTTGTGGTTTCATAGGTAACGTTGAATGTACAGATGTGAAGGTATAAAAATATCTCTACTTATGTTGTAACGTCTCATACATCAATTGTTAATATTACTTGTAGTATTGACCTTGTGGTAATTTTAACGTTTGGCTACGTTGAAATTTTATCAACATATCATTTTCTTTTGAGTGTAAGTCAACCCATGTTTTATAATTTGCTTCATTTGTTGCAGCACCAAATACCCATTGGTTGTAGGCCTCAAAAATATTTGCTTGAATGAGCATTTTCATGTACTCCAATGTAAAGCAAGGAAAACGCTTTGCGTACCCTTGAGCATACCAATCGTTTATAAAATTTGTTCGAATAGAGGTTAATGTTTCTGGGGTTATGCCATTACTTGTTAGGGCAATTTGTTTATTTAATAATAGCAGGATTGATTTAGCAAATTCATTTTTTTCATAGCTATTTTCGACAAAAGAATTGTTTCTACTTATTTCTAGAAATATATTTTTATAGCCATCTAATAGCATTCCCTTAACCTCTATGGTTCGGTTTGTAAAACTTTCAATATTTATAAATGTTTCTCCATATATTATGGCCCATATCCAATTATTATTATTAGCATAGTACATGCTGGCCTTAAAATAATTTCCTGAATAATTAGGATCTACTTTAATACCTTTCTCCCATAGTTCTATTGCTTTTTTATATTTTTTTTTCTTTATTAAATCTCCATACTCATAATATATGAGGCCGCTATTAGGAAATTTTTCTAATGCCTTATTATAAAGCTTTTCACAAGATTTATCATCAGCAATGGAACGATAGGTTAACCCCATTATTTGATACGAAACGACGTCTGCATCTGCACGTTCAACTATTTTAGAACCTATTTCCAGCGCCCTTGCATAGTTCCGTTCTAAGTAATATGTAGTAGTAAGTATCCGCAACAAATCTAAATTATCAGGGGTTTGTTGCAAGGCTCTATTGAGTGTCAATTCAGCATTGTCAAAATCTCCTTGTTGTATAAATACTTGTGCTCTATCGTAGGGTTTTAAGCTATCTTGTTGAGCAATGGCAAAGTTGTTCATCAACGTAAGCATTAAAAAGGAAGCAAAAAATTTTATCATACAATCACTTGTTTTAATTCTTTAATATGGAATGCGGGTTTTCATGAATACATCACGATCATCTTGACAATCATGAAAATCTGCGTTCTATTTTAGATATAGTTTATTCATAAATTAAATGTGTTAATAAGCCATCTCTTAATTTAGGTTCAAACCATGTACTTTTTGGAGGCATTACATTTCCACTGTCTGCAATATCAAATAACTGATTCATGGTTACAGGATAAAGACTAAAAGCTATAGCAGCATCTCCGTTATTTACCCTTTTCTCTAATTCTTCTAAACCCCTTATTCCACCTACAAAATCAATACGCTTATCTGTTCGTTGATCTTTTATGTCTAGTAAAGGATGTAAAATATTTTCTTGTAAAATACTTACATCCAATATGCCAATGGGATCTTCTTTAAACGTTCCTTCCTTGGCCTGCAAGGTGTACCATTGGTTATTTACATACATACCGAAAGTATGTAATGCTTTTGGTTTAACAGCTTTTGTAGATGGTTTAATAACAAACGTTTTTTCAATTTTTTTTATTAATTCATCTGGTTGTAATCCATTTAAATCTTTTACTACACGGTTATAATCCATTATATGTAATTGATTGGCAGGGAATAATGTGGTAAGAAAATAATTGGCGTTGGGATATTGTTGATCTGTATGATTAGATGTTTTTTTCAATGCTTGGCGAACTTTTGCAGCAGAAGCAGCTCTATGATGCCCATCTGCAATATAGGTGCAAGGAACTTTAGTATTGAATAATTCCATTATCTTATTTACGGCATCTTCATCATTAATCACCCAAATGCTATGCTGCACAGCATCCTCCGCCACAAAATCATATATAGGCGATTTATCTGCTTTCCATTTTTTAATTAGTGTATCTATCTCTTTTATATTTCTATACGCTAAAAAAACATTGCCTGTTTGTGCACCCGTTGTAGTAATATGATCAATACGATCTTTTTCTTTTTCGGGTCTTGTAAATTCATGTTTTTTGATAACATCTTTCTCATAATCGTCTACACTACTTACACACACAAGGCCCGTTTGACTTCTACCCTGCATTACAAGTTGGTAAATATAAAAACACGCTTTGTTTTCTCTGAATAAAAGACCTCGTTGTATAAAGGCTGATAAGTTTTCTTTAGCTTTTTGATAAACTGTCTCACTATGAACATCTATACTTTCAGATAAATCAATTTCAGCTTTTGTAATATGTAAAAAAGATGCTGCATTACCTTCTGCTTCTATTTTTGCTTCCAGACTGCTTAGTACATCATAGGGTTTAGAGGCAACTGCTTTGGCAAACTGTGCTTGCGGACGTAAGGCTTTAAAGGGTTTTATATGTGCCATTATATTAAATTAAGAGTATCGAATGTGCAAATAAAAGAACTTTTTTTAATGTTGAATTATACATGCTTAAATGAGAAAAACTGAAAATAAATATTTGCACATTCAAAATTAACACATTTGCATATTAGCAAATTTTTTTATTACCTCAACTAAAACTTGTACAGCACTTAATGGTACAGCATTGTATAAACTAACTCTAAAGCCACCTACCGTACGGTGCCCTTCAATACCTATTATATTTTCTTTAGTACATAAGTCCACAAATTGTTTTTCTATAGTCGGGTTTTCTATAAAAAAACAGATATTCATCTTACTCCTATCTTCTTTATTTACTATTGTTTTAAATAAAGGCAATGCATCTAAAGTATTGTACAATAATGCAGCTTTTTGATGGTTTATTTTTTCTATAGAGGCTATGCCTCCTTGTGCTTTTAACCAGCGTAAATTGAGCAAACAAGTATAAATAGCAAATACAGGTGACGTATTTAATATAGAGCCTGCTGCAATATGTTGTTTATAATCTAATAAAGTTGGTATAGGTTTTGAAATTTCTTCTAAAATATTTTTATTAACCACCGCCATAGTTACCCCCGCCACACCTATATTTTTTTGTGCAGCAGCATATATCAAATCAAATTGATTGAAATCAAGTTGTCTACTTAGTATATCGCTACTCATATCAACAACAAGCGGAACTCCTTTATCTGTAGGCATTGTATGCCATTGCGTTCCTTCTACAGTATTATTTGTAGTAAAATGTAAAAAAGAAGTTTCTTGTGGAATATTAAATTGTTTAGGAATGTAGCTATACTGCTTATCTTTAGAACTAGCTACCACTTCTACATTCCCATATAATGTTGCCTCTTTAATAGCCTTGCTACTCCAAATACCTGTATCAATATACGCTGCAGTAGCCTTATCATTTAACAAATTCATAGGCACTTGAAAAAACTGTGTAGATCCTCCTCCGTGTAAGAATAATACTTCATGTGCATTATCTAATCCCATTAGTTCTTTTAGTAATCCCTTCGCTTCATCTATAATTTCTTGAAATAAATTGGTACGATGTCCTATCTCTAAAATAGATAATCCAGTTCCTTCATAATTGAGTATGGCTTTGCTTGCTTGCTCATATACTGTTTTTGGCAAAGCTGCTGGGCCGGCGTTAAAGTTGTAAATAGACATGTGTAACGTAAAAATATACTAATTTCGAATGTATGAGTGAAGATACGTTCAATGCTTTATACCATGCTTTTGAAACAAATGGACCTCACTTGCATATTACCATACTTGAAATTAGCACATTATAATGGCGAATCCACATTTGCATAACAACGGAGACGAAAATAATATTGTAGATAAAGAATTTGAAAATACAATTCGGCCTAAAGAAATAGATTCATTTGCAGGCCAAGCTAAACTTATTGAAAACCTAACTATTTTTATTAAAGCAGCCAAGCTTCGTAATGAAGCATTGGATCATATTTTATTTCATGGTCCTCCAGGGTTAGGTAAAACTACTTTGAGTCGTATTGTAGCTAATGAACTAGGAGTTAACATCAAAGAAACTTCTGGACCAGTTATTGAAAAACCAGGCGACCTTGCTGGGTTACTTACTAGTCTTGAACCAAACGATGTTTTATTTATTGATGAAATACACCGATTAAGTACAGTAGTAGAAGAATATCTGTATGCCGCAATGGAAGATTTCCGTATTGATATTATGATAGATACTGGACCTAACGCAAGAAGTGTCCAACTTAATCTACATCCTTTTACTTTAGTTGGCGCTACTACACGCAGTGGTTTACTAACAGCCCCACTCCTATCTCGCTTTGGGATTAAAGCCAGATTAGAATATTATGACGCTCTAACATTGCAACATATTGTCCTACGCAGTTCGAGTATATTACAAACACCTATTACAGAAGATGCTGCTTTTGAAATATCTAGACGCAGTAGGGGTACGCCTCGTATTGCTAACGGCCTGTTGCGTAGAGTAAGAGATTTTGCTCAGGTGTTGAGTAATGGCACCATTGATTTAGCCATTGCCCAACATGGATTAAGGGCTTTAAATGTAGATGAACACGGATTAGATGAAATGGACAACAGAATACTTTCTACTATTATTGAAAAATTTAAAGGAGGCCCTGTAGGCATCACTACTATTGCCACTGCTGTTGGTGAAGAAGCTGGAACTATAGAAGAAGTATGTGAACCCTTTTTAATACAAGAGGGCTTTTTGCAACGCACTCCCCGTGGTAGAGAAGCTACGGATAAGGCTTATAAGCATTTAAATATTGTTCCGCCTATACAAATAAATACTTCTAGATTATTTGATTAACCACACCAATGCCCATAAAGAAAGAATATTTTTTATACCTAATAGGTGGCATTATTCTTATTAATGCCCCTGCATTATTTAGTGAAATTATGGAGCCAGATGGAGCTCTATATGCTCATATTGCCAAGCTAATGGCATTACATAATGATTGGATAAACCTGTACACCGATGGTACAGATTGGTTAGATAAACCACATTTTCCATTTTGGATAACTGCATTGAGTTTTAAATTATTGGGAATAAGCGCCTTTAGTTATAAACTACCCGCTTTTATTTTTTGGCTCGTTGGAATACGATTTGTATACGCATTTACTAAACGATTGTACAATATTGCTACCGCACAACTCGCTGTAATTATATATATAACGGCCTTGCATGGAGCAATTGCCCTATTCGATGTTAGGGCAGAGCATTACCTTACAACGCTCTGTATTGGTAGTATGTATTATCTATATAAGTTGTATAGTAATCCCAAATTGAAATATATTCTGGCCGCAGCGGCTTTAACTGCTTGTGCGATAATGACCAAGGGAATTTTTATTTTAGTTACCATTGTAGGAGGATTTGCACTACTATGGATCATTACAAAACAATGGAGGCAATTCCTACGTTATCAATGGTGGTTATTTTTACTGTTTAGTTTTGTGTTTATTGCTCCTGAATTATATGCACTATATGTGCAATTTGATTTACATCCAGAAAAAATTGTATTTGGGCAAAACCATGTTTCAGGTATTCGATTCTTTTTTTGGGATAGCCAATTTGGACGCTTTTTTAATAATGGACCTATTAAAGGTAAAGGAGATGTTTCCTTTTTCTTACATACAACTATATGGGCTTTTTTACCCTGGTCAATCATTCTATATACAGCAGTAATTTCGTTATTTCGAAAACCTAAAAAAGGTTACAATACGCATCAATGGATTATTTGGGGTAGTGCACTAGTTACTTTTCTTCTTTTTTCTTTATCTAAATTTCAGCTCCCACATTACATTATTATACTCTTTCCTCAGTTTGCTATTATAAGTGCTCATTATCTTATTAAAAATGAGTACAATAAAAAGGTGGTTAAGTCTTTCTTAATTATCCAAACCATTGTATTCTGTATAACAGCAGCAGGTATTGTAGCACTAACTATATGGTATGAACTACCAAGAACCATATATATCGTAGTTGATATCATAATAAGTGCACTTATTATTTATTTATTTTCTTATAAAGCAAAGCGCTTTTTTATTATAGGAACGGGTATTGGTTTTTCATTATTGCTTTATCCTTATCTTAATATAGATTTCTATCCCAATTTACTACAATACCAATCTGGCATGGTAGCTGCAAAATGGCTCAACCATAATGTAAGCGCTGATACTATTGGCATATATGGAACAAATTCTCAAACATTAAAATTTTATGCTCATGCATATTCCAAACTGCTGAATAGCATTCAAGAAGTATCTATATTTAATGAGCATAAAGGAAAATATATTTATACAGATACGGCTTCACTGAACGATTTTGTACACGCTGGATTATCCTATACTATTGTGCAGCATTACGAACACTTTCCGGTAAGTAGGCTTAATGCCAAATTTATAGATCACCGTACAAGATCTAAGGAAATAAGCACGGCCGTCTTAATTGAGCTACAATCAGCCAACAGCAAGCATTTAGAAGAAAAATAGAACCTATACACCACTAATAATATAGGTCTATAGACCTATAATTACATTTTTTGCTAAAAAAAATAGTATTTACATTAAACCGAAAAATTAGTATTACATATATGTTGAATAAAAGGGTTTGGTTTTTTAAATGTAGAGAATAATTGCCAAAAAACC
>CAZXBE010000062.1:0-9910 GCA_964638565.1 uncultured Chitinophagaceae bacterium
CTATAGAACAAACTACAAAAAGTACCTTATTGCAAAATATCGAATTCAGCAAAAAACCCACTGCTATTGTATTGGGAAATGAGGTGAATGGAGTTGATGATGATATTTTAAAACTGTGCGATTTGTCTATTGAAATTCCTCAGTATGGGACCAAACATTCATTAAATGTATCTGTTGCTACAGGAATTGTATTATGGGAATTGCTTCGTCGTTAATGGCTATTACGTTTAAAATTATAATTATATGCCAATTGAAAATAAAGATGGTTACAGTGTTAGCACCAACCCTACAAAACTAAATATAAGCAGTATTCATAACTATTTATCAATAGAGTCATACTGGGCAAAAGGCATCCCTTTTGATGTTGTAAAGAAATCTATTGATAATTCTCTTTGCTTTGGAGTATATAAAAATAATCAGCAAGTTGGTTTTGCGAGGGTTGTTACAGATAAAGCAACTTTTGCTTATTTGGCTGATGTTTTTATATTCCCCGAATATAGAGGGAAAGGACTAGCTAAATGGTTGATGGCTACTATTCATGCACATCCAGATTTACAAGGGCTTCTACGATGGCTGCTTGGCACAAGAGATGCACATGCATTATATGAAAAGTTTGGATGGACTTATGTTACAGAGCAAATTTCAAAAAGATTTATGCAACTTCACAATCCTGATGTTTATAAGCAGCCATGAGTCCAGTTAAAAAATATCTGAGTCTTATTAAATTTTCGCATACCATTTTTGCTATGCCTTTTGCCATGATAGGTTATTTTTTAGCTGTTAAAGAAGGCTACACTTTTCGTTGGGAAATTTTTATATATGTAATAGGCTGTATGGTTGCTGCAAGAAGTGCTGCCATGGCATTCAATCGTTGGCTGGATAGGCGTTTTGATGCACTTAACCCTAGAACTGCTGTTCGGGAAATACCTACGGGTATGATATCTTCAAAAAATGCATTGCTGTTTGTTATTATTTGTTGTGCCTTATTTATAATAATATGTGCACTTATTAATTTTACTTGCCTGCTCTTGTCTCCTATTGCTTTATTCGTTGTATTAGGATACAGCTATACGAAACGTTTCACGGCTTTATGCCATATAATATTGGGTATTGGATTGGCGTTTGCACCTATTGGAGCATATATGGCTATGACAGGAAAATTTACGCTGCTACCTATACTCTTTTCTTTTATTGTCATTTTTTGGGTAAGTGGGTTCGATATCATTTATGCGTTGCAAGATGAGGTATTTGATAAACAAAACAAGCTGCACTCCATACCCGCCTGGTTAGGGAAAGCAGGTGCATTAAACGTTTCAAGGATTTTTCATAGTATAACAACTACTATTGTAATAACAATAGGCCTCTTACAATATTTTAGCTGGGTCTATTGGATAGGCTCCATTGTTTTTATCACTATGCTTATTTATCAACATAGTTTAGTAAAACCTAATGATCTACGTAAAATAAATATTGCTTTTATGACAGTTAATGGAATTGCCAGTGTTATATTTTCTATTTTTGTGATTGCGGAAATTATATTTACCTATCATTTTTAAAACTATTCACTTGCAAAATTCTGTATTACAAATTGATAAAATAGACAAGCATTATGGTACGCTACAAGCCTTACGTCAAGTAAGTTTTAACGTTCCAAAAGGCAGTGTATTTGGTATTTTAGGACCAAATGGAAGTGGAAAAACCACTTTACTAGGCATTATAATGGATGTTTTAAAAGCCTCTAGTGGAAGCTATCAATGGTTTGGAGAACCACCTACAAGCAATCAACGCAAAAGAATGGGTTCTTTATTAGAAACACCTAATTTCTACCATTATTTATCTGCTATAGATAATTTAAAAATAAGTGCTGCTATTAAAGGAGTAGAAGACAGTCATATACATAGTGTATTAGAAAAAGTAAACTTAGGAGAACGCAAATACTCCAAGTTTAAAACTTTTTCGTTAGGCATGAAGCAACGTTTAGCTATTGCTGCTTGTTTGTTAGGAAATCCTGAAGTACTTGTTTTTGATGAACCCACAAATGGATTAGACCCCGTAGGTATTGCTGAAATACGGAATTTAATTCAACAATTAGCCAGTGATGGAAAAACCATTATTATGGCTAGTCATTTATTAGATGAAGTAGAAAAGGTTTGTACGCATGTTGCTATTTTACAAAAAGGAAAATTATTAGCAAACGGCCATGTGCAAGACATCCTTTCAAACGATGATATAGTTGAATTAAGTTGCAACAATATTGAATTACTACAAAAAGTTGCACTGCAAATTACAGGACATACAAAATTGGAGCAAAAAGAAAATACCATTTTATTGTTTTTCCCTTCTGGCTCAGCAAATCTGGAAAGTATAAACCAAACTTGTTTTCAACACCATATTACACTCACTCATTTGGTATTAAAAAAACGTAGTTTAGAATCTAAATTTTTTGAATTAACTAATGCTTAAAACGAATAAACATGCTAAAAAATTTATATATAGAATGGCTTAAAATACGCCGCTACAGAACCTTTTGGGTGTTTAGTATTTTATTTCTTGTTACCATATTAGGCATCAATTATATTTCTTATGAAATTAAAGAAAGTACTTCTGCAAGTTCAGTATTCGGATCGCCTTTTCGTTTTCCTCATGTATGGCAAACCATTACGTGGTTATCTAGTTATTCCCTATTTATACCAGGCATATTAATGATAACCTTTTTTACGAATGAGTATACATATCGCACACATAGGCAAAATATTATTGATGGATGGAGTAGAGCGGAATTTATACATGTAAAACTAGCAATGATAGGCATTATAGCAGTATTAACAACGTTTATTGCATTTCTGAATGTATTGCTTTTTGGATTATCCACAGCTAGCTCATTTTCTCTAGATAAAATCGAATATCTTTTTTATTTCTTTATTCAAGCGCTATCATATACCAGCGTAGCATTTATAATTGCCTTATTGGTTAAACGTTCTGGCTTAGCCGTCGTACTCTATCTATCGTATGCATTTATAATAGATAATGTATTTAAATTACTACTTAATAAATATTTTTGGCAAACAGGCAACTATTTACCTTTAGAAACTACGGATGTACTTATACCCCTTCCATTTTTTGGTAATGTTTTACCATATCAAGCTAACCATACTACGGCATTAATTATGGCATTCATCTATTTAGTAGCATATTATTTATTTGCCAATTGGAAGTTTAAAACAGCAGATTTGTAGATTATTTTGAATTATACATTTTAAATGTTGAATTAAGAACCAATTATTGCCTCAAGCTGTTTCTTTATTTATTTTTTTTGGATTGGCCATTAATGCTAATGGAATTAATAGTATAGTTGTAAAAGTTAATATTCTATAATATTGAAGCAAGGGAAATAAATAACCACCGATAACATCTCTACCAATAATAGGTGTAAACATAACGGATATTATTCCAAAATAAATAATACTAAAACTTATATTAATATTTCTTTGTTTTTGAACAATAAAAAAATAAAGCAAATACATAATCATTGGACAAACGTAAATGAAATTATATATCTGCATATGAGGAAATATAAGTGGTGTAATTAAAAATAAATAACTAATCTCCCAAAATTCTTTTACTGTATTACTCACTGTTCTAAAAGGCAAACTTCTTAAAAACCATAGCGTTAATAATATAAAAAATAAACGAACAATATTAATTATAAGATTTACTTCTTTAAATGAAAGATTCAATACATTTCGTTTAAATCCCATTTCATCATTCGTATCTGTAATAAAAACAGATAACATCGCATCCAAGCTATGAGGACCATTTGTAGCTTCTATAATATGTTCAGCATTCGTTGGATTTATTATTTTCCACCATTCAATTAATAAAAAATTATTGTACTGATACCCAATAAATAAAATAGGTAAATACAAATAAAAAAGGAGAAAAACTATTACTAGAAATCCTTCTTTTATTTTTTTTCGATAAAAAAGATAGGGTATAAAAAGAATAGGTAAAATTTTTATATTGATGGCTAATGCTAATAATGCAGCGCCCAGAAATATTTTTCTTTTTTTAAAGAGTTCCAAACTTTCTAATGTTGCCCATAACAAAAAAATACTCATTTGAACTTGCGTAAAATTGTCTAAAATAAACCTCAGGCTAAATAATATGCAAAGCCAAATCCAGATAGTATAATTTTTGGAAGATAAAAAATGGATATCAAAATATCGACTACATAAAATCCAACTTCGATATATACAATAGCAAGAAAATATCAGCCAACCACATTCTGGAATCCAAAATGGCAATGAAGAAAAAGGCGATAAGAGTAAAGCAAATAAGGGACTATAAAAATATTGAAGATTGCGAATAAATGGAGGTTGATAAATATTTTGATGATCTCTAATTTTTTCTCCTGCATGCAAAAAAACATCAAAATCTACGCCACCTAGTGCACACCAAGTATGATATACCACCAGTATTAATGATACACCTAAAATAAAATATCTTGAAGTCGCTCTATTTGAATATACATTTTTTATAACACCCATAATCAAATGTAAAGAAAAGTCAATCTACTTGAATCAATCATTCAAATTCAAAAGATTATGTAAAGCAGTTTCAATAGCAGGGAATTGAAATACAAAACCTTGTTGGTGTATTTTTTCACAGCTTACGGTTGTACTTTTTAATACCTCAACACTCATTTCGCCTAATAAAATTTTTAGTAGAAAAGAAGGCACATATATGGAGATATAAAATTGTCCTCGAAGTTTCTTAGCCAATGTTAACATCAATGTTTTATTATTTACAGGATGAGGCGCTACTGCGTTAAAAGAACCTTGTAATGATTCTTTCTCTAACACAAATGCAACTAAGCGTACTACATCTACAATATGAATCCAACTAATCATTTGTTTACCACTACCCAAAATAGGAGCAATGCCGAATCGAAGTGGTTTTTTAAACGCCGACAGTGCACCACCATCATTACTTAATACAATACCCATTCTAATACACACTGTTCGAATACCCAATGCCATTATAGGTTTTACACTTTCCTCCCACTGATTACAAGTTTCGCCCAAAAAGCCTATTGCTGGCGGATCATCCTCCACAAATATTTTTCCTTTTACATCAACCCCATACCAACCAATAGCAGAAGCACTTATAAATGCTTTTAGTTTATGTGGATTATTTTGTAGTGTTTTTACGAGCAATGTGGAGCTTTTTATCCTACTATCTATAATTTCTTTTTTGCGTTTTTTTGTCCAGCGTTTTTCAGCAACATTTGCACCAGCCAAATGAATAATATAATCTGCATTACAAACAGCATTCACATCAATAGTTTGATTATTTATATTCCATTGAGCGTATTTTATATTTGCTATTTGTTGCTGTATTTTTGGAATAGTACGAGTAAGAATGGTAATGCTACAGCCCTTATCCAGCAAGTATTTTGTGAGTGCTTTCCCTAGAAGACCTGTTCCACCTGTTATTAATATATTAAACATGATCCCATATTAAAAAAGTTGCTTTTGCGTTTTTTGTAAAAATGATCTGTTCCATATTTCAGCTAATTTTTGTTTAGTGTGTAACGAAAAATCACCTTTCATCATCCAATCGTAATAACCCGGCTCTTGCCTCAATACATCGAGTACAGGCTTGC
Source organism: uncultured Chitinophagaceae bacterium (assembly GCA_964638565.1). Lineage (GTDB taxonomy): Bacteria > Bacteroidota > Bacteroidia > Chitinophagales > Chitinophagaceae > CAYVXB01. The sequence goes on from CAZXBE010000062.1 coordinate 5,666, forward strand.
CTTTATGTTTTCCGAAATTGAATACCTCTACTCCATTTAATTTTATAAATCGACGTGCATAATCAATAATTTCTTCTTTCCCAATACACTGCAAAATGGAATCTAGTGTATTTCCTAAACGTTCATAGCGTTTCAATTGCGCCAACAAAACCTCCCAAGTAGCGGTAGCATCTACTTCTGCGCTATGGGCTTTATCTAAATTTTTATTACAATAAAATTGATATGCCGCGCTTAAAGTACGTTGTTCCATCATATGAAATATTTTTTGAACATCTAATAATTGACAGTCATCAAATGTTACATTCAAATCAACACGTAAAAATTCCTCTACCAATAAAGGGATATCAAATCGATTTGAATTATAACCAGCAATATCACAATTATGTAGAAATTGTTTTATTTCATTGGCCGCTTTTTTGAAAGTAGGCGCATCTTTTACCATTTCATCTGTTATACCATGAATTTTTGAAGATACAGCGGGTATAGGCATTTCAGGATTAATCAGCTTTCGTTTTACTATGCGTTCTCCATCTGGCATAATTTTTACAATAGCTATTTCAACAATTTTATCTATTTGTAAATTAAGACCTGTTGTTTCTAAATCAATAAAAGCAAGAGGGCGATTGAGTTGTAGCATATATATTATTTTAAATTATATATTTTAAATTTTAAATGACCTCATCTCTATAACTTGAGGTTTGTAATCATATATTATAATTTATAATTCAAAATTTAAGATAATTTCTTTATCACATCTACCCCATCATAATTTCCAGAGCTCATTAACAAAATATTAGCCGTTTTATTTTTTTGACTTATTATCCATTGTTCTAACTCCTTTGTAGTATTTAAAATTACAATATTTGAATTAGCAAACCCTTGTTGAATATCTTCTTTATTAATATTGGGTAAACGTTTAAGCGTTAAAGCATGTTGACTATAAAATACGGCCGCTTCATCTGCAATATCTAAACTATGTGCATATTGAGGTAAAAAATGTTTCTGTAAACTACTGTATGTGTGTAATTCCAATAAAGCAACTAATTTTTGTTTAGGAAATTGTTGTTTAACCGCTTGAATAGTAGCATTTACTTTACTTGGGGCATGCGCAAAATCTCTATAAATTCTTTTCTCATCTTTTTCATACAATAGTTCTAGCCGTTTAGCAGCGCCGGAAAAAGAAGCAATCGATCGCACAAAATCTATTGGGGCTATACCTAATAGTTTGCATACATGATACGCTGCATGTAGATTTAATAAATTATGATCACCAAATATATTTAATGGGCTAGAATAGCCATTAATAGTAAGTTGTGTTTTACCATTTATAGTATGATGTGTAGGCAATTGATATGGAATATATTGAATATCTTTTCGAACATTTGATTCTATCAATTTTACCAAATCTTTATCTGTAGTATTGTAGATTAAATACCCACTTGTTTCTATTTTTTCTATGAAAATGCGGAATTGTTCAATATAAATATCATAAGTAGGAAATATATTAATATGATCCCATGCGATACCTGTTAACACAGCAATATGCGGAAATAAAAAATGAAACTTTGGTCTTTTTTCGAGTGTGCTAGCGGGGTATTCATCGCCTTCACATACAATTATTGGAGCATTTGTTATAGCCACAGATTGATCAAATCCATTCAATTTAGCTCCAACTAAATAATCAAACGATTGGTTTGTTTTTTGCAATACATGCATTATCATAGCTGTGGTAGTTGTTTTACCATGGCTCCCTCCTATCACCACTCGCTTTTTCTGTTTGCTTTCTTGATAAATATATTCGGGAAATGAATAAATAGGTAATCCAAGTGATTGAGCTTTTATTAACTCCGGATTGTCTGCTCGAGCATGCATGCCTAAAATAACTGCATCAATATCAGATGTAATATTCGCTGCATACCAACCTTCTTTTTTAGGCAATAACCCTTCCGTTTTTAAATGTGTACGAGATGGTTCAAATATTTCATCATCACTGCCTGAAACCACATAGCCCTTAAGATGCAATGCAATAGCTAGCTGATGCATTACACTTCCTCCGATAGAAATAAAATGTACTCGCATGAATGTATTATATTTGCTTTAGCTAAATAAATTATTGAATACTCCTACAAAATAAACACTTTATAAAAAGATTATGCGTGAAAAAATACTTTTATATTGCTCTACTGTACTTATATGTTTGTATTGTGTAGGCTGTGCTTCTCAAAAAGTTGGGTGCCCTAGTAATCCTGTTTATAAAAAATCTAGATAATTTTTTTACATGGATTGGATACCTTTAACTACCCTAGAACAAATTGAGATTATACGAATTGCATCCAATAAAATGCCTCAGGTTATATTCAAACACAGCACACGCTGCTCTATAAGTAGTATGGCTAAAAACAGGCTAGAGCAAGCCCCCCAACCAAATAACATAACGTTTTATTATGTAAATGTCATTGCGCATCGTGATATATCAAATAAAATAGCGGGAATATTCAATGTGCACCACGAATCTCCACAAATATTGCTTATTAAAAATGGGGCATGCACATATAACGAAAGTCATACAAACATCCAAATGGAAGCAATAATGGCTTCATTACAAAAAAGTTAGGAGCATTAAATGTTTCCTATTACTTTCGCAAATAGAAAATATTCATTTTTAACTATAAATTATCTATTACTAGAAACATGCAATACGATATAATTGTTTTAGGTAGCGGTCCTGGTGGTTATCCTGCTGCTATTCGTGCTTCACAATTAGGTTATAAAGTAGCTATTGTAGAAAAAGAAAGTTTAGGAGGTATATGTTTAAACTGGGGTTGTATTCCTACTAAAGCGTTATTAAAAAGTGCTCAGGTACATGAGTACATGAAACATAGCAAAGATTATGGTATTGAAGCAGATAATGTACACCAAAATTTTGGGAATGTAATTCAACGGAGTCGTGGCGTAGCTGATAAAATGAGCAAAGGCGTTCAGTTTTTAATGAAGAAAAATAAAATTGATGTGGTGATGGGATATGGAAAACTCGTTAGTAAAAATAAAATAGAAGTAACCGCATCAGATAATTCAAAAAAAACGTTAGAAGCTAAAAATATTATTATAGCTACTGGAGGGAGAGCTCGTCAATTACCCAATATCTCTATTGATGGAAAAAAAATAATCGGTTATAGAGAAGCCATGGTATTGCCGCAACAACCAAAAACGATGATTGTAATGGGTAGTGGTGCTATTGGTGTAGAATTTGCCTATTTCTATAATAATATGGGAACCAAAGTAACTATTGTAGAATATGCTCCTCGTATAGTGCCTGTTGAAGATGAGGATATTTCAAAAGAATTAGAAAAACAATTTAAAAAACAAGGCATTGATATTATAACTAATGCAAGCATAGAATCTATAGATACAAATGGCAACGGAGTAAAAGCAAAGCTAAAAACACAAGATGGAGAAAAAATGTTAGAAGCAGACATTCTATTAAGTGCTGTAGGTGTAGTAGCCAATATTGAAAATATCGGATTAGAAGCATTGGGTATTAAAACAGAAAAAGGAAAAATAGTAGTAGACAAGTATGGTCAAACAACTATATCAGGCATCTATGCTATTGGCGATTGCACACCGGGGCAAGCTTTAGCGCATGTAGCTTCTAAAGAAGGCATTGTGGCCACAGAAGCTATTGCCTTTAACGATAAAAAAATATCACATCAACCTGAACCATTAGATTATAATAATATTCCTGGATGTACATATTGCTCACCCGAAATTGCTTCAGTAGGTTTAACAGAAAAGGCTGCTAAAGATGCAGGTTATGATATTAAAGTAGGGAAATTTCCATTTATGGCTAGCGGAAAAGCAAGTGCAGCAAGCGCTACAGAGGGTTTTGTAAAAGTAATTTATGATGCGAAATACGGTGAATTTTTAGGCTGCCATATGATTGGCATGAATGTTACCGAAATGATTGCAGAAGCTGTTGTGGCTCGTAAGTTAGAAACAACCTATCACGAAATATTGAATGCGGTACATCCACACCCTACAATGAGTGAAGGCTTAAAAGAAGCCACCGCAGCAGCTTATGGAGAAGCTATCGATATCTAAATAATTCGACACTATAAGTGCAGAGGTTTTATAAATGAGTGGAACTCTTATTGAGTCTGAAGCCATTAGTATCCCACTCTAAAATAATTATCGGTAGTATTTAAACCTTTGTGTAAATAGGATAGTAACTGTATTAGTGTAAAAATT
>CAZXBE010000063.1:0-9802 GCA_964638565.1 uncultured Chitinophagaceae bacterium
TTTATCTTCAATGATGATTAAATACTTGTCATTGATTTCAGCCCAAACGTCAATATTTTCCCACTGTCTGCCTGCAACAACTTTTGTAATTGTTTCGTTGAAGTTCGGAATTTGCTTTTGGATTAGTTGCGATACAAATGTCTTACCGCATTTGTTAAGTAATTGGTCTGCTGATTGAAATTTGTCATCAGCAAATTGCAAAAGCCAAGTGATAAAAGCGTCTTGGTTAAGTTCTTTTGTTGCTATGTCAAAAATGTTTGGTCTCATATATCAAAATTTTGTCCACTTGTGAAAATCTCTATTTACACAACTATTGTAATTCTTTGGTGTGTCATTTGTTTGAATGGTTGTACCACACTTGCTACACTGATAATTTTTATCTCCTACTTTGCCGAGTTCTTGCCATTTATGAAAGTCACGATTAATACAACTATTTGAATTTCTCGGAGTAGTTGTTTGTTTTATTGTTGTTCGGCAACCAGCACAGTAATACCACTTCAAAACGGGCTCTCTTGATACAACCCTTTGTGACGAACTGCTTGAATAAGTACTACCAAACAAACCCGAAAAGAAATTTTTGACTTTATAAATTGCATAACCCAAAATCCCAAGTCCAATTAAAATACTTATCCAAGAACTTTCCTTTTTACTACTGTTACTACTCTTGTTTTGATTATTTGAACTTAAATACTTTGAGGCAACAAAGCCTTTTGTCCCATTTTCGGTTTCAATCTCTGTCCAACCATTACTTTCTGATATGGTTGTTACCTTTTCGCCTTGATTAACTTGTCCAACAACATTGTATTGTTTTCCTGCGTTTTCTCTAATGTTTAGTGTTTCGGTGTTCACATATTTTAAGTCTTGTCCAAATGTCAAAACAGTTAAGAAAAGCAAAACCGTTAGTGTCGTGATTTTTTTCATTTGCCGTGTCGTTTTAAAATGCCCTATAACGGTTTTCGGCTTTGCGATGTTGGGAAAATCAAAGGACAAATGCTCAATTTAGTACAAATGTTCAATAGAATTCCAATGCTCAAATTTAGTACTTCAGCCCCAATATCGCAAAACCGATGTTAGCTGCTGTTTATTTTTTCTTTAATCTGTCTTTAAATAACTTTTCAAATTTTTCTATTTTGGGTGTAATTACAGATTTTCAGTATTGCTTGAATAATAATTTTGATGATAGTCTTCTGCTTTATAAAATTGACTAAAAGGTTCTAATGTTGTTACAATTTTATTGTCATACACATTTTTATTTAGTTCAGAAATTAAAGAAGTAGCTATTTCTTTTTGCTTTTCATTAGCATAAAAAATAACACTCCTATATTGAGAACCTCTATCAGCCCCCTGCTGATTTAAAGTGGTGGGATTATGAGTAGCAAAAAACACTTTAAATATTTCATCTAAATTTGTTTTTGTATTATCAAACACAATTTTTACTACTTCGGCATGATTGGTGTTTCCAGTACAAACGTCTCTATAACTTGGTTTTTTTATATTTCCTCCACTATACCCACTTTCTACACTTATCACTCCATCTAACATTTCATAAATAGCCTCTGTGCACCAAAAGCACCCTCCTCCTAATACGATACTATCTATAGTATTAGTTACATTGCTTTCTGAAATTTTATTTGCAGGTACAAATTCTAAAGAAATTGAATTTACGCAATATCGTTTACCAGTTTCAGTAGGTCCATCATCAAATATATGTCCTAAATGACCACCACATTTTGTGCAAGTAATTTCGGTGCGTACCATGCCATGGCTGCGATCGGTAGTTTGTGTAATTTTACCACCTTCTATTTCTTTATCAAAACTTGGCCAGCCACAATGGCTATCAAATTTCATATCATCTGTAAATAATTCTGCTCCACAGCCAGCACATTTATATACTCCTTTTTCTTTGTTCATTAGCAAAGCTCCTGTAAAAGGCCTTTCAGTACCTTTTTCACGAAGAACATAGTATTGTTCGTTGCTTAATTGAGCCTTCCATTCGGCATCTGTCTTATGTATCATATTAGAATCTTTTAAATTTTGTTCGTTATTTTTTAAAGTAGGTGTTTGTGAACAACTACTTAATGCCACTGTGAACAACAGTAGCATTAAGTTTAATTTTATATAAAACATTTTACTCAAATTTATTTTTTATGGTTGCAGATAGTGCTTCGCCTGCAGTCCAAAATGAAGCTCCTAAAAGAACTAAATCTTTAACTAAAAACTGACCAGGTATAGCAGAAATAAACGGAAATGAGTGTCCATTTTGAATAACTCCAGGGGTGGACAACATAAATGTCAGGGTTATGACAAAAGTAATAATGCCCCCAATACTACCCAAAGCAGATGCCATAGGGCTTATTGAACGCAGAGCTATCAATAGTCCTGTAGAAATTTCAATAACTCCAAGCATGTTAGAAAACCCTTGGGTACTTAAAAAGCTAAACATCCATGAGAAAAATGGACTATGCTCGGCTAAAGGGCGTATTCCTTCTGCTTCATAAGTTGTAAACTTCAAAAATCCTATCCAAATTAAAACTATTGCTAAACCATAACGAGTTATGATAAGACCTAACTTGTTAAACATTTCTATTCTTATTTTTTCCATTTTCTTCTTTTTTTATATTTTTAAAACAATAAACAGGTCAAGTGTTTTCACTTGACCTGTTTTAATTCAATTTAGATAGCTTTTGCAGCTGGGAAATCAATTGCTACTTTGGTTACAGCATGTAAATAGTTTATTGCTATTTTTTCGGCTACAAGCATTACTAATTCTACTGCCTGCCCTTTGGTGTAACCAGCATTAAAAAAGTTTTCTAATGACGCACCATCTACAAATCCTTTTTTTATGGTAACTTCTTTTGCCAAGACTACCAAAGCATTTAATTTAGCATCAAATGCGGTACTACCTTTTCTTATTTCAATGGTTTGTTCTTCAGTAAATCCATTCATTTTACCTAATACGGTGTGTGCTGCTTGACAATATGCACATTCATTTACCTGACTTACTATTAAATTAATAGCTTGTTTTTCTTTGTTATTGAAAGTAGTTTTTGCATTTTGAAATGCAAGATAATTACCTAATGCTGTATCAGAATGTGCCATTACAGCATACAGGTTAGGGACGGTGCCAAGACCTTTTTTTAAATTGTCAAAAATTTCTTGATTGTTGCTAGATACTTCTCCTCTAGTAGGAACATTAAAATTTGTCATTTTTTATTTTTTAAAATTATAATGCAAATGTAAAATGCTCATGGTCTTTGCTATTAGGTAGTATTTCTCTTTATGTTGTCAATTTTTCCTTTTAATAATTTATATCAAAATTAAAGGTAGCACTCTGTATAATAAAACTGATTTTGTTTTTTAAAATAGGAAGAACGCCTTTTTCAAACCATTCATTTTTTGCCATCCAAATATTATTTCGTGGCGATGGGTGTGGCAACACTATATATTGTGGCAAATAGCTTTTATAATTTTTTACGGTTTCGGTAAGCGTTTCTTTTGTATTATTTTTTAAATAATAATTTTGAGCATATTGTCCAATAAGTAAAGTTAATTGAATGGATTTGGTTTGGGCTAAAAATTGACTGTGCCAATATGGTGCACATTCGGTACGTGGAGGCAAGTCGCCATTTTTACCAGTGCCAGGATAGCAAAATCCCATGGGCATTAATCCAAAGATTTTATTGTCGTAAAAAATAGTTTTATCTACACCCAACCAAGCTCTTAAATTATCGCCACTTTTATCGTTCCAAGGTATGCCCGTTTTATGAACTGTCTGTCCTGGTGCTTGCCCAATGATTAGTATTTTGCTATGCTTACTGATTGAGACAATTGGATTGGGTTGCAAATAATTTTCACATATTGTACAGTTTTTTACTTGAGCGATAAGTTTATTTATTTCCATTATTAAAAAAATATTGCTACAGATTATTTCTAAAATTTATAGGGCTAATACTTTCTTGTTTTTTAAAAAAACGACTAAAGGTTTGTATATCTTCAAAACCCAAATCATAGGCTATTTCTTTAATAGTTTTATCAGTATAGCGTAGCATACGTCTGGCTTCTAACATTTTTCTATCTTGAATAATTTGTAATGGCGATCGGTTGGAAAGTTTTGCAAATAAGTTAGAAAGCGTTTTGGGCGATTTGTTGAGCATATCGGCATAGTCATGTACGGTATGTTTGGTTTTGAAATAAATTTCTACCAAGTAATTATATTCTCTTACTATGTCTGTTTCTTTAGTATTGAGTTCTGAAAAACTGTTTTGCTTTTTATAAATTCTCGTACATAAAATAATAAATATTTTCAGCATAGATTGTAGCATTTCTAATTGCATATCATCTTTTGATTGCATTTCTATTTCAAACATTTTCCATAGTACTTCAAATTTTTCTAACTCGTTGGTGGGAATTTGAAAAGTGGGCAATTCTTTCGCACCATAAAATAATATTCCTTTACAGCTAACTTCTCTGTCATGGTCAAGTATGCAGTAAAACTCTCGGTTAAATTTTATGCTTCTCAATTCACTACAATGTCGAATATCTATATTGTAAAAATCGGTCAGGCAAATAATGGTGTTTTTTTTAAATTTTATTTCATTTCCCTCATAGTAAATAATAGATCTCTCATCCTTTGTCCACAAAAAAGTCAAAGGTGAGTTTATATCTTTGTCATAAGTTATTTGAGTACTTCGTTTTAAAGTATTTAAAAAAAATAGTTCGTTATTTTGTCCTATGAATATCATAAATTTAGGGTTGTTCTTAAATAGCAGCTAACGGCTACGGCTTGGCGATGGTGGCAATATGCAACGCACCAAACCGATAATTATTTTTATACTTTAAATGTAAGCACTAAACTTTAATTTACCAACTTCATTGCCACTATTGCCAAACCGATGTTGTAGGTAGCCCTTTCTCGAATGGGTTTGCACAGTCTTGATGTCGAGCGAGGTGAACCGAACAGGGTAGGGTTGCATACGCTTTTGCATTTTTAGCTTGGCTTTAGCGTAGGAAAACATGCAAATGGGTATGCAACAGCTTGGTTTTTCGTGATAATTGTTGTTTTTAGTCGTCTTGCTAATATTGTAAAACGTATTAGTGTTATATAAAATATGTGAGTTAAAATTTAAAACTGTATTGCTTTAATTGTTAACTGTATCACTGTAATTTAAAACCGTATTGTTAGTTTTATTGAGTGTAGTTGCTATTATTATAAACCGTATTACGATTATTACAAGTCAGATTGATAGTATTACAAACTGTATTGCTTTAAATATAAAAGTGGTAACGAGAATGTATTTTTCGGTAGCAACTGTCTTAAATTGTCTTTCTGTCTTATTTTCTTGGTTTTGTAAATTCAATACCTTTCACTTGTCGATATTCGGCACTGCTTGCTCCGAATACTGCTTTGATGTATTTTTTTACATCGGTGGCGATTGGCACTAAACCTGTGATGTCTTTGTACAGAACTTTGTCGCGCGCAATGCGAGAGTTGCTGACTGCTGTGTATGCAGTTGCTAAGGCAGTATTTTTTGCTGTCATGTCGGTTTGCTTTGCGGTTAGTGTTGCAATTTTCAAATCGTTTTCGTTTGGAGCGTAACTTGGTTCTGATTGCAAAACGGAAATTAGACCTGCAAAGTGTTGTATGAGTTGGTCGTATGATTGGTGTGATGAACTGATGGTAGTTGGTGCTGGCGTGTTTGCATCTACTGGTGTTGCTGTTTTGGTGGAGCGTTGTCCTTGTATCTTTCGATTAAAACCTTTTGCGTCTGCAATTTTTTCTGCGGTAGCATCGGTTGTTTGAAATGCGTTTACTAAGCGTGTGCATAACGCACGAAGTCCTTCGAAAGATGCTATGCGTGCATTTACTGCGTTGTTGTATGCTGTGTTTTTTGAAACTACATCTGCTAATGCGTTTTGACCGCTTATAAATAAGGTGTTTAGTTGCGGTAGTTTTAATGCGTTTTTTGTAGGATTGTAGGTTGCTCCGTAACCAGTAACGAAAGCAATGAGGTCTTGAAAGTTGGCTACATTTTTAGCGTGTCCTGTTTCATAATAAGTTGACATGATAATAAATTTTAGAGTTAAGAATTTGTTTAATACTAAATTACTAAAGCTATTAAACGAATAATGTTAAAAAATATTATCAACAATAGATTTTCGTATAAAAAACAGAGCCACAAGGGTGGCTCTGAATGATAATATTTAACAAGATTAATGTTATTGAACTACAAATTTATAACTTGCGATTCCTTCTTCATCGTATAAGTTTAGAATATAGTTTCCTTTAGATAGTTTACTTACATCAAAAGAAGTATTGAAAGTTCCTTTGGTATTTGTTAGTGTTTTAGTTTCTAACAAACTTCCTTTCATATCAATAATATTTAGAGTAAGTAATGTATTTTGTTTTGAACGAATTTCTACCTGCAAAATATCATTTGCAGGATTTGGATATACTTTACTAATTTCATTAATGGTGGATTGTTTTATACCAGTTACTAAACTAAAATTTGCTTTTAAACTTCTTACACCGCTTATCAAAAAAGTATAATTGGAGTCTGTTGAGACAACGGTGGAGCCTTCTGTCCAGTTAGTGAATTTGTACCCCATTTTAACTTTTGCTTTTACTGTAAGGGAAGAATCACACACGAAATTACCTGCACCTGCTACAGTACCGCCATTTGTTGGATTTGCTACAAGAGTTATATTATATCTTTTGGGTTCAAACATAGCTAATAAATTACGACTATATGTTACTGTAAAAGTATAATTTGCGTTTGTTGAAACCGTAATACCATTTTCTGTCCATTTTGTAAAGTTATAGCAACTTGCAGGTGTAGCAGTTACATTTGTAGTAGTATCACAACCGTAAGTGCCGTTGCCCGTAACCGTACCATTGCCAACATTATCAAGCGATACAGAAACTACATATTGCTTCTTTGTGAAATTGGCTACTAAATTACGATTAGCCGTTACTGTAAAAGAATAAGTTGCATTGGTGGAAATGGTACTGCCGTTCTCCGTCCACTTTGTGAATGTGTAACAACTCGTCGGTGTGGCTATCATTGTTATAGTAGTATCACATCCGTAAGTACCACTGCCTGTAACTGTGCCATTAGCAATGTCATTTGATAATACTGAAACTGAATATTGTTTCTTCACGAAGTTTGCTACAAGATTTCTTGGACCAGTCACAGTAAAAGTGTAAGTTGGATTTGTTGATACAACATTGCCATTTTCTGTCCAATTAGTAAATTGATAGCATCTATAATTAGTATCAGCTCGAACTGTATAAAGAGAATTATACGGACGACTGTCATGGGAAATGACACCAGTTGGTTGATAATTGTAGTTTATAGGAAAATTTATAGGATTAAACCACGCAACTACTTTTTTTGGCGTATCTTGATTTATAGATATAGTTTGATTTGAATCAAGTGCAAACAAACTACCTATTGAATCTACCCATAGGTAAAAAGTATAACCATAATTTGACCTTGCTTTTATAATTATTGAAGTATCACAATTATAAGTTCCACCACCTGTCACAATACCTGCATTTAATGGATTAACGGATAATTGTAATTGAATAGTTTTTCTTTCAAAATTAGCATGAAGGCTTCTATTGCTTGTAGCTATAAATTTGTATTGTGGATTTGTCGAAACAACTATACCGTTTTCAGTCCAGCTTTTAAATATATAACACGAAGTAAATAATTGATTTGCGGTTACAATTACAGAATCTCCTTCATTATAAATCGAATTTCCGTTTGCAAATGTTAAAGAAAATCCTGGAGCATATCCATCCATTAATATTCTATACTTTTTATGGATGCAAAAATTATCTAAATATAGATTTTGTGGTACTTTTTGACTGTTGTAGCTTGACCTGATACTAACTTTTATTAATACTTCATCAGTAGTAATACCACCAAATATACCTAAGTCTACTGAATCTCTTTTCCAATGAGAACATTGAGATGGTTTCCAAGCATTAATTGAATCATAACCAGTTACTGTTGCTAAATTACTATTAAAACCCCATCCATTTGCAAAAGTGGCTGAATCGCAGTTATTATAAAAACCAAAAGTTAATGTTGGGTTTGTATTTTTAAAACCTTGTTTATAGGATCTATCAAATGAAAAATATACTTTATATGCATTTGCTATACTAAAATATGGTAAATAAAAATCGTCAGAAAAATTTGTTTTATTTTCATTGAATGATAAATATGATATTGCTTTAGTTCCAACAGAATTACATCCAGTAACCGTAGAAATTCTAGGTGCAATAAAGGAGTCGATTGAATTTATTATACCTAAATTATTAATGTTCTCAAAATCCAAACAAAATCCGTTTGTAATATCATTTCTAACCAAAATATCTTTACATATTTGATTATTCAAGCTTGAATAATCTGTAGTACTGCTATTCATTTGAGTTAACATAAAACTTATACTATGTTTGCCCTGCATTTGAAAATTTATGGCATCTAAACTATATATATTTATTGCGTTCTTAATTAAGTTGGTACTTAAAGTATTAATTCCATACAGTACACCATCTACATATGTAGTTATCTTCAAATTAGTTATTGTAGTAGTACCAATATTTTTAATTTTAACTCTTGGAACAAAATTATTACATATCGGTTCATCTAAAAAATTCACTATCGAAACTATCCCTACTTCCAAAGGAATAGTATTTATAGGTATTAATGCATCTGACATTACTAAATTCCAAAAATTATCACGATACAATGTAGATCTTACTCTATCTTTTTGACCTTGTGTAAATCGAGTTGTAGTACCACAGTAACTCATATAATTTTTAAAAGAGTTTTGCAAATCACCACTTGAAGCGCAAGTTGTGGTACTACAGTCTTCTACTCTGTGTGGTGGTGTATCGCAGACACCATCCCCATCTAATAAACAATCATTGTTTATTGGGCATTGCGTACTTGAACTAAGTAATGAGCCATCGCCTTTAAAAGTATGATTAAGTAAAAAAGTATGTCCCATTTCATGAGCCAAAGTACCACTTGAAATATTATATGACACAAAAAATGTATAATTACTACCTAATGATGCCCAACCTCCAGCACCTCTAATATCAGCTACCCATATATTAAGATACTTACTTCTATCCCAAACTGTACTATCTATTATATCGGATTCACTAGCACCTATAGTGCTATTGTTGTAATAAATGCCATTTGTTAAATAATTTGGAAATACTCTTCCATCATATCTTATAATACCATTTGTAGCATTATTATTAGTATCTCTAACTGATAAAGCAAATTGTATTTCTAAATCTATGCCATCACCAGTTATTTTACGCCATTTTTCATTCATCCCATTTATTGCGCTTATTATTTGAGCATCTGAAATATTGGTTCCTGTACCAATGGCTTCACCTTTGTGTATTACATGCACTACTACTGGAATAGTAAATACACCACCAGTTTGTTGACAATCATTTGCACCAATACGAGCATTAGGGTTATTTTGCTTATTCTTTAAGATGGAATAAATTTCTTGTTCCATTTTTTGTCGCTCGGTAGCATAGGTTGGGTTTGTGCGTTTTAAATATGCATCGTATTCGTCTGTTGCACATGGGCTTTGTCCATTCACTTTAAATATTGAAAATAAAATAAGTGCTAATAGTAAAATTTGTTTCATGGTGTAATTTTTAGTTATATAAAGTATAAAGTTAATAAAATAAGTATAAATTATCGCACCACCAACGGGTGGTGGGTGGGAAAAGATAGAAGCGTCGGCGCAAAATAAATGTGGCACAAAA
>CAZXBE010000064.1:0-9784 GCA_964638565.1 uncultured Chitinophagaceae bacterium
CCGCATTGCAAAAGGGTAGCTTTATTAGAAACTTATCTCCATTAATAGGTGAAAAGGCTCTGGTTCTTCATCAGTTCTTAACTATCTTTGACAAAAGATGTCAACTCTAAATAACAGTTACTCATTCCCATTTACACAAATTATTTTAGAGTCTCGGAGTAAAGTTGCAGACACTATTCAAGCTCATTACAATTGCAGAGCAGCTTAAAAATGTTATGCACCCTTATGAACTATCCACTATCCATTATCAACTGCCTTCTCAGCTTGGTAGTGATTGTAGATACTTGCTCCGGAATCCAATGATGCTTGTGTATTGCAATTGGATGGTAAAAATGGACAAAGCCCATTTATTCGAATAATATTTAAATAAAAAGTCCGTCATGGCAATCATATTGATACGTTTTATAGCCTACTTAAATCTTTCGCTTAATATACTTGCGTATTGTACTATACAACACAATATACACAACAAACAATACTATACCACAAGCTAGTACACTAACCCAAGATAAATAAGTGCCTATTATCATATTTTTTGTTGTTAAATAGATAGACAGTTGCCATTGTAATAGCTCTATAATACCTAAGCATAACAATGTAATTATAATATGTATTGGAAAAAACAGTTTTAGTAAAAATTGACGTAATTGTTTTGGGGAAACACCTAGTGTAATTAATAATTCAATTTCTGATTTAGCATGTTCAATAGTAAGTTGTATAAATAAAGAAAAAACCAATAGTGCAAAAAACAGCATTGTAAAACCGATTCCTCCTACCGCAGATACAATTGTTTCCACGATGGAACGATATTTACTAAATCGTGTTTTTTCTTGGTTTGTGCTATATTGATGCTTTTTTAAAAATTCGGTTAAAGCCGGATTAGAAGGGTCTTTAACCTTAATTACTAACCGAGATGGTGCTTTTTTTTCAGCTTCTGTTCCAAAGTGTTTATTAGCCCATACTATAAAATTTTTAGGTACTAAAACAGATGTGATTCTATCTGATAAGCCAACAATATGCCCCATCATTTTTTTTGATAATCCATTACCTGATATATGTATTTCTATAGGCAAGGCCATAAAAGTTTCTGCAGACAATTGTGGAAGTCCTTGACTTGGGGCAAAAGCAAAATTATATAAATCAAAAAAGTCGTTAGGTAATATGATTGGTAACTCGTCTTGGTCTTCTTTCCATTTCCAATCGTCTGCTTTTACATCTAAAAAAGTTGTATCCACTGCTTCGAAAAACAAATCAGTATAAAATGGTAACGTTGCTGAGGGCGATTGTGCAGATACCTTGAAAGTACTAGATTGTACTGGTTCTACAGCATCTAAAAAATCTTGTTTTTTTATTTCTTCTATTTCTGTAGGTGTAAAGCGCAATGCTTCTTTTTGCGCCATATTTTGGTTGGTAATAATTTTATTGATAACCAAAAATTCTGCGCCATTGTTTTGTTGGTTGCCATATAACAATTCCCTAAAATCCATGTAAGCTTGTATAGCTGCAAGCAACAATATAATTGCTATACCCAAACCAATTCCGGCCATTATAAATCTACTTTTACCAACACCTCCTCGTATGGTTTTTTGAAGTAATGTATTTAGTACTGTCATTATTATAAATTCAGTTGTTGTGTGTACACAAAATGAGTATCATTATCTAGATCTGTAAGTATAAACCCAGCATTTCTTTTTGTACATTCCTCTGTAATTAATTGTGCTGCCAATGTTGCGTTGTTTATATCTAAATGACTAAATGGTTCATCCATAATCAACCACTCAAAGGGTTGCATAAGCGCCCGAATAATAGCCACCCTCTGTTGTTCACCATACGAAAGCGTTTGGGCTTTATGTTGTATGATGTGTGTAATTTGCAATCGTTCTACCATAAGCATTATTTCTTTTTCGGTATACATAACCCCACCCAATATATTTTTGAGTTGAATATTTTCAAATGCGGTTAATTGTGGAAACAAGCGCAAATCTTGAAAAATAATGCTTATAGATTTTTGTCGTATCGAAGCCAAAGCCTCTGCAGGTATAGCTTGTATATTTTGATTGCCATACAGCACATTTCCTTTATAATCATTTCTCAATTTGTAAAGAATATGTACCAATGTTGTTTTACCCGACCCCGAGGAGGCTTTTATTTTTATCCATTCGCCTTGTTTTAAAACAATATCAGTATTCCATATTTGAGATGTACGCTTTTCTAACCTATCTGACAAGGGTATCGGAACAACTTGATGTAGTGTTATAGATGGCATATTGTAGATATTTTAAAGGCTGCTTTATAAGCAGCCTTTGTTGTAAAGTTACAATTCTTTTATCAACGCATTACTGGTACATCCTTTGTTATGCTGGAGGCTGTATCAATGGCTGGTTGTTTATAATCATTCATTTGTTCTGCTGCTCTAAAGCCTGTAACATAAGTCATTCCAAACTCTATAATCATTTGCGCATATTTATATAATTGCTTTATACTATTTTCTTTTTCATCTTTCAATCTTAATGTCCATTTTTGATTCATAGATGTTCCATCATAATGATCTGCTGTTACGATAAGATCTTTAAATAAATTCTTGGTTTTATCAAGCATTTTTTCTACCATCATACCATTCATAGATTTTTCAATAGGAATAACACTTAATATTTTACTGATATCTACATATATTGCCATTACTTTGTTTTTCACAGCTGATTCTACATCGGCGGGTATGGTTGTTTTTCCAGTACCATATATGTACTGTTGAAGCAACATACTATCAGAAGTAACTATAATTTGCTTGTCATCTATCTGCAATGCAAAGGAATTCATTTCCATACCAACAGGTATATATCTATTACCTTCTTTACGCATTTTTTGCTGTTGTATTAATGCACCCATCACCTTATCCACTGTTGTTTTTTCTCCCAAAGGGACCATAAATAACCATTTCGCATCGGGTCTTGTATACGTATATGTAGGATCATAAGGACTTTGAACTTGTTTCATTCCAAAATCAGAAAAAGCAACCATAAAATCTCCTTTAAAAACATTTACAACATCATTAAAGTTCAAGCCCATTTGCATAAGCCCTATGTCAGCTAATCCATCTACACCCAATGCCTTTACAAGGGTTACAACAAATTCTGGTTTAATGGAAAATGATGCGAAGCCATTTAAATTATTAGAAGGATATTTTTGTAAAAGAGATAAATCAATAGATGCGCCAGCATTCTTTTTAAATATCTCTCCCAATTCTTTGCTCATATATGTTTTTCCTTCTAAAACCACTTCACCATTGTTAAAATTAATGGTGGCTGCTGTATAATAGTTCTCTAATAACGATTTTAATTTAGGAAATTGCATAGGTATATTATTGGTAATACCCAATGTAGTATTCATCCACAATGTAGCATCTGCCTTTTCGCGTTGTAACGATTTAAATTCAGGAATAGAAACCAACGATTCTTCTTCTTTTTGGTTAAATATTTTTTTTAACGTTGCCACCGCATCGCTTTCGGTTGCATTATCTCTAGAAGGCGCTTTAGACACGCCTGAGGTATCTGTGTTATAATCATCATAACCTTTCGATTTTTTTTCAGCCGATGTAAACACAACTACATCTTTATTCCACCCTAACAATACTGTATAGCGTTTTGAATTGGGCTCAAAGTTTATATAATTTATATCATCTGCCTTTTGAATAGGAGCATTTTTAATTTGTTTTTTTAAGAAACTTTCAAAATCATCCGCACTTTTTAAAGCAGCAACACCAATTGCATGAAAATACACTTCGGGGTTCATGCGAAAAGCCAAATAAATAGGATCTTCAAGATTAATTCCCGAATTTTTAATAGCACTCATTTTTTCCTTAATGCTATTTATTGTACTATCATTGCCGGTAATGGTGCTAAGAAGATTATCTATGCTAAATGCATCATCTTGTAATTTTTGCTTAATAGCGCCTCCATTAATGCCCACCACGAACATAGCGTCTTTTGGTAAATACTTGGCTTGCTTGGAAACAGCTTTTTTACAAGCAGTTAATCCGAACAAAAATCCGATAACCAAAACATATAACGAACGAATAAGGACAGTTCTCATAATGAATAAAATTTGTTTTAAATTAGGAGTGCAAGATATTATATTCAACAGAAAAAATACATCTTTGCCCCATTTCTCTTATTAATTAACCCATTCTTAAGAAACGCTACAGTAAGCTTTTATAAACCACATCTAAAATATTCCTTCGAACTTCCAGAGTGCTCAATTTTGAATTATTTCCATTAGGATATACTCTATTGGATAAGAAGATATATATTAGTTGTTCTGATGGATCGACCCAAACACAAGTACCCGTAAACCCTGTATGACCATACATTTGTGGCGATGCATATACAGAAGGATATGGCTCTTTTCTTGTTGCATTATCTTTTTCTGGTTTATCAAAGCCAAATCCACGGCGACTTATAGTGCTATTGTATTGGGTAAATAGCTCTATAGTGGTAGGTTTAAAAAAAGTTTTCCCGTTCATTTTCCCGCTATTTAATAGCATTTGATAGAGTACAAATAAATCGTTTGTAGTAGAGAATAAGCCAGCATGGCCTGCAATGCCACCAAACATAGCTGCAGCAGGATCGTGTACATATTCTATTATTAATTGTTGTCTAAAGATAGATTCGTTTTCGGTCGGAGCTGGCCATCTATATCCTCCGGGTGGGAGCCATTGTAATGGATTAAAACCAGTGCTTGTTAATTCTAAAGGTTTATAAAAAGTTTCTGTTACATATTTATCTAATGGTTGACTAGTAACAGATTCTACTATTTTACCCAATAATATAAAATCTAAATCACTATATACATATTTATTGGTATCGCCCAACGGGCTTTGTACAATGCGTTTATGAAGAGTATCTATCCAATCATTTCTTAAAAATAATTTTTTAGCTACTTGAATAGCATGTTTTTTATCTTTATAGGTAGAGTATATAGTAGATAAAGGCTTTCCGGCAGCGTCTATGGTTTCTTTATAAAAGGGAATCCAAGATTTTAACCCCCCTTGATGTAATAATAATTGACGAATAGTAATAGTTGCTTTATCTGTATTTTTTAGCCATGAAATATATTGAGAAATAGGATCTTCTAATTTTATTTTTCCCTCTTCATATAATTTCATAATAGCCAGTGTAGTAGCGGATGTTTTGGTCATAGATGCAATATCATAGATCGTTCCCGTAGTTACAGCTTGCATACTATCATATGTTGTATAACCATAGGCTTTGTTTAATATTATGTTTCCATCCTTAGCAATAAGTACCACACAGCCTGGGGTTGCTTTTTGTTGTATGGCATCCTTAGCAATAGAATCTATTTTATGTATTAAATAGCTACCATCGATTCGTTTTTTTTTACTACTTTGTTCTACAGCCAAGCCTTTTCCTACAGGATATAATGCATTAGCTGTAACAGGAATTTTGCCTTTTGGAGCTATTTTACCCATAAGCATTTCTGCAGCTACCCGTTGTGTAATGCTGTCATCTTCAAAACATACCAACATGTTTCCTTTTATAGATTTTTCTGTAACAGCATATGGATTTCCAAAATAAAAAATAACACTATTTTCTAACTGTGCTAAGTCATCAATTAGTTTTTGGGCTGTTGTAGAAATACCATAACCATTGGCAGGTCGTCTACTATAATTGTGTATCCCTATAACAACAGCATCATACTTCTTTTTTGTTATTTGTTGAAGTTGGTCAGAACATTTTTCTGAAGACATGTTATAAGGTAAAAAATAATTATCCGTTTGATAAAAATCGCTTACTTGTTTTGAAAAATGGTTTGGCTTATCAACCCCAATTCCTACGTATGCTATTGTTTTTTTAAGTGTAGGAAATAAGCCAGGATCATTGCTTGCATTAGCGGTATATTTTTTTAACGGAAAAGTGTTTTTATTGTTGTATGCTAATAAAGCTATGGCGTTTTGGGCCACTTGTTCATTTAATGCATGGGTTTTTGCATTTATATCCTCTATTAAATTCTTAGTTTCAATAGGCGTTACAAGAGATAATCCTAGATCATATTTAGCTCGTAATACTTTTTTTACTTTATCGTTTATTTCTTGTTGATTCAATGCTCTTTTTTTAAGAGCTTTTTGAATAGCTACAATGCTGCCCGGAACATCCGAAGGCAAACACAACATATCATTCCCCGCTTTTAAAGATTGAACGGCTAGCTGCCCTGGTGTAAAAAATTTAGCCACACCTTCCATTTCTAGCGCATCAGTAAATACCAACCCTTTAAAGCCTATTTTTTTTTGCAACAATGTTGCAATATTTTTAGAAGATAGTGATGTTGCCAAATTAGGCGTATTATCAATAGACGGAATATACAAATGTGCCACCATAATACTTTGCACGCCAGCAGCAACTATTTTTTTAAATGGATAAAGCTCTAATGAATCTAATTGCTCTATTGATTTAGTAATAATAGGGAGCCCCACATGCGAATCTGTTTTAGTATCCCCATGTCCAGGAAAATGTTTGGCGCAAGCCATAATACCAACATCCTGCATGCCTTTCATTATTTGTATGCCGTATTCAGCCACCTTATATTTATTTTCTCCGAAAGATCGATCGCCAATAACTGGGTTACCTGGATTGTTATTAATATCCACTACTGGAGCATAATTTATTTGTATGCCTAATCGTTTACACTGTTCACCAATAGCGTGTCCTATAGCATATATTAAGCCATTATCTTCAACGGCACCTAACATCATTTGTCTAGGAAAATTGATTACACTATCTAAACGCATACCCAATCCCCACTCCCCATCTATAGAAATAAGTAATGGGGTTTTAGCTATTGTTTGATATTGATTAGTTAACAATGCTTGACGCACAGGTCCGCCTTGAAAAAAGCACAAACCACCTACATTGTATTTTTGTATGAGATTAGCAACTTCTGTAACATGCTCTGGGCCTTTATTAGAGTGTGCTCTAATAATCATCAATTGTGCAATGCGTTGTGCAGGAGTTAAGGATTTAAATACACTATCTACCCAATGATTAGCTTTATTATTATCTAATTGTTGAGCATATACATTTTGTTGTAGAATAAGCAGAAATCCTAAAATATATTTTAGCATAGATAATCTAGTTAGGTAAATTTTCCTTTGTAGGTTTTGTTTTTATAAAACTAATAAAAGATAATATACTACTTATAGCCATAGGAATGGCCAAAAAAAGATACAATTGGAAGTATGAAAAATGATATTGCTTCCTGTAAGAATAAAGCCTTTCCTCTGCTTTGATATAAAAAAATATAACAATTAAACCCAACATACATACAATAGTTAAAAATAAAACCCACTTATTAGCCCAACTTTTATTTTTCTTTACACCCTTTATGGCCTGTAAACATAAAATAAACCCTAATAATGCTATTGTGCTTGGTGGATAAAGCAGAATAGCTATACAAGCTGAGCCTAAACCAAAAAAGCGGCCAAGCATATATAACTGAAAAATAATGACGCCTAAACAGGTTAACATACAATCAATTAAGAATATATATTTAAAAAGCTTTTTTATAACATGCGTTTTTTACAAAATAAAGCCAATTATTTAAATCAAGTTAACTTTATATTTTTAACCATACCAAATTTGAAATTATCGCTATTCATAGCACGCCGCATTGCATTTAAACAGCAAAAATCTTTTTCGAGATTTATTGCTCGTCTGGCCGTTACTGCCATAGCCTTTAGTATTGCTGCTATGATATTAACGTTGTCTTTTGTAAATGGATTTAAGCATGCCATAACAGATAAAATATATCGCTTTTGGGGGCATATACGCATACAACAATATGAACCTAACAAAGCTATTATAGCAGAAGAAACAGCAATAATGGGTAATGATACAATCATCCAAAAAATTAAAAACATATCTAATGTAATGGATGTACAACCCTTTGCTACCAAATCCATTATTTTTAAAAATAATGAAACGATTGAGGGATTATTATTAAAAGGGGTAGATAAAAATTATGCATTCAATACACTACAACCCTTTTTGATAGAGGGTCGTTGGCCAATTTTTCCTGATAGTACATATAGTAAAGAAGTCGTTATTTCAATTACTACAGCACACAAAATGAAGGTTAACGTAAACGATTCTATTTATATATATTTTATTAATAAAGATGTTGCATCTACTCGTTATCGAAAAGTTCGTGTAACAGGTTTCTATAAAACGAGTATCGAAGATTACGATAAACTATTTGCTTTGGGCGATATCAACCTTATTCGACGGTTAAACAATTGGCAGCAAAAACAAGTAGGGGGTTATGAAATAATATTAAAGAATGTTAGTATGATAAATCGTATTAATAATCAATTATTTAACCTGCTTCCGGTGGAATGGGCCAGCCGCCCTATTCCAGAAATTTATCCCAACTTATTTAGCTGGATTGATGTGCAATCTGTAAATGAACGAGTTGTTATAGTTATCATGTCCATAGTAGCTATCATTAATTTAATTACTTGTTTAATTATTTTAGTTTTAGAGAGAACAAGAATGATTGGTGTATTAAAAGTATTAGGTGCTAATACTCTTTTTATTCAAAAAATATTTTTATACCATGCTACTTACATAAGCTGCGTTGGCATTGCAATAGGATGTGTGGTAGGTGTAGGAATAGGCATGTTGCAACAACAAGTTGGCTTTATTCAACTATCAGAAGAATCCTATTATATGCCCACTGCTCCTGTACTGATAGATCCATTGCAAATAATAGTAGTATGTTTTGTTGCATTAGCCGCTTGTTTTATTACATTGCTATTGCCAACATTGCTCGTAACAAAGGTTGATCCTGTAAAAGCTATCCGATTTAAGTAGCCTTTTCTAAACAGAACTGATTTTACTATTATTTAAAATCATTTTCGTTCGATTTTTTTAGGGTGAGTATTTTATAGGAAACACATAAAGAAATAATAATAACTCTAATATTGTGGGGAAACCTACCCGGAGGGTAACCTTCTAATTCTTTTTCGGGGTACATCCAATCAAATGTAGGAACATGAATTTTAAATAATTCGCATGTTACTGATATAAAGCACAAAAATAAAAGAGTATTGAAAATAGCATCCATAATGGTACGAAACATAGAACATTTGATTTTTTTAATCAGACAATTATACTACTCAGAATATTCATCAGGATCTTTTATATACTATGCTTTTAAGACAAGAAAGTTTCACAAAAGGAGGCGCATGTATTTATTCAAATTCGCCGTCGTCATTATCATCTTCTGTTGGTTTAATAAGGCTATAGTGCAGTCTATTATGCAAAATCTTATTCAAAATGCTGTAAAATACAGCAAGCCTAATCAAAAAAACACCCTTACTGTTACAGTAAATGACACAAGCAATGGTGTAGAGATTATAGTACAAGATACAGGCATGGGTATGGATAAGGAAAGAGTATCTAAACTGTTTACGCAAGTGGCAGAAAGCCATGCAACTATTAGCAACAGCCATGGGGTTTGGTCTCTATGGCGTTGCTCAATATGTAGCAATGTTAAACGGTACAACAAAGGCATAGAGCAAGCTTCATGTAGGCTCTACCTTTAGAGTGGTGCTTCCCTCCCTAAAAAATTAAGCTAAGCGTAACACATGCATGCAATTCAATCAAACCATTTTTTTAAATGTACATTTCTTAATCTTTAAAAAAATAATGATATTGTTAAATTATATTAAACCGAATAAATAATATTACAAAATAGCTGTAATATTGCAGAT
>CAZXBE010000065.1:0-9755 GCA_964638565.1 uncultured Chitinophagaceae bacterium
CACACATTGAGTCTGCAGATGATATAGTAAAAAAATTCAGAGTTGAAAGTTGTGATTTTCTCAATTATTATATTATAACACTTGCAGAAAATAAACATATTGTTTTATTATTTGATGAAAATAATAACCAACACTATATTATTCCCACAAAAAATGGATTATTGGTAAATTTTGATGAATCGTTAAAAGAAAAGGAAATCGATAATAATTGGAAAAATGATGCGGATGAAATGGAACAAATACTTCTCCGATTTAAACCTGAGAACTTTTATATTATAAAAAACAAAAATAATCTTCAAACAATGAGTAATATATTTGGAGAGAAAATAATTCCCGAAACGTATGACACACTAAATTTTAAAGGTTTTTTTATTATAGGAAAAAAGAAAGATAAAATTGATATTTATAATTTAACGCTAGAGAAATTGCCTTTAAACAATATAAAACAAGCCTATCTGAATAATTATAATGTACAAATTTTACAAAATAACGAAGTAAAATACATTAATGTAAAAGGAGAAAAAGGACAAAGAAATACAATCAGTTATTCCTTTTGCGGCACAGGAAGTTATACAGCTTATTATAATATAAAAACATCTAATGCTACCGATAAATATAAAAATGTGTATAAAATAGAAACATATATAAGCAGTGGCCTTCCATTCACACATTATGAAACCTTGTTTCTAACCAACTTAACAACCGAATATAAAGTACGCTTTTTAAACAATCAATTGAATTTTAATTATAGTAGTTTGGATAATGAAAGAGGAGAAAATATTTTAAAAAGAAATTATTTGTTAGTTTCTAAAAATAGAAAATTCGGAATTTACCAATTTCCTGAAGATGTGAAGTATGAATCAATTGAAAAATTGAACCCTCAAAAAAAGATTGAAAAAAATGAAAAAGCAAATACCAATCAAATAGAATATTCTAACCCTCTAAAAGTAAAAAAAATAGCATTCGAATACTATAGTTATGCAGGGGGTAAAGCAACAAAAATCCTTCCTATTATTTATGATTCAATTATTGCCAAAGACAATTTGATGTTTTTGAAAAAAAATAATTTGGTTGGAATTTTTCCTCTACAGAAAGAATTAAAATATAAATCCATGAGTAAAAGAAATAGTAATTTCATTGAATATGAATTTCCAAATGGGCAAAAAGGCTGGTTAGATTTAAACACTGGAATGGAATATAACAATGAATAATTTTCTTTTTCTAGAAACAAAACACGGATATATATGCACACAAGATTCGATATAAATTCATACAAATGCATATTGCTTCTTACCTACAGACCAGTACTCAATTACTAAAAAAATATATTGGTCAACTCCCCTTTCATCATTATTTAAAAAATTTTTTTAAGCAACATAAAAAATACGGATCGAAAGATCGAAAATATATTACACAATTATGCTATAATTATTATCGTGTAGGGTGTGCGCTACCAAACGATTTTTCTACAGAACGTTTTTCTGTCGGAATATTGCTCGCTTCTATTCAATCCAATTCATTATTAGAAGCTATAAAACCTAATTGGGATAAGCTTTTTGAAGATTCCTCTTTTGCTTTATTAGAAACCCGAGTAAATTTTTTACAACAAGAATTATCTTTTGATGTCAATAATATTTTCTCTTTTACTTCACATCTAAGCACCTTATCAGATATCAATGCTTTTCAAAAAAACCATTTAATACAACCGAATGTGTATTTACGTATTCGAAATAATAAAAATGGAACAGTGTTGCAAAAATTAAAATCATTAAATTGGCCTTATCAATATATAGAATCTAATACCATAGCACTTCCTATAGGATATAACATTGAAGAACATTTTAATGTAGATGAAGAAATAGTTATACAAGATCTAAGTTCACAAAGAATAGAAGTATTCATTAAACAATACACTTCCCGATCCTCCCCCTTTGGGGGAGTTAGTGGGGGCTGCTTAGTCTGGGATTGTTGCGCTGGAAGTGGCGGTAAATCTATATTAACATATGATCTTTTAAGTAGTATCGAATTAACGGTATCGGATAAGAGGCCATCTATCTTAAAAAATTTGCACCAACGTTGCAAAAAAGCAGGTATCAAAAATTATCAATCTTTTATCATAGATGCAACAGATAATAAAAATATTCCAAGTTCTTTTAAAGAAAAATTTGATTTAGTGATAGCCGATGTGCCTTGCTCTGGATCTGGCACTTGGAGTAGAACGCCAGAAAAATTATTATTTTTTGAAGAAAAAGAAATTGATCAATATATAAAGACTCAGCGTACAATCTTACAAAATATTATTTCAACCATAAAACCGAATGGATGTTTGTTATATTGCACTTGCTCGGTATTCAAAGCAGAAAATGAACATCAAATAGAATGGCTTAAACAAAAAGGATTAAAAATTATAGATACGAAATTATTAGAAGGATATACCCGGCAGGCAGATACTTTATTTGCTACATTATTATGTAAATTTATAAACTATTAGAAATGATAATTAAAAGTCCTGTTTTTGGAGAACTATTACTTAATGAAGAGTTAAGTTTTTTCAGAGGTAAATATAAAAATGAAGAGCTTAGTTTTAGAGTGTGTTTTATAGGAAAAGAGCCTGACAAACTAAAACAAGTTATTACGTATGCAGAAGATCAAATAAAAAAAGATTTTTTTGCACCAATGTTATTAAAAATAGAAGATGAAATGATAAGATTAAAAAATGATTATTGGTTAGAAAAAAACAAAGAAACGGGAAAAATGGAATCTCCAATAACAAAACAACAATTTAGAAAACAAATATCCATTACGGAAATTGTTTTTCAGGAAGATTATTCATCAATGATTTATTGTGATGTTAATGATATATTTTGGGGACACGCTATTTGCATTTATATAGATAAAAACGGAAATTATGAAGAAGTAGGTTTAGAAGGATAATAAATATTTCAAATTAGCTCCTTGCTTATTCAATAAGATTTAAAAGTTATTTTTAATTTTCCGTTTTTACTTTTTAATTTCATAACATAGAACATGAATCAGCAAGAATCTATTTCCGTTTTCGATATTTTTAAGATTGGTATTGGCCCTTCAAGTAGCCACACCCTTGGTCCATGGAGAGCTGCAGAAAAGTTTATAAACTCTTTAAAAGAAAAAAAAGTTTTAGAAAAAATTACTTCCATAACTGTTTTATTGTATGGATCATTAGCTAAAACAGGAAAAGGACATGGCACAGACATAGCTGTTATGTTAGGGCTAATGGGTAAGAATCCAGTTACCATCGATCCAAACAATATTCAATCTTTATTACACCAAATTCAAAAACAACAAAAAATATACTTAACAGAGACCTATAGTATACCGTTTGAGCCAAGTAAGCATATTACATTTTTATATGGAGAGTCTCTTCCCTATCATCCAAATGCGTTAACCTTTACAGCTCATATACAACATAAAGATACAATTACAGAAACGTATTACTCCGTAGGAGGAGGTTTTGTACAACAAGAAGGTGAGGATAATAAAAATGAGCAAAATGTTTCTTTGCCATTTCCTATACATACTGCAGCGGATTTATTACACTGTTGTAAGCAAACCAATAAAAGCATTAGTGAAATAGTTTTTGAAAATGAAAAAACTTGGCGTACTGAAAAAGATATAATAGAGGGAATAGAGCATATATGGGGCATCATGCATGCATGTATATATCGAGGATGCCATATCGAAGGACTTTTACCTGGTTCTTTACAAGTAAAGCGTAGAGCGGCAGAAATCAATAACCGATTATTAAAAAATAAGCAGTATACAGATTATCCTTCTTGGGTACAATCTATTCAACAGGGCGGAAATGATTTTAGCTATATTTTGGATTGGGTAAGTTGTTTTGCATTGGCCGTGAATGAAGAAAATGCTTCATTTAGTAGAGTAGTAACTGCTCCCACCAATGGTGCTGCAGGTGTTATACCTGCTGTATTGCAATACTATATTAGTTTTTGTAAACAACATTATTCTAAAGACAAGGTTGTATCCTTCTTACTCACAGCTTCTGTAATAGGTAGTATCTTTAAAAAAGGAGCTACTATTTCTGCAGCCATGGGCGGATGTCAAGCTGAAATAGGGGTATCCTCTGCTATGGCCGCCGGTGCATTAGCAGAGTGTTTAGGAGGAAGTCAACAACAAGTATTAATGGCCGCCGAAATAGCAATGGAGCATCACTTAGGTATGACCTGCGATCCTATTAGCGGTTTGGTTCAAATACCTTGTATAGAACGCAACACCATGGGTGCAATAAAAGCTATTACTGCAGCACAATTATCTTTGCAAAGCAATCCAGATCATGCAAAAATATCCTTGGATACCGTGGTGAAAACAATGTGGGAAACAGCTAAAGATATGAACACAAAATACAAAGAAACTGCGGATGGAGGACTGGCATTGCATATACCTTTGGGGCTAAAAGAGTGTTAAGCCCCTCATTGAAGCACTCATAAATGAAGGTGTTGATTAGCTTAATAATTTAGATATCTACCTACTATTCAACTAAATTGCACACTCAATTCTTTATGAAAAAATATCTAATAGGAATTTACTACTCACTTCCCGTACAATTATTACTGCTACACACTAAAAGATATCAAATATTACTGATATTTTGGTATATATTATTTACAGTAGTAGGAGGTAATTTAATGCGCATGTTTGGTGCGGACTCTTTATTTCTAGCTCCAGAATATTTGAATGAAGTAAGCCCTATAAGTACTGCTATTGTTGGGTTTTCAGTAGCTGTCTTTATTATGGGGTGGAATATTACTACCTTTATTTTGCATAGTCAACATATCACCTTTTTAGCCACTACCACAAAACCATTTTTAAAATACTGCATCAACAATGCTGTATTACCTAGTGTTTTTTTAATACACTATGTACACCATATTATCGATTATTCTGTTAACAAAGAGCTTTTGTCTGTAGGGAATGTATTACTATTAATAACAGGTTTTATGGGAGGATTCGTGGTATCTACGCTAATCGCATTTACGTATTTTTTTGGAGCCGATAAATCTATCTACCGCTTTCTAACACCCGCCATGAAAGCAGAAATGAAAAAGTATTTAGCATCTACTCAGGAAAGCTCTCCAATCGTACGCAGCAAATACGAAATACGTGTAGATTGGTTTCTAAGCACCCATCTAAACCTTCGAAAACCAAGAGATGTTAGACACTACAGCCCAAGCTTTATTAATGTCATATTCAAACGACATCATTTTGCAGCAATGCTTTCCATCATTATTGCATTTATAACATTAATAGCTGTAGGTTACTTTTTTGATGATCGTATTTTTCAAATACCTGCAGCAGCAAGCATTACTTTATTATTTGCTATTCTTATTGCCGTATTGGGTGCTATTTCATACTTTCTTAGGAACTGGGGACTCATTCTTATAATCATTCTTTATTTTTCCTTTAACTACCTTTTTCAGAGAGGCGTCATAGATTTTAAAAATACAGCGTATGGTTTAAATTATGATAATATTAATGAGCGGCCAAAGTACGAACGGGAGAGCATTATGCGTATTTGCACTCCAGAACAAACAGAAAGAGATAAAGAAAACTTTACGCATATACTCAATAACTGGAAAAATCGCCAACAATCAACAAAACCTTACTTCTTAATTATAAATACAAGTGGTGGTGGCACTCGAAGTGCAACTTTTACAATGAATGTTTTGCAAAGATTAAATGCCGCTAGCCATGGGGCATTTATGCGCAAAACCTTTATGTTTAATGGAGCATCAGGAGGCATGCTGGGCGCAACATACTTTAGAGAACTATATGCAAAAAAAATGCGTGGAGAACACATAAATTTAGAAGACTACAAATATGTAGAAGATATTTCTAAAGATCTATTAAATCCTATTTTTTCTTCTTTCATAACTCGAGATTTAGCCTCCCCTGCAAAATATTTTCGTGTTGGAAAGTATAGTTATATTAAGGATAGAGCTTATGCATTTGAAGAAAAATTAAATGAAAACACACACTATATTCTAAATAAATCTTTAGGAGATTATGTTATTGAAGAAGCTGAGGCAAAGGTGCCGCTAATAATTTTCAATTCTATTATTACCAAAGATGGAAGGAAATTGATTATATCTACACAACCCATGACATTTTTGATGCATGCTATGTGTAATAATTTAACTTTAAACTGTCCCGATGCAGATGCTATTGATTTTGTAAGTTTATTCAAACTACAAGACCCTTACAACTTAAGACTTCTAACAGCATTGCGTATGAACGCAACATTTCCCTATATATTACCAAATGTATGGCTACCTACAAACCCTGTAATAGACGTTATGGACGCAGGCTTACGTGATAATTTTGGACAAGAGATGAGTTTGCGCTTTTTACAAGCATTTAAAGAATGGATAAAAGAAAATACAAATGGTGTAATACTTATACAAATAAGAGATCGACCGATAAGCGAATGGGAAAAAACATCTACAACCAGTGGTTTTTTTCAACCCTTACTTACCCCATTTTTTATCTTACAAAAAAATTGGCATAAACTTCAAAGTTATGTTGGAAATAATGAACTAAGCTATTGGCAAGATTTTATGGGGCCAATGTTTCATCGATTTACATTTGAATATATACCTCAAAAAGATGATGCACATGCATCATTAAGCTTTCATTTAACTCCATCTGAAAAGCAGGACATTAAAGCTACAATGGAGAGCCCTCATAATACAAAGACATTAGAACAACTAGCCCCCTTTTTACAATAACCTATCTAACTAAATTAGATAAAGATTGTTTGCAAAACTTTTTTACCAGACAAATGAAAAATTTTGGATGATACTTTTTTTAAATGTTTAAGATGGAATGTTTTATATGTTTCTACTGCTTGTAGTATTTTCTAAAAAGTAGCCCGCCTTACTTCTGTTAATCACTTAAATATAGATGGTCTAATACATTATAATTCAGTATATCTCATACTGGGATAGTAAGGGTAACTTTGTTTAGCATCGAAATAGTACTATTTATGTTCGAGGTCTGATATAATACTTACAACCGTATAAACTATGAGAAGTTTTTCGGTAGCTTTGCATCTCACAAGCGTACTAAAGTTTTCACCTAAAGGTGAGAAATTCTCTTAACATGTGAGACATTAAAGCACTTGGTTGAAAATAAAACCATTATTAATATCGTAGAACATTAAGCTACCTTCTTGTTTTTACTTTTGCATTCTTAATTTTTACTCATGCTCATAGGCTTACAAAACATAACATTTGAATTTGGAGCTAGAACAATCGTTTCCAACGCTACCTGGCATATTCAGCCAGGAGAACGTATTGGTTTAGTCGGCTACAATGGAACAGGCAAATCTACTTTATTAAAAGTTCTTGTAGGTGAATATCAACCAAGCATAGGTTCAGTAGAAAGAGGAAAAGAAGTAACTATTGGTTATTTACATCAAGATCTATTAAGTTTTGATACAAATGATTCTATTTTAGAAGTTGCTTTAAATGCATTTGAAAAAGCAAGGCAATTACAAAAAGAAATAGAAGAGCTAGGTACAATTTTAGAACAAACTAGTGATGAAGAAACGTTGCACTTATATACAGACAAACTACATGAATTAGATATATTAGATGCTTACGATATTGAACATAAAACAGCTGAAGTATTGCATGGACTTGGTTTTCAACAAAGTGATTTACATCGTCCATATAAAGAATTTAGTGGTGGTTGGCGTATGCGAGTGTTATTAGCTAAAATGATTTTACAACAGCCTGATGTGCTTTTATTAGATGAACCAACCAATCATTTGGATATGCCCTCTATTGAATGGCTAGAAAAATATTTACAGCGTTATAAAGGTTCTGTTGTAGTAGTATCGCACGATAAGTATTTTTTAAACCGGATGGTTACAAAAATTATAGAGCTGTACCAAAAAGAATTGCATGTATATAATGGTAATTATGATTTTTTTGAAAGAGAAAAAGTAGAACGTGTTGCATTACAACAAAGAGCGTATGAAAATCAGCAAACCTATATTCAACAACAAGAGCGATTTATAGAACGCTTTAAAGCAAAGGCTTCCAAAGCCGCTCAAGCACAAAGTATTGTAAAACGATTAGATAAATTAGAGCGGCTCGAAGAAGCATCTATTGAGCAACGAGATATACGCATTCAATTTCAAATAGAAAAACAACCCGGAAAAATTATTTGTGAGCTAAAACATATTACTAAAAAATTTGGTGAACATACTATTGTAGAAAATGCACATGCAGAAATTAATAGAGGAGATAAAATAGCCTTAGTAGGTGCTAATGGTAAAGGAAAGTCAACTGTACTAAGAATTATAGCAGGTGCGGAAACCTTTGATGGAAAAAGAACTTGGGGACATAATATACAAGAAAGCTTTTATGCACAACATCAGTTAGAAGCCCTCAATCTAAACAATAGCATATTACAAGAAATGAAAGATTGTGGCACCCAACAAACAGAACAGCAACTCCGTAATGTATTGGGTTGTTTTTTATTTGGAGGAGACGATATTGATAAAAAAATAAAAGTATTGAGTGGTGGCGAAAAAGCCAGAATAGCTTTGGCTAAAACCATGATTAGCAAGGCTAATTTTTTATTGCTCGATGAGCCTACTAACCACTTAGATATGAACTCTGTAGAGCTTCTCATTAATGCACTCAATCAATATGAAGGCAGTTATATTTTAGTAAGCCACGATCGATATTTTGTAAGTAAAACAGCTAATAAAATATGGGAAATTGAAGATCATCAAATTAAAGAATATAAAGGTCCATATGAAGAATGGGTAATATGGAAGGCAGAGCAAGAAAAGAAAAAAAATGAAGGTGCTAAACAACCAACATTTATCACAAAAGAAAAAAATACAGTCCCCATAAAAACTACTATCAACAAGGAAATACAAAAACAACAAAAACTGTGTAACCAATTAGAAGAAAAGATAGCAAAGCAAGAAAAAGAAAAACAACAGTTAGAATTATTATTAGCTACTCCTGATATTTATTCTAATAAAGAGAAATTTGTAGAAACCGAAAAGTTTTATAAACAAGCTGTAGAAAATCTTTCTACATTGAGTAAGCAATATGAAGCAGCTCTGGAACAGTTGATATTATTAGAGTAACAATGATAGCAACTATATCAATTATGAAAGTGCTAAAAATAATTTTGAGCAATATATTGTACATAAACAATAACTCTTTTATTCAATCATTGTACAAAATTTGCTTATCCCCCTATTAATTAATTATCATAATAGTGTGCAAATAGTTCGAGATTATATTATAAAAAGCTTCGTTTGATTACTAGTAATTTTATAAAATATCACGATATGGTTTTTGCCTCCTTATTCACCAGAATTAAACCCCGTAAAGCTTATTTGGAGAGAAGTAAGGGAAAAATACTTTAATAACAGAACATTTAAATCTCTAATGCATGTGTCTCCAACATTTCCCCCTTCTCTAAATATCTTTCCTGTAAATCCTTGAGGCTTTTCAACAATATTTTTATAATAAAAGCCTGCGGGTGTTTTGATAGTAAAAGAACCAACCGCTGTAGATGTAAGAGTTTTAATAATAAAGTTTTGCACTAAAGGTTCTCCATTGGAAGTAGTTGTTTTTTTGGTGAAGCTTATGGCTGCAATACTTGTGATTATACAAAAGTGAATAAATAAACAGCCCAATAATTTGATAGTAGATCTTTTAGTATTAACT
>CAZXBE010000066.1:0-9512 GCA_964638565.1 uncultured Chitinophagaceae bacterium
AAAATGATAATGGTATTCATAGCTGGGCATTTCAGAAAGTGAAATTAAATACCATACAAGTTAAAGCTGATTTTGGGATGGGCTTTAAAATGAGTGGAGGTATTCAGTTATTAGAAGATGACCCTATGTATGGAAATGCTTTTGGAGGATATGTACAAGCTACTTTTTTAGAGAAAGTGGAAGTACAAGCAAAAGCATTATTTGGAAGCAAAACAGGTGCTACAGATTATCGCTATTGGTTTGTAGATGCCAGAGCTTCTATTCCCGGCGGTATTCCAGTATTACCACCACTTAATATAAATGGTTTAGGTGGAGGTGCATATTATCATGTAAGGAAAAGTGGTAATGATATGCTCAGTGGTGGAGGTTTTCCTGCCTATATTCCAGATGAAAATACAGGTCTGGGTATCAGAGCTGCTGTTCTATTTAATGCAGCCAAAGATGAAGTACTCAATGGTGAAGCATCTTTGGAAGCATCCTTTAACAATAATGGTGGGCTCAACTATATTGGTTTTTTTGGTTATGCAAAATTCTTAGGCAAACTGCCTTTTGCAGGAGATGTTAATCACTTAACAGAATCTTTTAATAAGATCAATAGCAATCTAAATGAGCTATCTAAAAATTATCCCAAGCTTGTTGAAAAACTGGAAGACTTAAAACAATACGATCCTACACAGGCAGCCAGCAAAATACTGCCCATGCCTGCTACAGAGCAGTCCGGTTTTACTGCAGCCGTGGGTATACAATATGATTTTACGCAGAAAACCTTTCACGCCAATTTTGATCTATTTGTAAATGCAGCCGGTGGATTATTAAAAGGTGTAGGAAGTAACAATAGAGCGGGTTGGGCTGCACTACACATTGCACCCAATGAATGGTATTTACACATGGGTACACCCACAGACAGAATTGGATTACAATTCGGTATTGGAAGCTTCAATATTAAAACAGGTTCTTATTTAATGGTAGGAGATCGTATACCCGGCTCTCCAGCACCACCACAAGAAGTAGCTGATATTTTGGGCGTTGAACTTTCTCAACTTGATTACATGAGAGACCTCAATGCACTCGGTGATGGTAGAGGCTTTGCATTTGGTTCCAGCCTTTCTGTTAATACAGGTGATATCACTTTTTTAATTCTCTATGCAAACTTTCAAGCAGGTGTTGGTTTTGATATTATGCTTAAAGACTATAGTGATTATAAGTGCAAAGGCAGCAACAATCCCATTGGTATAAACGGTTGGTATGCGAACGGTCAAGCATACGCATACCTGCAAGGAGAACTGGGTGTAAAAGTAAAATTATGGTTTATCAAAGCCCGTATTCCTATTATTAAAGGTGGAGCAGCGGCATTACTACAAGCAAAACTTCCGAATCCATCATGGTTTAGAGGATATTTAGGTGTGAAATTTAGTGTACTCGGCGGATTAGTGAAAGGCAATATGCGATTAAAACTTACTATTGGAAATGAATGTGAAATGGTACGAGATAATAGCAGCCCTATAGATGTAAAAGTAATTGCTGACTTAACGCCAAAAGATAAATCTATGGAAGTAGATGTATTTAGTGCTCCACAAGCAAGTTTTAATATGAGAGTAAATCAACCCTTTGATGTACAAGATGAAAATGGCAGTAATCATACGTATCGTATTAAGTTAGATAAGCTAACCGTAATAGATAATACTCAGGAAATTCCTGGACGTATAGAATGGAATACAAATGAAGATGCAGTAACCTTTTACTCAACGGAAATATTGCCGCCCAACAAACCTTTGAAAGCAATGGCTAAAGTAATATTTGAAGAACAAAAAGGTAGTAATTGGCAAACAGTGTATGTAAATGGAAAACGAAGTGAAGAAATAAAAGAAGTAAACTTTACAACAGGTAATGCACCTACCACAATACCACTCAACAATATTGAATATGGATATCCAGTAGTAGAACAAAAAAATATGTATAAGGATGAAATTGCAAACGGTTATATCAAACTAAAAAGAGGACAATCCTATTTATTTGATAATACTACAGGACAAGCATTACGTTTTGTGAGCAATGCAAATATTACGACAACACAATCATTCAACTATGATAAAAATAATTTACAACTCAATTTTAATTTACCAACGCTAAATAATCAATCTACTTACTTAATTGATTTTTACGATAACAACAAAAAATTAACAACGGATACAAACCAGTCAAGCTATAATGAAATGGATGCCGGCGAAGATGGAAGTTATGCTGTAAAAAATAATCAGGCTGAGGAAATAGAAAGAGGGGACCTTACTAAATCCATTTTAAATTATACGTTTAGCACAAGTACTTATAGCAAGTTTATAGATAAGATGAATGCAATAAGAATTAGTGATGCTTTAGTAGGTCGTGTTTCATCTGATGTCATCAATTTACAAACCGAAGTGAACGATTATGAAATTTTTGATATCCATGAAATTACTGGTTCATCTTACACCAACAATAAACCGCTAATACAACCCATTGCTGTATTAAGTGATAATTATTTTAGAGATGATATTTATCCCAGAAATTATAAAACCTACCCGCTTTCTGGCAGCATTGTATTTACAAATAGAGATACTACAATACTTGGATTGCATCCAGTAAAAGCATTGCCACTGATGAATGTTTATTTAAGTGAAGTACAAACTGGAATCGAAAATGGTTATGCTAAAAATAGATTACCATACATCTATAATCTTCCTGAAATCTATAAATATGATTTTATGGATTTGCAAAATCAAGTAGTAAATAAATATTTAGGTAGCAATCAGGCTTATCAGTTTGATTATTTAATAAACGGTTATTATCCATTCATTAGACAAGGCAGATATAAAGTGCTTTATCAATACATATTACCCGGTGGAAAAGTTGGTAGTAGCAAAATCATAGAATATGAAAATCCAATTAAATAATGTGCGGCTTAGAAACAAAAACTAATGAGAAAATATCTTACATTAAGAAGTATAGCTTTTTTGCTTTTTACTTTTGAATTTTTATTTTTCATTTCTTGCAAAAAAGAACAAGAAGTATCTGTAAATATAGATGTGTCTTATCTTACAGCTGATAGCAATTTTACAATGCCTGCTAAAGTGAAATTTATTAACCATACCAGTGGAGCAGATAATTATAAATGGACATTTGAAGGTGGAGAACCATCAACATCTACTAAAAAAGACCCCGGTATTATAACGTTTAATACCGTTGGTATGCATAAAGTAACACTGGAGGCTTCCAATCAAGATGATAAAAAAGTACAACAGTGGATGATTAAAGTAGACAGTATAGTCAATATAGATTTTGATACTACCATTATAGGGGCGGACAGATTTGCTCCTCTCAAAGTAAAAATCACCAATAAAACAAAAGGTGCATCCAGTTATCTGTGGCATTTTGATGGTGCTACACCCAGTACTTGCAATACTATACAACCAGATACAATTGTATTTACAACAGGGGGCAGCCACAATATAACCCTGACAGCCAGCAATGGCAGTACAAAATTTACATTAACGAAAACAATAACCGTTTTACCACCATTGCAAGCTGATTTTACTATTGTTCCTTCTTTTGAAGATGAAGATTATGAAGCACCATTAACTGCTACGTTAAAGAATACGACTATTAGTGGAACGACCTATACATGGTCAGTTACACCAAGTGGAATGATTAATAATATTAATGCCGCAAATCCGACTATTGATTTTGCTAATGCAGGAACCTATGATGTCACTTTAGAAGTAAAAAATGGAAAAGACACTAAAACTATTACTAAACGTATTGAAGTAAAACCCAACACCAACCTTCGTATACATAAAGACATCAAACTGGGAATCCAAATAGCTCATTCAACTGTTGGAGATTTTTATTCAACAAAACTAAGACATGTGTTTACTGCAAATGACAATTTAGATACAGCTGGTAAGTGGATTGATATGGTATTCTTCGGACTCAATAAAAATTTTAACAACAATAAATTTATCTCTCCCGATTCAGCGTCGTTTTATGGATTCGATGCAATTCCTATGGCTACTAAAACGAAGTTTATTAATTCACAAGAAAGTTGTGGATGTGGTATAAGTTTTACTGCAACGGATTTTGACAATATGATAAATGATAATCCACTAAAAAGATTAACCATTAACTCAACAGCAGGTGGCTGGAGCCCTTTCACAAATGCTACTGTTCCAAGAATTATACTTTTTCAAACACAGGATGGCAGAAAAGGAGCTGTTAAAATAAAACAATTTGTAGTAGATGGTAATAATTCTTACATCATCGTAGATATTAAGGTGCAGAAAGAATAACCGGCCTCCCTTAACCCTCCAAAGGAGAGAGAATAAAAATAAACCCTTGTATAAATAATTTATAATGAAACAGAAATATTTAAAATGGATTTTTTATGCCTCCCTTTTGGTGAGGTTAGGGGAAGCCGTTAATGCACAAACAGCGATAGACATAGAAAATATACCAAACACCTTTAAGGCTAGCAAATGGTTAAGGGTAAATGGGAATGTTTCTGCATCGGCAATATACACTGGAGGCAATGCTGCTAACAATCTACGTAGTCCTTTTATATGGAATTTAAATGGTAGTGTAAATGCTAATATTTTAGGACAAATTAATTTACCCTTTTCTTTTAGTATTACAGATGCTGGTACAAACTATACGCATCCCGTTGCACCTACTCGATTAAGTATAGCACCTAAATACAAATGGATAACAGCTTACATTGGTGATGTGGGAGTCACTTACTCTCCTTACACTTTAAACGGCCATTTATTTAGAGGTATAGGTATACAACTTAGCCCTGCTGGGCCTTTACAATTTAGTGCGATGTATGGACGTTTCCAAAAAGCTGTACCGTATGATAGTTTAAATAAGAGTATAGTTACAGCGTATAAAAGAATGGGTTATGGTGCTAACATAGAATTTAGAAAAGAAAAGTATAGCATTGGTGCGAGTATTTTTCATGCTAAAGATGATCCTAATTCTATAGCTACTTTATCTGACAGCATTGCTATTTACCCTAAACAAAATTTGGCAGCGAGCATTCATGGAGCAGTAAAATTCAACAATGGCTTAGAACTCACCGCAGAATATGGAACCAGTGCACTTACCGCAGATACCAGAGCTGAAAATAATAGCGATGGTAAAACCGTTTTAAAAGGTATTATTCCCAATAAAGCATCAACTAATTATTTTCACGCAGTAAAAGCAGGAATTAATTATACATATAAAACCAGTAGTATAGGCGTAGGATATGAAAGAGTGGACCCTAACTATCAAACACTGGGGGCTTATTATTTTGTAAATGATTTAGAAAATATAACGATCAACTTAGCACAATCACTACTAAAAGAAAAAGCAAGAGTAAATGTAAATCTGGGTTTTCAAAAAGATAACTTAGATGATAACAAAGCCTCTACCAATAAACGAGCAGTTGGATCTGTTAATTTGAATTATACCCCTAATGAAAAGTTAATGATCGATGCAAGCTACTCTAACTTTCAGACCTATATGAATATTAAGCCGCAAGGCATACAAGATACTATACAATTACAGCCTGTAGATACACTCAGCTTTACTCAAATTGCTCAAAATGCAAATGTTAATATCAATTATATTTTAAACCGCAATACTCAGCATAGTCATACATTATCTTTTATGTTTAGTTTTCAGGATGCAGCAGATAAACAAGGAGATGTATTAAAGAGAGGAGACGGTTCACAGTTTTATAATGCTATGCTCAATTATACATTAGGGTTTATACCTAAACATATTAACCTAACCGCAGGTTTTAATATGAGTTATAATACGATTGGTAGAAATGATTTTATGGTACTTGCACCAAGAGTAGGAATTGCTACACTCTTATGGAATAACAAATTAAATCTGAATGGAGCAGCATCATACAATATCAGTACAGCCACAGGAATACAACAAATCAACATCCTTAATATTCGCACACAAGCCGCCTATACGTTATTCAAAAAACATCAATTAGGATTGAGTGTTAATACGCAGTTAAAGAATAGTTCTGCTATAAATACTACAGATATTATTACTATGCTCAATTACAATTATGCCTTTTGATTGCTTGAATAAGCAAGTTTCATGTGTTAGTATTTTTGACGCAAGGGAGATTTATTGTTTTACTTCAGCTCGGTTAGGAATTCTTAAATCAAAAGTTGTTCCTCCATCAACTATTGATTGTACCTTAATACTACCTCCTAATTTATCCACAGCCTCTTTTACTACAAATAGGCCTATACCTGTTCCGGTAACTACTGTGTTGTAGCGAAAAAACATTTTAAAAATATCGTCTAAATGTTCTTGTGGAACACCGATTCCATTATCTTTTATAATTACGTGTGCTTCCATTGCATTTATGTCTGCTGTTATCCAAACTGCGGGATCGTTGGTTGCTGGTTTTTGATATTTTACCGCATTGGAAACCAAGTTGTTGATAACAACACTTAGCCTAAATAAATCATTTATAAATAATAATGGCTGATTAATGTTAACATGAAATTGAATTTTGGGGTTTTGTGCCTGACATAATTCTATACTTTCTTGTACGACAGTTTTAAAATCTATCCTATTTTTAGGCTCCTCGTCTGCACGCAAATTTTTGTAATACTCAATAATTTTTTTAATTAGCCTATCTACTCGTAATACACATTCTTCTACCATGTTTAAATATTCTGTGGGGTTTTTATCGTCTTTGCTTGCACGGGCAAGTTCTATAACACTTAGTGCAGAGGTGAGTGGCGAACGTATATCGTGAGAGGTACTATAGATAAATCTATTAAGCTCGTTGTTTGTTTTTTGAAGCTCCATTATTTTTTGTTCTAATTGATCTTTAGTTGAATACAATTCATAACCTGTTTGTATTGCATTATGAATTTCAAGATCATCCCAGGGTTTAGCGATATAACGAAATATAGCACCTTTGTTAATAGCATCTACTATTACATTTATATCTGCAAATCCTGTGAGCAGAACTCGAATTGATTTGGGATATTTACTTTGTACGATATTAAAAAATTCAACACCAGTCATATTGGGCATACGTTGATCTGCAATAATAATATGAATAGGGTGTTGTTCTAAGATAGTAAAAGCCTCGGAAGCAGAAGGTGCCGTGTAAATCGTATAGCTCCGTCTAAAATTACTGTGGAAAGTAATCAAGTTTGCTTTTTCATCATCAATATACAATACGTGTATATGTTTATTCATTATATTTTTTTTAAGCAGGGTTATTGGATAGACTTGTTGGTAACTTTATGGTAAAAGTACTTCCTTTTCCTATCTCAGAAACTACACTAATTTCGCCCCCATGCTTTTCTATAATTTTATGTACAATAGATAGTCCAAGTCCTGTTCCTTCCCCTACATCTTTAGTGGTAAAAAAAGGATCAAAGATTTTTGATTTTGTTTCCTCATCCATTCCTATACCTGTATCTGTTATATATATATACATAAAATGTTCATCTCTACGTGTTTTTATATTAATACTTTCGTTATCAAGTACTACCTTCTTTACTTTTATAGCTTGCAAACCGTTAACTAGGATGTTCATAAATGCCTGGTTGAGCTGTCCGGGGTAGCAATCAATATTTCCATCAGCATTGTATTCTTTTATAATTTTTACTTTATTGGGTATACTGCTGCGCAATACCATAAGTGTAGACTCAATACCATCATATATATTAGCATGTTTAAAGGCGCTTTCGTCTAACCGGCTAAAATTACGCAATCCTTCCACAATATCAGCTGTTCGTTTAGCACCTTCACCAATTGTTTGCAATAAAGTATGAATTTCTTCTGTTATGTAGGGGAGATCTAGTTCTTTTTTTAACGTATCAATTTCTTGTAATAAAGCTGGAACTTCTTTGTCTGGAACCTTATGCAGGGCGGCATATTTATTTATAATGGTTAAAAGATCTTGTATGTTTAATTCCAATGGCTTTATGTTACTTGACACAAAGTTGATAGGGTTGTTAATTTCATGCGCTACGCCCGCTGTTAAAATACCCAGCGACGACATTTTTTCTGCTTGCACTAATTGAGCCTGCGTTTCTTTAAGCGTTAATAACGTTTTATTTAAATCTTGATTAGACTGCTGTAGCTCCTCTGTTCTTTCAGCAACTTGCTTTTCTAATAGTATGTTTTGATTTTGCACTAGCCTTTCATTCTCTTTTGCGGTAGCAAGCTCATTCGCCCTGCTTCGTTCACTTTCTTTTCTTAAAATATTGATTTTATTCGCTAATGCAAAAGAAAGTAATATTGTTTCTAGGGCAGAACCAAAATAGGATGAATAAACACTAAAGTTATTGTAGGGAATGATATTGATATTTCGAAGCGTAAGTATAATTAGAGATATAAGAAAGAATGACCAAGCTACAAGGTAAAAAATAGCTGGCCTATATTTTTTTATGAGGGCTATTGCTGAAATTAACAATAATATAGCCGTAACAAAACTTACCAAACTTAAAGTATTGTAAGCTATTGCATTTTTTTTTAAAAAATTTGATACTATACTAAATGAACACAGGATCATTAATATAAGCAAGCTGTAATATATAATTTTCAACTTTTTATTAGTTCTAAGTTGCAAAAATGAAATAGAAAATAGAATAATACTTATAAAAGCTAATGCAGACGTACTTATTACAGTGTATCTATTGATTAGTGGGTAGTTGAACCAGAAATATTTATATCCAAATCCAGATACAGCTAATTGAGCCAACGACCAGGTAAAAACATATGAGGCGTATAACAGATACTCTCTATCTTTTGTAGAGCTGTATAGAAAAAGGTTATAAAAAAAAATAGATATCATTATCCCTATATATAGCCCAATAACCCAGTGTTGAAAATTCGCATTACCCATTCTTATAGAATTTGATTCGATAAAAAAAGGAAGAGTAACAGGATGCACACTTTGTATATGTACTATATATTCATATTCTTCGTTAGGAGGTAGAAGTAGGTCTAACGAATATTCAGTATCATTTGGATCAGATAGTTTTTTTAATTTTTCGTTTCCTGACTCTCCAATTTTTTGAATTTGATTATTTATAACCTTATATACTTCAATGTTAGATACATTGAAGTATTTTAAGGACAAAAATAAAGTTGGTAATGTTGTTTTGTTATGTAATTTAAATTTCACCCAAAGAGAAATATTATCCTCAATAAAAAAAGTGGAAGCTTTTTGTATAGGAATGAATTTTTGTGATTGTACTACTGTTTCAATTGAATTTCTATTTTCTTTTTCTATTAGTATAAGAAAATTAGGAGAAAGTTTTATTGAATGATGTATATCAGTTATTTCAATAACAGATATATTTTCTGCTTTACAAGCAATAGATGAA
This sequence comes from uncultured Chitinophagaceae bacterium, assembly GCA_964638565.1. Classification (GTDB taxonomy): domain Bacteria; phylum Bacteroidota; class Bacteroidia; order Chitinophagales; family Chitinophagaceae; genus CAYVXB01. The sequence goes on from CAZXBE010000066.1 coordinate 9,399, forward strand.
ATTATTATGCCTAAAAAAAAGAATATTTTTTTATTCTTCATAAGTTAAACATAGTCTAATGGGTTGTGTTATAAAATGTATGATGGGTTAAAATTTCTGTGATAAATAAATAGT
>CAZXBE010000067.1:0-9483 GCA_964638565.1 uncultured Chitinophagaceae bacterium
ATTTCCAATATCTATCCGTATGGTTGTATCTATAATGGGTATAGAAGGTGGTTGTACACCATGTAACTCATTTTGTAATTCAGATAAGTAGCACCTGCAATCTTCTACTCGTTTATAGATATGTTCGATATCCTTATCGTTTCGTTCAACACTTATTTCAATGACTCTTTCTTTAATAGGAATATCATCGTAAATCATAGCTTTTTCTAATTCAGTACAGGCTTCTTTATACAACTCATTTTCATCTGTAGCTACATTCATTTTGTAGAACAACTTTCTTTTTTCATCCATGATAGTTGTTGCTGGAGTATTGACAAGACAATAAGCGAGGGTTGATATTGAAGCACCTGTCAATGCCATATATCCCTGTAATTGCCAGTAGTAATATTTATTAAGCAGCTGAGTATGTACTTTAAAAAAGCTGAAAATATCCCAGCTACTTTTAATGTCAACTACTTCTCCGGCTTTATCATTACTGGAGTTAATAATTAAATCGGGTGTTCCTTTAATAAATACATTGGAAAGAAGTTCTTCATTTTTAGCAAAGAATTTCTTTTTAACTCTACTATAAAGGGTAATACTATCTTCTTCTACCATAAGTCCTTTTTGAATATACTTATTGGATATTTCTGATTTCCTATTGTATTTGTTATAGACATATACTTCTATTAAATGTGCTTTGCAGGTTTCACTGAGCAATTCATTTTTATTACGAGGTTCAGTCATAATATATCCCAATGATGAGCATCGAAATAGTACTGTTGAAAAATCTATCATAATTTATTTAGTTACAGTAGCTAAGGAGGTTAATTCAAAAAGTTTTGTTTCGTAGAATTCCATATATTCTTCAGGTATTTCATCTTTTATTCTTCTTAAATCATCCTCATTCTTACAATCATCAATGAGTTTACATATTCTTTCCGTTTTTTTATCGGTATGATTATTTTCTATGGCTGCAGTAGGATCATTATCTATATAGGTAATATCAGTAGCATCTTCATTATTGATTAAGGATTGATCAGTAATAACTGCTTTTTGCATTTCTATAGAAAGAGGAGCATATTTAGAAAGAAGAAGTTTGAGTACTGTTTTAAGTGCCATCGCTTCAAACTCTGTATTCCATAATCCACTTTTACTGCTAAATGTTTTGCTATACTTTACACCATGTTTTCTTAAATCTTCTATGCTCATATAAAGGGTTTTCTCAAAACCATTGAGCAGTTTAAAATAAGCAGCGTATCCTATTATGTTATTACTTGTCTTTGCAGACCATTTAATTATTTTACCGCCAAACATGCTATCATCTTCTATAACTTGTCCCTCATAAACAGCTTTAGCATCAAGGGTTTGAAACTGGCCACTACGTTGTGCCAATTGTATAAATCCTTTATATCCCATTTGAAATTGTGCCACTTGTTTTGTTTTCCAAACACCAGAACTATCTTGATACTTTTTATTGTAGGGTATAATGTAGGCAAACCCTAAGTTGTTGTTTAAGGGTAAGTCCAGTGTTGCTGCAACCGCTGCACTATGATAAATGCTTGTAGGGTCGGCTTTAGATAGTTCACTGTTTTGTGCAACGATTTGTAAAACAGAAGTAGTAAAGGAAGCTGCTCGCTTTCCCAAGATATCAGTAAATTTTTGTTTAACATCCTCTCGATTAAAAAGTGTTTTTACGTTTAATTGATTTTCGCTCATGTAGTTGATTTTAATAGTTTAGAAATAATAATTATGTTGTAGTATTTTGAAAACTGTTATTTTGTTGATTATTATTCACATCGATTGATTGTTGTTCTTCAAAATAGGTAGGGATCTGTAGCTTAGAAAGTTGTATACCTTTACACTCAGCTACTACACATATTTGTTTATAAAAAAGAGTTAGCATTGTATTTATATCTTGGTCTTTAGCTGCTGCTTCATTAATATGGGTAATGTAGGCAGCTCTTTGCAACTCTTCTTTTGTCATGATATGTGTATTATGTTCCATTTGAACTTTAGTTTAAAAAATCGGCAGAGCAAACCAAACATCTATTAACCTTAATTTATCTATGGACATATCCTATCTATAACTCTACCGATTTAGCCGTCGATATCCCTAATTCTTAAATATTATTTATGCTTATATACATTCTTGCATAACAGCATCTACTTGTTCTGCTATTATTTTGTCTTGTAAACTTTCAGGAGAAAATAGATCGACTATATAGCGAAGGGCGGCATTTTTAAGTCTATCATATACCTCTTCACAGATAGGTGATTTTATTAAAGCAGTAACATCTTTACCTTCCCAATAAATCCCATCAATATCTACTTCGTAGCGGTCGCCATATTCAGAATGGCCATCATATAGTTGGGGAACAGCGGAGTATTCATAAGCAACTCCTTCTAATCGAAATTCTCCAATAGGAATTTCCGTATTTAACCCATTTACCTTAGTGGTTTCATTTACAGGGTAGTTAAATTCAAAACGTTTGTTTAATTTTGGCATGGTTCTCATTTGTTTACTTGTTAAACAATAGCCATCAGTTCGCGCTGGTGGCTTTTTATTAATATAGCTTAATCACAGGTTGATTATTTTTTAAAAGTTTTCGATTAATAGTTTTTAAACGATTGGCTCTAATTTCAGCTTTTTGTTCATAGCTTAAACCAGAGCTACCCTTTCGGGTAGAAGCCGGTGAGTAGACACCCTCCAGCTTCATTTTCACCCTGTAGTAATATCCCTTTGCTTCGTCAATTAGTTTTTCTGCTAAAGCAATGTCAGCAAGAAGTTGATCTATATTAGTTATATTCATAGTAGCTAAATCATGTATTATTTAATACTGCCAACTGTTGTCGTTCATTTTGTTTGTATATTCTATTTCTTTGTTTTGCTTTTTCTACATAAAATATAGTAATTGCCTGTTGTACCTGAAGGCGAGCCTCTTTTTTGTTTAATGCACGACGTATAGTAGGTTCAGAATATCTTGACATTTGAGCTATATTTTTAATATCTCCATGTTCTTTATATTCAAGCCATTTTCTCCAAACTTTATATGGTACTTTAGCCAATTTGGTTTCATATATTGATAGTGTGTTCATTTCAATAGGAATTAGTTATATCGTAGCCCCTAAACCTTAGTAACCTCTTTTAACTCTTTTTAATTCAATAGTAAAGCCGTTTACTGTTAACTTTACGCTTTGATCTTTTATTTCAAAACCAAAACAAAGATAGTTGAGTAAAACTCAACTTCCAAATTTTTTGATGAGTTTTTTTAAAATAATGACTATTTTAAGTAAAAATATTAAATATCTTAGAGAATCAAAAGGGTTATCACAAACAGCCTTTTGTACTGAGCTTGGCTTCAAAAAGGCTGATTTAGCTAATTGGGAATTGGGCAGAAATAAGCCAAAAATAGAAAAACTCAACAAAATAGTAGAATACTTCTCAATCACATTAGATGATTTGTATAATAAAGACCTTTCTAAATCAAATTCTATTGAAGAGAAGAAGAATATTGATAAAAGAGGAAACAATAATAAATTTATACCCTTTTATCGTGATGGAAATATTCATATTGGAGGTGAGAAAAAAACCTCAGAGGATTCTTCGTTAAAAGAATATACGGAAATGATTGATGCTGGAGATTTATTCCGTGATGCTGGAGGTGCTGTCCTTATATATGATGATAGTATGTATCCAAAATACCCCGCTGGAAGTATAATATTATATAAAGAAATTTTAGAAAAAGATTTTTTTGTTTTTGGCAAGGATTATTTAATTCAAACAACTGAATATCAAATGTTAAAAAGGGTACAAAAGAGTAGTAAAGAAGGATATATTATGCTTTGTTCTTATAATGAAAAGATTGATGTTAAGGGTAATCTAATTTATGAATCGATAGAGATTCCTATAAATAAGATAAAAAGGCTTTTTAAAATAATTGGTAAAGCAGAACGTAACGAAGGCAATACTGTTTAATATAAAAAAGTATTAAATAGAAAGAGAAATTTATAGTTCTTTACTAAAGAAAAATTAATTTAAATTACTTGCTAATAAAGAGTTTAGCTACAAAAATAGCAGTTGCTAAAATCGTTTCTAAAATATATAGAAATACGTATATTTGCAAAGCATGAAATACTAAAGATCAATACAGGCGTGGATTTAAAAGAATTGAATTTTTGAAATTCCCCCTTACAAGCAGAGGGTCCGCGGTTCGATCCCGTGTGCTCCCACAAAGCTAAGACACAAGTCAGCCTTGTATCTTAGCTTCCCTTTAGAAAAGTTTTCACCCTGTAGTTTTTTAAATCGTTACTAAAAACGTTACTAAAAAACTACAAAATATGATCAAATTACCTAACGGGTGTAGCATGAGTACTCCCTCTGTTTATCCAACCAATTGGGATAAACCAAAAGCCTCCATTAAAAAAATCTGGTACATTCAATATTATTTTTATGATCCTGCTTTTAAACATGATAAGCGTTATAAATATGGTAAAAAGTGTATTATAAAGAATGGTATTAATAGAATAAAAACATTAAAAGACCGTCAAGAAAATGTACGGGAGTTATTAGAAACAGAAGTACGTACATTAAAAGAAAAAGGGTATAATCCTATTACAGATAGAACATTACTACCAGAAAATATTAGTGGCGATATATCACCTACTACCCCATTTATTGAAGCTCTATATTACGCCCTTGACAAACTTAAATGCACACCTGAAAATAAAATTAGCGTCCGATGTAGTTTGAACTATTTTAGCAAATCAGCTATTAATTTAAAGTATGATTGTATTCCTATTAAGGATATAACTAAGAAGTATATTAAAAGTATCCTTGACCATTGCTATAAAATAAAATCATATTGGAGTGCTAATCAATTTAATACATATAAAAAAGATATTAGTTCTTTATTTACACTTTTAGAAGAATTTGAAGTAGCATCTCATAATCCAACTAAAGGAGTTAAAAAGCAAAAAGTAGTAAAGCGTATTAGAAAAACTCTAACCGAAGAAGAGCGAAAAAAGGTAAATGATTTCTTGCGAGAGACTCGATATCCTTTTTGGCGATTTATTCATATTTTCTTTCATTCAGGTGCACGAATCAAAGAACTCCTATCCGTAAAAAAGGAAGACGTGGATTTAGCCAATCAAAAATATAAATGCATTATTTTAAAAGGTAAAGAGTATAAAGAAGAATTGAGAACAATTAAAGATGTAGTTCTACTTCTTTGGCAAGAAGTAGTAAGTGAAGCAAATAAGAATGAATATTTATTTAGTGTAGGATTACGACCTGGTATTAGTAACATTAGAAGAGAACAAGCAACCAGAAGATGGAGAAGACATATAAAAGCAAAGTTGAATATTAATGCTGATTTATATTCTTTAAAACATTTAAATACTGATGAGACTACAGCTTTATTAGGACTTAAAGATGCAGCAGCACATAACAGCCATACCAATATAAAAACTACTGAAACACATTATGCTGTTGGTGAAAAAGAAAGGCAGCATCAACGATTAAAGCAAGTGCAGAACAGTTTTGCTTAACTGATAAACTAATTTCCCTAATAGCATGCATTTAGATAGATACAAGCTTCTTTCGCAGGAATCTCTAATAGTATTTGAGTTTATAAGCATAGGGCATAAAGGCAGTGTTACTAAAATTATACAATACGCCCCTACCGAAATTAAGAATATATATAATTTAGGATTTGGAGATAAGGATATAAAGACAGGATTAATAGATGATCTTAGTATTACTGATAATGGAGATAGCCAGAAAGTATTGGCTACAGTAGCCTTTAGTGTATATTTATTTACAGAAGCTTATCCTGGTGCATCAGTATATGCAATAGGCAGCACTAAAGCCAGGACCAGACTGTATCGTATAGGCATTACCAATCAATTGGAAGCTATTGAAAAAGATTTTAAGGTATATGGACTTATAAATAGTATATGGAGAAAATTTAAAAAAGATATAAATTATGAAGCGTTTTTAGTTCAGCGTAAAAAATTGTAAATTTGTATTACTGTATGACTACCAAACAACTTAAAAAATATGAGCTTTCAGGTGTTAAATTTAGCAGCCGTTTAAATAAATATGCGGATAAAATCCTTTTTCCTGAAAAATTAGCTAAAGCCAATCAAACCTTAAAAACTACTAAACTGCCTAAAGCTCTTCGTAAGAATAAAAGAGATAATAATTAGATAATACTAATACATTATCAATAATATTATTCGTAGCGATTTACAAAAAGATATAGCAGAGGCTTACTTTAATAAATGGAAAAATGTTGTAGATAGAATACCTGCTAATGTGAACTTTGAAGATTGGTATGAAAATATATTTAAAAATGGATATAATGTTAAACCAATTAGTGAATTTCAAGCACATCACGTAATACCTATAAATATTTTAAAAAACAATAAAGAATTGCAAGCCATACTTAAATGGGCAGATGATAATGGACGTTTAGCTGAGTTTGATTTTAATGGTATAGATAATGGAATAGCGGTACAAAGGAAGAAATTAGACTTAGATCAGAATGGACATGCTCGGCATGATGCTTATAGTAATAGTATTTCAGATAGGATTAGTAGTATACATGGGCAAGCACGTGGGAATATGGAAGAAGCATTTAATAACTTACTGAGATTAATTAATGATACTAAAGTTCGCATTAAAGAAGATGTATTATTAGGAGTTAAAAATATTGATGATTTAAGATTTTAACAATATGTATTATACAATAGAAAGACGTTGGGAATATCCAGGCAAACCAGTATTAGGAGATGCTAACGGTAAATTAGTGCCCAATGGTAAAGCATACTTTGAACGTATTGGTAAAGGTGAAGTGATATATGATGCTCCAGTTTTTGATTACTTTTTTTTAGAATCCTATGGCGATCCTAAAGATTGGGAATGGAAATTACAAGATGTACATAGGTTTATTGGGGAATATCCTGTGGGGGGCTATCTTTTTATTTCAGATTACTTTAAGCAGTTGTTGGAACAATTTAAAATAGCTGAACCTTATCATTTTTATCCGTCGAAACTTAAATATAAAAGTCAAAAATTAGATTATCATATTTTTCGATTGAACTCTGACTTGGAAAAAAATGTAAATTTTCAGCAATCTTCTTTTATACTACAGAGAGGATTATTAAGGCCTATCATTGTAAAAAAGATTGATTTTGTTATTAATAATTTGGAGCATTTCAATGCTGTAGAAAAAGAATATAGAGAAAAAGAGGATTTAGGTATTGCCCTTGAAAAAGTAACTATAAAATACAATTACGATTTGATCGCTTTGTTTGGTATTAATGCAGATGTAATTATTTCGGAGCGATTGAAGCAAGCTATAGAAAAAGCAAAAATAGAAGGTTTAGAAATAAAACCAACAAGTTATGAAGTTATTATGCCCGAAGAATAAAATATTTAGTGTTTAATTATGGATGAATTAAAAGATAAAATATTACAAGCGATTTCTACTAATCCCAAGCTAAAACGAAAGGAATCAAAAGACTTTTATAAAAATGCTCTTTTAGAATCGATTCACTTTGTTGAAACTTCTATTAATGATAACTTAATAGAAGAGGGCCTATCAAAGGTTGGAGGTAATCCTGATTTGCCCGTAGATATTGAATGGCCAAGATTCAATAATGAACCTATGACCTTTATTTCTCAATTTAATTTAAATGATATTTTCAATGTTCATGGTTATTCACTATTACCAGCTAAAGGGTTACTATCAATTTTCATGTACAGTAACAAAAATGGCTTTTGGACTGCTTTTGATGCAATAAAAATTATTTATTCAAGTGATTTAAAAAATTTAAAAAGGCTTACTTTCCCATTAGATTTTCCCTCAACCAAAGTTATTGATACATCAATAATTAAGTTTTATAGAACATATTCTATTCCAAGTTTTTATGATAGTATAACCTTAGTGTTAGATAAAGATGATCGTGAATCCAATATTGAAGAAGAGATTGATAAAATAACTGAATCTTTTTACAAGGATATTAAATTGTTTAATCAAATATTTGGCCATCCTCGTTCTTTTAATGGATCAGTTCTTGGTGGAGAATGGGCAGCAAGGGATTTAAAAATTGAGAAAATGATAGATGTTGTTTACAATAGACGCACGGAAATACAGGAGCATTCTCTAAATTTCAAAATATTAATACAACATGATTTTTGTGTATCACCATCCAAGTTATCCAAATTTGGCGGATGCCCTGTATTTAGTTTAGGGCTACACATAAAAGATTTAGAGTCATTAAATTTTAGTAAACCGTATATAAGTTTTAGCGATACTTAAGATTGAAATAATTTAAATACAATAAATTTTATAAGAAGAGTACATAAAATTCATAAATGATCAAACGAAGAATACATATAATATTATTAGCGATTTGTAGCATACTGTTAATGCTCAATGCTAAAGCGCAAATCAAAAACAGTATAAAAGTTTTAGCTCGTCCACAAAAAGATAAAATATTACTCCGCTGGGCAACCACTACCCCTCTCAGTTGGAAACTGAGTAATCAATATGGATTTATGGTAGAACGCTATACGGTTACACGAGATAAAAAAATACTTGCTCAGCCTGAAAAGAAAATCATCAGCACTGCACCATTCAAACCGCAACCACTTGACAACTGGAAAACATTAGCAGAAAAAGATAATTATACAACGGTTATGGCGCAAGCTATTTATGGAAAAGATTTTGAACTCAGTGGTGGTGATAATAAGGGACTTACTAAAATTATTAATCAGGCTACAGAATTAGAGCAACGCTTTAGCTTATCACTGTATGCAGCTGATAACAGTTTTGAAGCAGCAAAACTGGCTGGTTGGGCTTATGAGGACAAAGACGTAAAACCCAACGAAAAGTATCTCTATCGTGTTATCTCTGCTATTCCTAAAAATAAATTGGTTGTCGATAGTGCTTCTGCTTATGTTGGAATTGCAGACTATCAGGAACTACCTAAACCTTCTGATATTGCTTCGGTATTTGGAGATAAAACAGTTATGCTCAGTTGGGATTATTCTATTCTAAAAAATTATTACAATAATTACTTAAATAGTGGATTTGCTTGTCTCCATGCTTTTTATTTCTTTTATTAATTTTCTTTTTTACAAATATCGTTTTGATCTAAACTATCAATCCATTTTAAGATTTCTCTTTTAGTAGTATTAGAAATGGGAAACTTTAATATGATTCTTAATCCTCCATAGATATCATCAAATGTTGCTAATTGATCCTTTATTTTATAATTAATCTCAATTCCATCCCATCCACCTAAATAATTAATTTTCTCAGGTTGAAATTTAGTTTCAAATATTTTTGAAAAATTTGCACAGTCAACCTCATTCTTCAAAATAATTATTAAAGAAAGGTCGCTTGGATTAATATATTCAGTCTTAATTTCCATAATCAATTTTCTTGCCGCTGTTGGTGTTGAGCCAAGCCTTTGTAGCTTGGACTACACCAA
>CAZXBE010000068.1:0-9414 GCA_964638565.1 uncultured Chitinophagaceae bacterium
TGAACGATAGAACAAGACTTGAGCAACTAATATTTAAGCGGCTATGAGTAAACAAATTCTAAATATTCTTTTGAAATGGGTTAAAGCATCAGGCTATGCTATTGATGAAACCAAAATGGAAACACTCTTTCTATCGCATCCTGATATTGGGGATATTGTTTCTATCACAGACACCCTCAACGATTTGAATATTGAAAATTCGGTTGCTGAAATTCCTAAAGAAAGTATTACCCAACTTAAAGAACCTTTTATTGCATCTGTAAAAAATAACAACCAAAATGGGTTTGTACTAGCACATTTAAAGAGCAATGAAGAAATAATTGTTGATACTGGAAATAATAAACCTATAACAGTATCTGTCAAAGAATTTACTGATAGATGGAATGGGTTGATAATAGTAATAGATAAAATAAAAGTTGAAAACTTTAAAGTTAATGTAGCTAAAATAATTCCTTTCATTCTACTATTTACATGCTTCGGATTTTTCTTTTTATTAAACATAGCTAATCTAGATATATTCTCATGCTCTCACTTTTTTTTATCCATTATAGGTACAGCGATTTCAAGTTTAATTATTACACAAGAACTTGGTTTTAAATCATCCTTTGTTAGTAAGGTTTGTAAGTTACATACAACAACAAGTTGCACCACTGTATTTGCCTCTAAAACTGGTAAAATAAATCAAAACATAGGGTTAAGTGATTTGAGTATTCTATACTTTTTTAGTCAAGTAATTTTTGGGTTTGCATCTGGCTCTATCCATGCAAATAGTAATAGCCTGATTTTCACAATTAGCCTACTATGTATTCCAATTACTATTTATTCAATCTATACTCAAAAATTCATTATTAAAAAGTGGTGTCCGTTATGCTTATGCATTGTTGCTACTTTGTGGCTTCAAGCTATAAATGCATCTATTTACTTTGTTAAAGCAAGAGCACTATTTAGCATAAATCTTGCACCTGCACTTGCTTATTTGATTACTGTTCTTATTACTATATGTGTTTGGTTTTTGGTTAAACCCTTATTAGTGAACGCAGCTAAATTTAAAACGGCAAACATAGATGCTCTCTCCTTTAGAAGAAACTACCACCTCTTTATACCATTTTACGCTAATCAAGAAATATACGAAATTGAAATTTCTGGACTAAAAGATTTTAGTGTAGGGAATACAAATGCACCAATTAAAATTATTGCTATCCTAAGCCCCGACTGTCCAATATGTAGCTACACTAACGAAGTTTTAAATAGATTGATAGAAAAGTATCCAAATGATATTTGTAATAGTTATCGCATACTAGCAAATCCATATCAATTAGAAAATATCAAGACAAAAGCAGCAGTTTATTTGCTTTCTCAATTTCTCCTTAATTATCAGCCAGCCGATACGCTTACTAAATGGTATTCTAAATCAACAAGTGAGCAACTGCCCAAGAATTTTACTATTTCAGAAAAGCATAATACAGAACTAAGCATTTTACGAGTGTATGAGCAATGGTGTAAACAAAATGACATATTATATACACCAGCAATTTTTATAAATGGCAAACTATTTCCCATATACTACGATAAGGCAGACATTAAGTATTTTATAGATGAAATTATAAACCATGAACTTAGAAGTAGTATTCTTGATGCACATGCTGCATCCACAACAACGGTGTTAGTCGACAACACATAGAAACAATTATTTTTTAACGTTTAAAGCAAAAAACTATGCTAAAAACAATTGCAAGCTTACAAGGCGTAAGCATCTTGAGCAGGGATGCTCAAAAGAAAATTTCTGGCGGTGTAACAGGTGTTTGTGCCGTAAGAGTTAGTGGTGGTAGTTATGGAGGTGCCACTGGGGTTCTTGATTTTGGATCGCAATCTAGCGGAAGTGCAGCATCTGGTGCAGCAGCGTCATGGTGTGCCGACTTTATTGCACAAAATGGAGGTAGATGCCAGTATGATTGTGCTTATGATGGAATTACTGCTTCATGGGCTTAATCTTTAGTGAAACTGCCTCAGTATTTTGGGGCAGTTTCTTTTTAAGATTTTCAAATCCGATAGATTATTGTTTTAATATTTATCTCATAAACCGAATTATATGCCGAATGCACAACTTTTAGTTGCTTTAGTTTTTAGTTTTTGTAGCTGTATGACAAATCAAAAAAACGATAAAGTAAATAAATCTTTGCTCAATGTAAGTGAATCCGATTCAGTCGTTATATCAATTAAAACATTGCCTTTAAAAAGTGTTATTCTAAATCTAAGAGACCAAGCTTTTAACAATGTTGAACTTTACTTTGTTAATAAATCAAACTCAACACAAACTATTTGTAAGTCAATAAAAGTAGTAAAGCCAAAAATGCTTACTCATTTCGCTATTTATATGGGCAATCCAAAATATCCTGTTACATTTAATCATGCACTATTAATTTCAAATAAAGTAGATACTTTGTATCTTAAGACAACTGATTCGTCGGACATAGTTAATGACAATAAAAATAAAACCAATCCTTTTTTGGACGAATTCATTTCTTCAATATCGAATATTAAGGGTAAAACAGTAGACCTATTAAAAGCGGAAAGAATAAAACAGCTAACAGAAATTAACAATTTACAATTAGATACTTCGGAAAAAAGAGTGCTATCATCCTATGTAGAACAATCTTTTTACTACTCCGTTTTTAGGATTTTAAGTAATAATCATCATTTAAAAGAAGACATTAATTCATACATAATAGAGTTTGAAAAATATTTAATCACTAATTCGGATGTAATTACAACCAACTCACAGCTATTCGAAATTCACTCATTAATATCTAGCATTGTAGAAAAAAGTAAAGTTGTTAATCCATTAGTATGTAATAGATACGAATACATATATAAATACCCCAACTTGATAAAAGCCAAAACTAGCCAAAGTTATCTTTTTTATCAGTTAACGCATGATAACTTGAAAAATGATAAATGCTGGATGTCTGCAAAAAGTGAATTTCAGAAACTGGAATTTTATACTGCTAACAAAAAAAGAATTGATAGTATTTTCAAAAATGGAAGTCTTAGTAATATACTTACTCTAATAAATAAGTTTACATTAATTAATCCAAAAAACGAACCTAAAACATTGTTACAAATTTTTGAAAAAGATAATAAAGATTTTTATTTAGTAGATTTTTGGGCGACTTGGTGTATACCATGTAAAAAAGAAAGTATTAAACTCGAGCAATTAAGAACATCATTACCAAATAATGTTGGAATACTAAGAATTAGTCTTGATAAGCAAGAAGATAAAACGCTTTGGCATACAGAAGCTAAAAATGATTTAAATAGTTTCTTTACCAAATTAAATTTTGAAGAGCCTATTTGTAAAGTTTTGAAAATTAACGAAATTCCAAGATTTGTTTTATTTAAAAGAAATGGGGAACTAATGAATGAAAATTTTTTAATGCCTTCAGAACCAAATTTCTTAAAAAGTATAAACGAACTATCTATTAAATGATTTTCAAAACTATTCGCCAACAAAACCAAATGGATTGTGGTCCCACCTGCTTATCAATCATAAGCAGGTTTCACAATCGCAATATCAATATCGAAAAAATAAGGCAGTACACACAATTAGGCAAAGAGGGAGTAAATCTTTATGGAATTAGTGATGCAGCAGAACAAATAGGTTTTAGAACACTAAGTGTAGAATTGTCATTTGAAAAACTAATTAGCGAAGCACCTTTACCCTGTATTGTACATTGGGAGCAAAACCATTTTGTGGTGGTTACGCCAAATTCAACAATAAAAAAAATAGAAATAGCCGACCCTGCTATAGGTTTAGTTAAATACACAAAACAAGAATTTTGCAGCAAATGGTTAAGTAAAGTCTCCTCTATTGGAGGAGATTTAGAGCAAGTAGGCATAGCTCTTTTATTAGAACCAACTCCCGATTTCTATACTCAGGAGACAACCAAAGCTCCAAGCATTAGCTGGGGCTTTTTAACCAAATATCTTGCACAACATAAAAGATATTTTGGGCAACTAATTATTGGCTTACTAGTGGCAAGTGTGTTGCAATTAATATTCCCTTTCCTTACCCAAAGCATCATAGATGTAGGCATCAACACAAAGAATTTGCAGTACATCTATATCATCTTAATTGCCCAATTATTTCTTTTTGCTGGCAGAACAGCTACCGATTTTATTCGCAGCCATATTTTACTGCACATAGGCACTAGGATAAACATTTCTATCCTTTCCGACTTTTGGATTAAGCTAATGAAATTACCTGTTGCCTATTTCGACACAAAAAAAACAGGCGATATTTTGCAACGAATTGGCGACCATAACCGTATTCAACAATTTCTTACTTCGGGTTCTTTAAACACATTATTTTCTTTATTCAATCTTATCATATTTTCAGTAGTACTACTTATTTATAGTGTACCCGTATTCATAGTATTTTTAAGTGGCAGTATTTTATATTTTGTATGGATACGCTTTTTTCTGGGCTATCGCCGCAAGTTAGATACCCAACGTTTTTCTTTAGCTAGTAGAGAAAATGCGGCTACCATGCAGTTAATTCAAGGTATGCAGGAAATAAGATTGAACAATTGCGACAAGCCAAAACGTTGGGAATGGGAACGTTTACAGGCAGCATTATTCAAACTAAGCTTCAAAGGCTTGTCCATTAGCCAATACCAACAAGCAGGGGCTTTTTTTATTAATGAGGGTAAAAACCTAATCATTACTTTTTTTGTAGCCAAATCTGTTCTTGAAGGGCAGCTTACATTGGGTGCAATGCTTGCCATTCAATATATTGTTGGACAGCTAAATAGTCCCATAGAACAATTGATTGGCTTTATACAGCAAGCACAAGATGCAAAACTCTCTTTGGAACGACTAAATGAAATACATTCTTTAGAGGATGAAGAACCGAAAGAAAGTAACCTGCAAAAGTTTCTTCCCGAAAACAAAACCATCATCTTACAAAATATTTCATTTACTTATGTGGGTGCCGGCAACGAACCTGTTTTGAACAATATAAATCTTGAAATACCCGATAAAAAAATAACTGCTATTGTAGGTATGAGTGGCAGCGGAAAAACAACTTTACTTAAGCTATTGCTAAAATTTTACGAGCAATATAAAGGTGATATTAAAATTGGAGAAGCTAACTTAAAATATATCAGTCATAATTTTTGGAGAGACCAATGCAGCAGTGTAATGCAAGATGGCTATATTTTTAATGATACCATTGCCAGCAATATTGCTTTAGTGGAAGAAAATATTGATTTCGATAAACTAAAAGCAGCTTGTAAAGTAGCTAATATCATGCAGTTTATAGAGCAACTTCCGTTAGGTTTTAATACTAAAATTGGTGCAGAAGGTAATGGCATAAGTCAAGGGCAAAAGCAACGAATTTTAATCGCAAGAGCTGTATATAAAAACCCACACTTTGTTTTTTTTGATGAAGCTACTAACGCCTTAGATGCAAACAACGAGAAAGTGATATTAGAAAACCTACAAACCTTTTTTGAAAATAAAACAGTAATTGTGGTAGCACATCGTCTAAGCACTGTAAGAAATGCTGATAAAATAGTGGTGCTTCAAAATGGTGAAATTGTAGAAGAGGGAACACACCAAGAACTAACAACAAAAAAAGGACATTACTACGAGTTAGTAAAAAATCAATTAGAACTAGGAAACTAAAACAAGATGCCAACTATAATTACAAACACTGGTGAGTTAAAACCAATGCCTAATAATAACTTACTCCGTAGCGGTGAAGTACAAGAGTTTATTGGTAACAAACCCAATTTCATAATTCGTTGGGGCATTACAATTTTCTTCCTAATATTATCATGTGTAGGCATAGTTTGTTGGTTCATTCAATATCCAGATTTAGTAACAGCAAAAGCAAGGCTTAATAGTATTAATGCACCTAAAGAAATCATTACACATACCGATGGCAAACTGATAAAAATAGCAGTTAAACAGAATGACACAGTACAAGTTGGGCAAGTATTGGCTTACATGGAAAGCCTTGCAAACCCAAGTGCCATTCAACAAGTGAGCAGTCAAATTGATACCATCCAAAAATTAATTGGCAATAATCAAACCAACGAAATCATCCACTTTTTCCCAAACTATTCTAACCAAGCATTATTAGACCAATTGGGCGAAGTACAAACCAGTTACCAAGTCTTTATGCAGTCCTTTATTACTTTCAAAGACTTTTTAAGCAATGGTTTTTACGTACGTAAAAAAACAATGCTACAAACCGATTTGCAGAATATTCAAAAACTGAATGCAATACTGATAAGCCAAAAAGAACTCTTACAAAAAGACCTTTCATTAACAAACGAAACTTTTAAAGCAAATGAATCTTTGGCAAAAGACAAAGTTATTTCCTCTATGGACTACCGAAACGAGGAAAGTAAATTGATTGCAAAAAAGCTATCCTTGCCACAAATCAATTCAACTATCGTTACCAACGAGAGCCAACAAAATGAAAAGCGTAAAGAAATAGCCGAACTGGAAAACCAAATCATTGTTCAAAAAAATACGTTTATACAAGCACTACAAACTATTAAAAGCCAATTACAGGCTTGGGAATTTAAGTACCTCTTAAAAGCTTCTATTACAGGCACTGTTTCGTTTACAGGCTTCTTTCAAGAAAACCAAGAAATAAAAAATGGGCAGCCTTTATTTTATGTTCAACCTACAAACACAGCCTATTTTGTTGAGATGTTGATACCGCAATACAACTTTGGTAAAATAGAATTAGGACAACAAGTATTACTGAAATTTCAGGCTTATCCTTATGAACAGTACGGTGCTGTTGTTGGTAAAATTGACTATATAAATTCAACACCTTCTGATAGTGGCTATTTGGCAAAAGTTAGTTTACCCGAAGGTTTGGTTACCAATTACAAAAAGCCATTACAGTATCATAATGGGCTTTTTGCACAAGCAGATATTATTACTGAAAACATGAGGCTTTTAGAAAGATTTTATTATAATTTGGTAAAGCAAGTAAAACGGTAAACACATTTTGTTTGACATTTATTTGTGATAAAATTTTCAAGTATTCCTTAAATTAGCCTAACCAAATTTTAAAAATCATGCCATCAACTTCAGAAACAGGACACGCAAAAAACGTAGCCAACTTTGAAACATTGATTTCATTTTGTACAGGCTATGGAGCAACTTACAACCCTTCAAGGGATGCCTTAAAAGTTGCCAACCTTCAAACATTATTAGCTACTGCCAAAGCAGCAATTGAAGATTGCAAAACAAAAGAAACAGCATTTGACAATGCCACAGATGCAAGGAAAGAATCCTTTGCAACCTTAAAAGCATTGGGAACAAGGATTGTAAACGCTTTATCCGTTTCAGGTGTTCCTGATAGCGTTGTTGAAGGTGCAAGAACCATCAATAGGAAACTGCAAGGGCAAAGGGCTAATGGTTCTGCAACTGCTGAACCTGTACCAACAGAAGGGGCAGCCCCAGCAACTGCATCATCATCACAACAGAGCTATGATAATTTGGTGGAGCATTTCAATGGTTTGATTGAGTTGGTTAGTTCCCACACAGAATACAACCCAAATGAAACAGAACTTAAAGTAGCAACATTGCAGACTTATTTGGCAGAACTTAGAACAGCAAACACCAACGTCCTAAATGCAAATACAGCTTGGAGCAATAGCCGTATCAGCAGGGACAATATACTTTATGCAGACACAACAGGTTTGGTTGACATAGCATTAGATGTAAAAGCCTATGTAAAATCAGTTTTCAACTCAACAAGCCCCCAATATGGACAAATCAGTGGTATTGAATTTAAGAGGGCAAAAGCCTAACACTTTTCACTAAAGGGCTTTGCTGACACAGTAAAGCCCTTTTTTACAATCCTTTACTATTGGACACATTCCTTGCTGACAAAAGATATAATTGCTACCCCACTTTTCATAATCAGCGTACCAGTTGACAAAACGCATGACCGCAAAGACAAAATTTTCATCCGCAGTTTCATAATTCCAATCCGCATTGACACAATTACTGACCGCTTTGTTATAATTAGCATCCGCATTGACATAATTACCGACTGCACCAACGTTTTTTCAATCCGCTTAGGTAAATATCCTCTCTGCACAGACAAAGACAGCCCACGCAGCAAGTCAGGCACTTATGCAAGGCACACAAAAGTCAACGCACAGAACCAAACCTTGCATAACAGCCAGCCTTGCCCAACGCTTCTTGGACACACCCTAACTATTGGCAACAGCTTTTCGGTTGACAAAACAAGGGCTACCTACAACATGGGGTTTGGCAATAGGCTGGCAGACGGAAGAAGCCTCATCAGCAGCACATTTTTCTGCTTCTATCCCAGCAGGACGTTACTAATTTGGCTACAGAACCTTATCTTCAACTCAGGAACAACATTGGGCAGCGGTTCCAAGCTGACTGAACGCAATGCCAGCCCATCGCCAAGCCCTGTTCGTTATAGCCAATGCTAAAAGACAGACAACATTCAAAATTGTAACTTTGACAAATGGAAAACAAACCAATAATATATACAGTCGGACACTCGACACATCAGCTTGACTATTTCCTTGAATTGCTTAAGGAGTATGGTGTGACTTGCCTAATTGACGTGCGAAGTGTTGCAGCGAGTTCATACAACCCTCAATACAATCAGGAACCTTTGAAAAACTTCCTAAAAAGTAACGGAATAACATATTTGCATTTTGCAGAAGAATTTGGTGCAAGACACACTGACCCTGACTTATTAGACGATGAAGGAAAAGTTGATTTTACAAAAGTTAGAAAGTCCTGGGCATTTAAAAATGGAGTAGAAAGAATTTGGCAATGTCTAGACAAAGGTTTTACAATATCATTAATGTGTTCTGAAAGCGAACCTTTAGACTGTCATAGGTTTTCAATGGTTTCCATTGCACTTGACAAAGATGGATTTGATGTTAAACATATTATGAAGGACAAATCCATTAAGACAAATGCTGAACTTGAAAGCCAATTGCTAAAGAAGTATGACAAAAAATTACCAAAGCCTGATATGTTTAATCCAAACGTATCATTGGACGACCAATTAAAGGAAGCATACCGACTAAAAAATAAGGAAATAGGATTTTCACCATATTCAAAACAACCACAAGAAGAAAATTATGATTAAACTTTATACAATTGGGTTTACAGGTAAACCCGCAGAAAAATTCTTTAACCTGTTAAGAGATGCAGGTGTAAAAAAAATTGTGGATACACGAATAAATAATGTGTCACAATTAGCTGGTTTTGCAAAAGGCTCAGACCTCAAATTCTTTGCAAAGGAAATCGGAAATATGTCTTACGAGCATAATATAGATTTTGCCCCGACAAAAGAATTATTATCAAGGTATCGGGATAAAAAAATGACGTGGA
>CAZXBE010000069.1:0-9370 GCA_964638565.1 uncultured Chitinophagaceae bacterium
CACCACATAGTGCATTTATAATGTAATTCCATAAATATTTAAAATTTAAGATATTCAAAATGCGCATTGCGTATATTTTTGAGTTAGCAGAAATAAAATTGCCTACCCAACCTTTGTACATTCATCAAGGAAGCAATTATCATTCGTTTCTTCAAACCACACTACCTTACCAATAATGTGCTGTACTGTATAAACAGACCTGTTACCTTTTTCAACCCTTACTTTATCGCCAACGGCAATTTTACTATCTGCTAACACGGGTTTTGCGTCAGCAGGGGTTTGGTGGTTTAATGTATCTTTTTTCATTCTATCAAATTTTAGTTGTTAATTAATCTTTAGTGCTTCTAAGCCCTGCCAAACGCAAAGCCCAATTCCGTTATAGGCAATGCAACGGACACCCTGCGACATCCGTTGCTACCTACGAAAATTATTCTTTTACTTGTGGTGTTTCTGTTTTATTTTCTATTACAATTTTTGTTGCACCAGCTCTTTGCGACATTACTTGTTTGCCTATTTCTTGCAATCCTTTACTTTCGTAAATTTTCATTGCCGTAGATACATCAATAGCTTGTCTTGTTTGTTCGTCTAAATCAAAAGTTAGAGTTATGAAATTCAAGTGAACACCCAATGGTTCTAAAACTTTATTGCTTTCATTTAGTAAATGGGTTTCCATATCACTTTGGTCAAGCTCTACAATATCAGCATCTATAAAAACACCTTTTGCAACATCTTTTATTCTCTTGTCAATTACCATATTTTCAGCACCTTCAAAAGCGTTACCAATAGCATCTTCATTATCTGCGTCAGTATTGGCTTTCCCTAAATATTTTGCTTGTTTAATAAAAGCTAAAGGTTCTGTGATTGAATAATCGTAATCAATGTGAACATTTGCTCTAACTCTATCTTTTAGATTTGATATAAACTTGCTTTCACCTTGCATTGGGTAATTAGGAATTACAACTTTCATATAACAAGCATTTAATCCACCTTTTGGAACTGCATCGCCAGCATTTATTTTTTTCCAAGTCATACCACAATCATCAGAAACTACTACTTGTTGATTTGATTTTGCATAGTTGCAACTTTGCATAGTAAATAAAACAGCGACTATTGATAAAGTCCATACATATTTTACACCTTTTACAAAGCCATAAATAACTAATGCAAGTCCTATAATCATAAATACTGCATTGAAAGGATTATTGATAAGGTAATTACCAAACATTGCTTTTGTAAAACCATAAAGCATAAGGCTAACAATCGTCAAAGCGACTGCAATAATTGAGATTTTAATAAATTTATTCATTTTGAAAATTATTTTTTTTTACTTTCCGTTTAAAATGGGTGTAAAGTTGAACCCTAAAAATGCACTGCCTATAACAGGGGTTTGCCAAAAGGCAGGCAGACGTGCCAAATTTAGCAATGGTACTACTATTAAACTTTAATTCAGAAGTTGAGGCAGTAGTACATTTATCCCCACCTTCTGCAATGCTCCGACCGTTATGCCTCATGCTATCGGACACCCCGAACAGACCAAGTCATTCCAGTAAATCGACCTTTGTAAATAGCAAATTCGATTGACTGACCTATTTCTTTTTGATAATAAAGTTCAGGTTCACATTTAGCAGTTACCACTCTACCGTTTTCAGTTTTGACCATTAAAAGGAATTTTTCAGGCTCACTTTCAGAAGTCATCACTACACCTGTTTGACCAGAGCTTGTTACACCTACACCAGTTCCAGTTCTATGGCTTTCGGCTTTGTAGTGTTTATCAATTACATTTCCTGATAAGTATTCAGGTTTAGACATCAATCCATCTGTTAAGATGAATACTAATCCAATCAGGATTAAAGAAAATATGCTGCTGATTACAGGCATATCTTCAAACATTTCTCGTATCATATATTTGTTTTTAAATTGGTTACTGAATAAAAAAGCACGAAGGCATAACACGTGTTTTGCGTTATGGCGGTTGACGTGCTAAATTCAACCGCAGTAATTCTATTCAACTTTTGTGCTATGGCGACAGTTAGTGCTATTAATCCGCCACAAACGCAAAGCACCTTAACGTTGGGCGAAATTTATTCAACTTCATCCCAATCATTTAATTCTTGAGGGTCGTAATCAATATCAAAATCAGTTATTTTGACAGTTGCTTTTGATTTTATGTAGTTTGAAAAATCTTCTTTAGACATTTTTCTACACAATTCAACTTCTTCTTTTGTTAATTCAACTTCAACTTCAATTTCACCAATATTTTGACTTGTTATATAAGGTGATATTTCAAATTTTGGCATAATAAAAAACTTCGCCCAACATTATATTGGCAAAAGCAGGGCTGATGTGCTAAAACCAACAGAAGTACACTAATTAAACTTTTGTGCTGACATCGGCAGTAGTACTTCTAATCCCTGCCTTCGCCAATATTTTACCGTTAGCGGCAACCCTAATAGACATCACCGACAACAACAAGATTTTCATAATCTATATATTGAGTTAATCCAGTTTTCAGCTTACAAACAAATCGTGCTTTTTCATCATTAAAAATAACTTCAAATGGATAATCCCAAGCATCGTGTTGAACTAAATCGCCCTCATAAATTTCTTTTCCATTTTTGTCAAATAAGCCAGTAAATTGACCTACGTTATCAACAGTCCAAGAAGTTTCGCCATTGGTTATTTCCCAATTACCATTTGTTTGTTTTACCAAGTAACCATACGCCCAATATTCTTGACCGTTTATTCCTTGAAACCAGCCCCTAAATTTTATTTCTCTTTGCATTTTATTTTAGTTTGTGAAGGAGGGCAGCCGCTAACAAGGTATTGCCAATAGTGGGGCTGACGTTACACCATTGAGCAATTGCACTACTATTAAACTTTTGTGCCTGTGTGGAGCAGTAGTGCATTAACGCCCCACCATCGGCAATACTTTTACCGTTATCTGCAAGGCTAAAAACCCACCTCCTGCAAACATTCGTATATAAGTTTTTTAATTCTTGCCTTTTCATTAATAATATCACCAATTGATAAATGACGATACTCTGATGGTCTGTTTTTGTCTGTTATAAATGGGCTATATCTTTTCCAATATCTTTTACCATCTAAATCAGTGTCCCATGTACAACCGCATCCTATATAGTATAAATCATCAGCATTTTTTAGTCGTGGATTGTTTGTATACTCACATCCTACACTGCCATCAAAAATAATGGCATTACCTTCTCTTTTTATTTGGCATTTTTGACCAAATATTTCACCCATTTCAACTTCATTTGTTTTTGGTAAGCATTTTTCAATTTCAATTAATTTGTCTGCCAAATCCAAATTTTTATTTCCTAAAATGTCTTTAATTTTTTGAATAATTTTCATTTTGTTTAAGTATTAAAAATTAATAAATAAAGCCCAGCACATAACACGTGCTATAAGCAAGTTTGCCAATAACATTTGTGCTAAATTTGAACATTTCTGCAAGGCAAACCTGCTCATAATACCATACGTTAGATGCAACTACTACCTTCCGTGTTCTCAACAGGTTTTACCGTTTCTTCTGGCTTAAAAAACATATCGACAAAACATTCTTTTGAACAAAAGTGCATAGTTGCATTGCCAGCATACAATAATGATGGTGAGTGGTGTTCGTTATGAACAGTAACGCCTGAAAGAGTAATCCACCTTAAAGGAATATACTCACCATTGTTTTTGCTTTCGTGGTAGCTATCTGTTTCGTAGCCACAAGTATCACATTGAAATTTTATCATTTTATCTGTTTTATTAAGTTTCTACTAATTCACCGCAGCAGCAGCTAACATGGTATTGCCAAAAGCGGCAGGACACATACTGCGGAATCGGGGCTTTATCTTTGCCGCCTTCGGCAATACCCGGCACGTTAGCAGAAATGCTATCTTACATAACCGCTATCTTGTAAATCTTTAAGTATGTTTAGTGCCAAATCTCTTGTCATATTATTAGCTTGAACTTTATTTAAGTCGTAGCAATCTAAACAGTTTTGTATAATCTTTTCTGCCGTAAGCACTTCTGCTAACACGGGTTTTGCGTCATGCTGCACTTCTGTACTATTTTCATCTTTTGTACTCATAACATTGTTTTTTATTGCGTATATTTGGGAGTTAGCGGCAACCCTAAGACACCTTAAATTTTCGCATTACAGTTGACATTGCTAACCTTCTTTGAAATTCAGCCATTGTAATTTTCTCTTTGTTCCAAGAGTAATCGAAGTTTGCTCTGTCCCAACCATCAGGGTCTAAAACTTCGTAACCCACTTCTTTAATCCATTCTGCGGATGTTTTTTTAGTTTCTTTTGACATTTTATTTTGATTTGTGAAGAAGGGCATCCGCTAACAAGTGCTATACAATATGGCGGTACTGTTCTTTGATTAAAAATTTGTTTTAAATTCAAGTTTTGTGCTTCGTATTGGACTTCCGTGCTGAAAATCCGCCACATCGTATAGCACCGATACGTTAGCTGCCATTAAAATTGACTACCCATAAAACGAGCCAACTCAATAGAATTATATTCTTGTTCTGTTTCTGCCTTTAGTTGTTTCTTGTATAAATCACGTTTCCACTCTAAATGATTTTTAACCGATTGTAACCATTTTTCAAGGTTTTCAGGTTTTACGTAGTATATATTATCGTCTTTTTCTGTATCTACTCTACAAACGTGAAGACCTTTGCAGGTTAAATTGTGTTGCTCAATTGGATATACTTTTACCCAATACTTTTCACGCCCAACCGTATATTTAATAAAGACACCCGAAAACCTAAAAAATGGTTTGTGTCTTGTGAAAACCGAATTAACGGCTGCTAAAACTGCATTGGCTATATTGCCGTCTGACGTGCTAACTTCAACTTTGGTGCTACTATTTAACTCTGTACTCATACTAATCTTTTGTTTTTCAAATTCGGCAACATCGCCAATGCTTCGCCCGTTATAGGAAATTTTATTTTCCCCCTACGCACCTTCGAGATTACTAATGTGTTCGGACATTTTTTCAATAGTTTCGTTCAGACTATCTATTTCGTCCTGCATTTTATCTTTTTCCGCTTCAAGTTCCTCTATTTCAGAAATTAATTCGGAAATAACATTGTTAATATCCAATATTGCAGAGTCAACTCTTTTTGATAAATGTCTATTGTTCATTTTTAAATTTGTTTAAACCAATTCTTAAAAAAATAAAACTATCCTATAACAAGCGGTTGGCAATATACCGCAGGATAGTGCGTGTAGAAAGTTTATCCGTTTAAGTGGCATATCGTCAACACTCAAATCGTTATTGGCTATTTTAAGAAATCTTGTTCTTTTAGAAATTTACGTAAAGCATCAACAATTTCTTTATCATTTTCAGCTAATCTACCTTTTACAAAAATATCTCCATTTTTACAAAGTTTTAGTATTTCTTGATTTGATTTATCTTGTAAAAAGAAGATTATGTTTTTCTCTTGTGGTATTAAATTTATATTTTCCATAATATAAAGTTTTGTTTTTCAATTTAAGTTTTCGTTAATAACTGCTTATATTTGCAACCGTTATATGCAATGCTATGACAGCATACCGTTCAAAAACTTTTCGACACTTTTGTAAGTGTTCGGGTGTA
The DNA here is from genome assembly GCA_964638565.1 of uncultured Chitinophagaceae bacterium. Taxonomy (GTDB): domain Bacteria; phylum Bacteroidota; class Bacteroidia; order Chitinophagales; family Chitinophagaceae; genus CAYVXB01. The sequence continues at coordinate 5,616 of CAZXBE010000069.1, forward strand.
TCTCTTGCCATCCTTCGGTATCTTCTCCAAGTCGCTCAATTTTATCAATTCCAGCAACTCCGATTTTACAATACACCCGAACTATTGACACATCATCACACTTATTTGTGTTTAAATAATAATATCCGTTCTTTCTTTCAGCCGAAAAAGTTTTTTCACTACCAAAGAAACAGTTATCAATATGTCCTGCTAATCTTCTCCAGTCATCGGAAGATAAAGCACTGCATATAACACCACTGCATTGCTGTAATGGCTCTGAATGTGCTTCATTTGAAGATTTTTGTTTATTTTCCATTTTGTTTTTGTTTGAAATTTTAGTTTAATTTGTCGCCACTACAGCAATGCTTTTTCGTTATGTGCAACCTTACGACCACACACTATACTCATTTATTTTAATATTGACAGGTTTTTCTAACCAATCAGAAAGACGTTTAGTAATTTCGTCAATAGTTCTACCTTGTTTACCAATCAATAATCCTGGTCTTCCAAGCGTAATGGTTACAACAATATCCGTTTTACTTGTAACTACTCCAATGTGGTGTAATTGCCAAATACCTGAATGTAAATTATTGTCTTCAAAATATTGTTGAAACCAATACTTAATACGTCTTTCGTTTACGTCTTTCTTAACATTCTTGTAAAAAAGGCTGCACATAACACGGGTTTTGTACCATGCCTGCTTTAGTGCTTTAATTGAACTTTTCATTTTCTATTTAATTTTAGTTGTTAATTGAACTTTTGTCCTTCTAATCCCAGCCTTCGGCAAGCCGTAGCCGTTAAATGCCATTACTACCAGACTTTAGGAATGAGAAATACTTCATAAAGTTGTGTGGTGGTAAATAAATATTTTTACCCTTACGACCCTTTTCATACATAGGAACAAGTCTTGCTTTTGAGCAGTAATACACAAATCTTTGCCCAGTATGTAGGACTATGTAAAAACTTTCAGGAGCTTTTTCAATACACTCTTTTACTAATGGTTCAAATTCAGGCAACACTACCTTTTTAAATTCCTCTGACAAGGTTGCCCTCATTATTCCATAAGAAGCATTGAATGCTTTAAAGTCATTGCAATCATCATCCAGATTATTGTATTGCTCTTGCCATTCTTTTAATGATTTCATGTTTGTTTATTTTGACAGTTTACAATTAATATCCCGTAACGGCATTTAACATGAGTATTTATAAAATGGGGGCTGACGATATGGGTTCGCCGTTTTACCCATCGCCCAGCTTCAGCAATAATAGCGGCGGCTGTTCGCTGTTTCCCCCACTTCATAAATACATATCCGTTATGCACAATTTTAAATAACCGTGCGTTCAGCTAATGAAATGGAAATTTTACAACATTCTATTTGTCGTTGTAAAATATTTACTCTACGTTTTGTTCTTGTTATAAAGTTTTTCAACGCCTCTTCTTTTGTTGGATAAGCATATCTTCTTTTTGATTTTTTTGGTATCCACTTTTTGAATGAAAAACCTTTATAACCAATCCAATAACCCTTTTCTGTTTCTTTTAACAAATCGTAAGTTCTTAATTCTAACTTTGGATTTGGATATGGTGAAGCTATCAATTCCCCATCATAATCGTGAGAAGCATATTCTTGCCACTCGTAACGAAAAAACTGTGCATAATATGTGTTATAAGTAATAGTGGTGTCCGTACTATCCGAAAGTTTCTGCTGTTTATTATCTTTTGTCATATTTTGTAAGTTTTGTATTTTTAATCCGCTATTGCTCATAGCACCTTAACGTTATGTGCCATTTTAGGACACGAAATAACTCGGCTTCGGAAATCTATCAGAAAAACTTATACTTTCTTCTTCTGTAAATTCCACATCAAAGGCATCATCCCAATATTTTAGTAAATCTTCATCCTTTGGTAAGTATGCTATTATTACGGAGTACTCTACTTTGTTGTTTTCTCCGTAACCAGAGCACCACCAAGGATATTTAGGATTGAAGATTAACGGTCTGTTGTCGCTGACAGCATAAGTTTTTAAACGGTATCTTTTCCAGTTCATAATTATTGATTTGTGAAGAAAAACGGCGCATAACAGCAAGTATATTCAATTGCTGTTTCTGTGCTTGTTTGTTCATTTTGTTATCTAATTTAAGTTATCACTAATTTGAAAGTTTTGTGCGTTTAATTCCGCAACTAAATATACTTGCAAAACGTTAGGTGCAATAAAAAATAAATTTCCCACCGCACTATATTAATTTGCATTTTACATTTTTCAAAGATTTTAATGGTCTGTGTATTTTATCTGCAAACAATGCGATTGCTGATTGTTTGTTTTTTGCTTCAATCAACCAATTTTTAAATATTCTGGTTGACGTTTCGGCACTTATGCTATACATTTTCATCGTTACTAAATTTTATATCGCTTGATGGTATTTCTGTTCTTGCTATCATAGCATCTAATCTATCAATAGAATCTGCCGCATTAATATAGGCTCTACTCCAAGTATCTGATAAACCTTTTTGATACCCCAACCGTTCTAATTTGACTCTAATTTCAATTAATTCTTCTCGCCCATAAGGACGAAGTTCATCAACATATTGGATGCCAAAATTATCTACACAATTTAAGTCTATTGTTAATATGTTATTATCCCTAATTACATAAGGTATATTAAGTTTGTTAAAATGAGAAAGTAAATTGTTTACTCCTTTACTGTAATTTGTAGGTGCGTTTTCCATTTTTTATTATTTTAAGTTAAAGCCCACGCTAAATTTATTTTTTACAGACACCTAACAGCAGGTAGGCAAAATGCCGCTATGAGCCTGAGTGCTTTGATATTTACATTTGCGGTAAGCGGCACTATCGCCTACCTGCAAACCGTTACCTGCCATTGCGGAACGGCAACTTATTATAGCATTCTTCCGAACATACAACGGGGTCTATCGGCATCCCCATACAACCACACATATATCCCGAACAACACATCTTTGGCTCTTCGCTTTCAAATTCTTGACTACATACCATGCAACGGCAGGTAACAAGCGGTTTTGTGCTATTGCCGTTTTCGGTTGTCGGCTCAACTTTTGAATTACTATTTTGCATTTGTACTAATTTTTAACTGTGAATAATTATGTCTGCAACAGCCACAAAGCCGCCCTAACGTTAGCGGTCATTGCCTGATTTTTCTGAGCAATCCACTTTCAATATATTTTTCAATCTTTTCTTGATTCTTTATCCTGTCTGTTGCTATTGGATACCACCCATCTATTTTGCAGAAATCGTCTGGCTCTGATTTGAAAAACATTTCGTATTCAAAATCAGGCAACGAACCGCTAACAACGTATTGCTGAACATTGCCAGCTTCATCGGTGATTTTAACTTCAATTTTCATATTAACATTTATTTAGGTGTTCAACATTTGTCTCTTAAATTGTCAACGTCAGCAATACGCAAACCGTTATAATCAATATAAAAATGAAATAATTTATCTTTTTCTTTCACCTTCATACCAAATACATTCTTCTGTGTGAATTTCACCATCCTTTTGAGAAGCACCACAACAATTACAAAATGAGCCACCACTATTTTCAATATCCTTTTTCCGTTTCTCATTCATTGCTGCTTCTCTGACATCAGAAAAAGATAAATTATTTTCTTCCAACCACTTTTTAAGTTCTGGTGCGTGATAATGTTTTATCACATCATATTGCTCTTGAGTAATCATTTTTATACTGTTTATAACAACAAATATAAGCAATTATTTCATCACTTCTAATAGATGTTGTCTGT
>CAZXBE010000070.1:0-3631 GCA_964638565.1 uncultured Chitinophagaceae bacterium
CATCTGCAATATTACAGCTATTTTGTAATATTATTTATTCGGTTTAATATAATAGTGCACTCATTCCCCCTTGCTGGTAACAAGTACGCCAAGTCTGAATGCTATTAGGATTTACCCCCACTCGCTTGGCCAACTCATTTTTACTCAGCGCTGTAGGCGAATGTTTGATTTCTATAAGCATCTTTAGCCTGGGGCAAAGGTGCTCCGGCGCTTTTTTGAGTTGTTTACGTAACTCTTGCAGCGATTCTTTTATAGTGATATGTTTTGCGTTTGCGATAGGTATATATATAGCTTATATATAATAGTCTAATTTAGATCAAAAAAAATATCCACACCTCCTGTGAATATCAGCCTAATCTATATAAGCTATATAGTATTAGTAAGGGATTTCGATTGTGGGGAGCAATCACAAATCATACTATTTAATTTAAAATCTATATTTAGTATACAATACCAAATTTAAAAATAAAAAATTAAGGTTATTACATAATAGTCGAACACTAAAAAAGTTTTTTCTTTTTTAATACAATGCTTTGCAGAACTAACTTGTAGAAGTACAGTGCTATATGGTTATTAAGCAAATTTGTGTTTTCAACTATTTTTTTTATTGCTTTCAAACTATGCTTGTTTATATACTTTGATTGCCTAAGTACACTGCCATACATACTTACACTCGTGTATAGTTGTATGTATGGATCAGATAATGAAAGCTCTTTTCCATTAAGTACACTTTTTATTTTTAATTGATGTAGACTGTCTTTTATAGGGCTCCAATATTTTAATAGTACAGAAGCAGGGGATTGTATAAAGGCAAAACTATCTTTATTTAAAATATTGTATGCCTTCTGTGTAGGTGTTATTTCCCAAATAATATCTGTAGAGAAATGAGGACTTAATTCTCCTCCTTCTATTATAGTTACATTGTTAGTGGTATTGCTTTTATTTTCATATCCAATCAATCTAAATTGTTCTATTACGGTTGTATCAAATTGTATAGATAATACAGCATGATGTGCAATGCTGTGAAAGGTTTGCGAAAAATCTTTCCATAATATATTGTCAGCTTCTTCTTCATTATCAATGTACGCATACATTCCTTTTGCTTTATTTGCTAATGCTTCTAATTTAGAATCTTTTAAATTTCCCACACCTACACCCAAACAAGTTAAGAGAATATTTTTTTGTTGAGCCTTTTCAATTACTGCTTCTAATGCTTTTTCGCCCGTTGCGCCAACATTAAAATCACCATCTGTGCATAATATTACCCTATTATTACCCTTGGTAATAAAATGTGCAGATGCTAGTTGAAAAGCTGTATGCAATGCAAAGGAACCTGGTGTAGATCCGCTAGCTTCCAATGTATCGATGGTTTTATGTAATAATAGTTTGTTTGATCCAGATATTCCATTGATTTGTATACCAACATTGCCTCCATAGGTAACTATGGATATGGTATCAATGTCCCTTAATTGATTAATAAGGCCATGCATAGCGGTTTTTATTATTGGAAGACGATTGGGCATATCCATAGATCCAGAGATGTCTATCAAAAAAACCAAGTTACAGGCGGGGACATGATCCAAAGAAATGGTAGGCGTGTGTACAATAATATGTAATAGTTTATTGTCTTTATTCCAAGGGCATGCCGTTAACGCTGTACGTATTTGAAAGGAATTATAGTTTGTTGTATCTATATTGCTTGCAATATAGTTTAGCATTTCGTCAATGCGAACAGCTTCTTTAGGTATCTCTATTTTTTGTTCAATAAATCGGCGAACATTAGTGTAAGAAGCCTTATGGCTATGTAGCCCTACTTGATAACTGGATGATGTAGTTGTAATAAAATTATTTTCTATTTTATTACTATAGGATTCCTCACCTATGGAGGTGTAGGTAAGCTCCCCTTTATTGTAATTTTTTATTTTTTCTACATTACCCGATTGCTGGTAATGAAAAGATTGGTTAGATGGTTGTAACGTAATGGTGCAAAAACTATCTCTTGCAGTTACTGCCACATTTTTTTTTAAAAAATAGGAATGACTAAAAGTAAGCGTATCATTATTAGATATTGGTATGTTAAATATTCCTTTTGAATTTGTGAAGTATACTTTCTTTTCTTTTTTAGAAAAAATATGAACATACGATATTGGAATGCCTCGCTCATTTACAACTATACCAGATTGAATGGATTGGCAAAGTATCGTGGAGCTTATTAAGGTGGTTACTACAACAAGTATCGATTTTTTAACAATGTAGTAAGTACACATATTATTTTATTGAAATGTTATTCCTTTAATTGATAAATAGAAGGTAGATTTCGTCCAAGCCCATCATAATCTAGGCCATAGCCTAGTACAAATTTGTTGGGAATACTAAAACCTATATAATCTAGAGTTATTGGATGAATAGTTGCATCGGGCTTATGTAATAAAGAGGCAATTTTTAAAGAGGCGGGCTGCTGATGGATCAGTTGTGGTAAAAAATGATGCAATGTTCGGCCTGTATCTACAATATCTTCAATAATAATAAGATGTCTGTCTTTAATGACTTCGTCTAACCCTATAGCTGTAATTACATTACCGGTTGATTTTGTTCCTTTATAAGACACCAATTTTATAAACGATATTTCTGCCTCTATATTGATATGTTTAAATAAATCGGCTGCAAACATAAAAGCGCCATTTAAAATAACTATGCACAAGGGTTGTAGGCCATTATAGGTTGTATTTATCTCTGCACCTATTCGTTCAACAGCTTGTTGTATTTCTTGATGTGACAAAAAGGGAATAAACGATTTATCTTTTACATGTATGGTTTGCATATTATTTTTTTGAAATATTATTTTGCTGTTGCGTAATCATATCTAATCCTAATAATGTATAATCTTGCAGTCGATATTTCTCGATACACTGAATAAGGAGTATTGGATAACGTGGTTCTGTGGCATAGCCAGCCTGTTTTAATCCGTACGCCCACGATGAATAATTTGTAGGATCTAACATAAATAAAAAAGCATAACGAGTATTAGCCTTTAAAAAATTAGAGTGATCTATAAAAGATTCTTCTGCTGTGGCATATTTTCTAAAACATTCTCCTTGCGCATCATCGTTATGATACACTCTCTCTCCCTGCCAATTAGATTTACATTTAATGCCAAAATGATTATTTGATTTTAATGCCAACTCACTTTTACCTGCACCAGCTTCTAGAATTCCTTGGGCTAGTGTTATAGCGGCAGGAACTCCTGTACGCACCATTTCTATAACGGCGCTATTTTTATATGTATTGATATATTGACGTACTGTACTATCATATTGGGCGGCACCCTGAAATGACAGAAGTATTCCAACTAAAATGATTATAAAATTTCTCACTGGGGTATTGAGTTAATGGTAAATTATTTTTTTTGTATTAGCATTAAACCATCTCGCAAAGTTAGCATTAAACTATCTACATTACTGTCTTTAGCGATACAATCGTTAAAAGCTTGAATGGCAATGGCATTTTTACCTTTTATGGGCGACTCCAATACTTCTCCATCATACAATACATTATCTGCAATAATAAACCCTCCTTGAAGCACATGAGGTAGTACCAGATTGTAATAATCAACATACCCTACTTTATCTGC
>CAZXBE010000070.1:3641-9357 GCA_964638565.1 uncultured Chitinophagaceae bacterium
ATCTATAAAAACCAAATCCCATTGTTGATTTAATTGTGGAATAATTGTTTTTGCATTGCCCATATGTAGTGTTATCTGATTTTTAAATTTAGATTGTTCGAAAAAATGTTGCGCAACAGCTGCATCTTTTTCTCGTAGCTCAATGGTATGCAAATGCCCTTCTGGTTTAAGTCCGGCTGCTAAACATAGTGCACTATATCCTGTAAAAGTGCCAATTTCCAAGATGCGCTTTGGTTTAAGCATATGACTTATCATTTGTAAAAATTGTCCTTGCAAGGGACCGCTAAGCATGTGTGCTTCTGGATGGTACTCTTGTGTATACCGTTCTACTTCTTGTAGTAATGTACTTAGTGGAGTAGTATATTTTTTTGCGTATTGTTCTATGTGCTCTGCTATAATCATTGAGGAATCTATGTTGAATCTTAAAAGAGAAAAAGCGCTCTTTCTGTTGTTATAATTTAATGCCCTGTCCTTTGTAAAATTCTAATATTTTTAAACGAAATACATAGTCGTACTCAGCCGATAGTAATTCTATACTGGCTTTAAATAAATTATTTTTTGTAGTAATTAAATCGGTGGTGTTTATTAGTCCTAAATCGTATCGCTTGCTTGCAAAGTAGTAAGCTTTTTCGGCAGCTAGCGCACTTTTTTTACTAGCACTAAATTTTTGGATAGAAGCAATTGCTTGAGTATAAGCCAAATAAATATCTTGTTTAAATTTTTGTTCAGATTGTTCTTTTTGGAGAACGAGTGTTTGATAATTTAGTCGAGCTTGTTCATATTGGGTTCTGATATTACCATTATTAAATATTGGAACTGTTATGCTGATTCCTACATTTTGTCTAAAATTTTGATTGATCTGAGTACCATAGCCATTCCATAATTCTCCAAAGCCTTTGGTCCCTTTTTGAAAATCGAATTGCGGGGTTTGCACAAAATAATTATTGGCCCCAACAGTTACAAACATGGGTGTATTTTGAGTGCCAATGATACCCGCACTTGTAATTTTTTGAAATGAACTTGCAAAGTTGGTAGCCAAACTTCCAAAAGCTTCAATACTCGGATAAAAATTGCTTTTAAGTGCCCAAAAATTTTTTTCAGCACTTTTTACTTTTAATTCATTAACTGTTTGATGTGGTAAATTTTTTATAGCTAACGCATAAACACTTTCAGGCTCTAAATCTGCAAGAGCTTCTGTTGGTATAGTTTCAATTGGTGGTGTGGTAATGTAAAAATTATATCCAGCATCTAGGTTAATAATTGCTTTTAATTGAAGTAAATTTTGATTTACAACTGCTTTAGCCCCTATGTAATTTGCACTATCTGTTGCTAGTTGTGCTTCTAGTTGAACAGCGTTTAACTCAGGTAGTACACCTGCTTGTACTTTTTTTCGAGTAATTTTTAACTGTTCCTTTGTTTGTTCTATTTGTATATTGGCTATTTTAACCTGCTCTTGTGATAATAAAGTTTGTAAATAAGCACCCGCCACATTTAATACGATATCTGCTTTAGCCCTGTCTAAGTCTGCTAAGGCTGCTTGTGCATTAAATTTATTGGCAAGTATGGTATTGGTTATTTTATGAAATTGATAAATGGGTACATTGGTTTGTAAAGAAAAGCTGTTGAACAATGTTTGATTGGTTGTAAATTGGTTTGTAGTTGGATCGATGGAGCGCCCAAAATTTACACCAACATTAGAATTTAAATCAACAGAAGGGTATGCTTGTAGCGCCGTCTGCTTGTATTGCATTTCAGCAAGTCTTGCCTGTATATCCGCTTGGCGTATACTAATATTATTTTGTAGGGCATGATCTACGCATCTCCTCAAGTCCCACTTATCTTGAGAAAACACCTGTGTAGTTAAACTTGCAAGAAATGTAAACAGCACCAAACGTATCATACCGCAAAAATATAGGAATAATTTTTTCTTTCCATATGAATATTACGCATTGTTACAATTCAATAACGAAACAGAGATAATATTGCTGAAAAAATCAATAGAATTTGTGTAGTCGAGTAGTTATTCGTATCTATATAAATAATTAAATTTGATTTACAATATGATTAAAAGCCTACCACCACTAAAAATATTTTTTTTAGCATCAATCCCTTTTGTTCTTTCGTTAGAAGCTACTGCTCAATCTATATCATTAGATAAAGATAAACAAGCTTTGGTCAACGCTTTAGAAGAAAAAAACATACCTGTAATACAAAAACTTGCTAAAAAAATATATCACTATGATTTAAAAATTAGCGATGATGTAAAAAAAGTAAAACCACTTTTATTAGCTATACATGATGGTTGGAATGATATTGCCATGCAGCTAATTATAGATAATGTAGGACTGAATGATACTAATAATGGGCAAACTGCACTTATGTATGCTTGTAGTTATATGCGATCAGACATAGTGCCTATGCTTCTAAATAAAGGATTAAACCCAAACCAACTTGATAATAATGGAAAGTCTATACTTGCTTCGATAGGCAATTTGGCATTGTGGAACGGTCCTGCAGGAGGGTATGATAAACTTCGATATGTTATTGCTGATGCATTGATTAAGCATGGAGCAAATGTGAATAGTAAGGATCAGCCCATTTTTCAATTTTGTAATGACCTAGCATTATTAAAGTTATTGATTAAGCATGGAGCAGATTATAAAGCAACCTTGAAGCAAGACAATATATTTTCAAAAATTCCTATAGATACTAAAACAACGCTGTTACATTTTGCTGCAGTTAGTGGAAATAAAGAAGTTATTAATTATTTGCTTGATTTGGGATTATCTGTAAATAAAGCAAATGGATATGGTTGGACACCGCTGCATTTTGCTGCTTATGAAAAAAACTTCGCTGCTGTTGAAGTTTTGTTGCAAAAAGGAGCTGATAAAACAATAAAAACGACAAAGCCATATCAGTGCTTCGCTTACAGCAGGCCATTTACCAAGTATGAATCTGATTTAACTCCTTATGATATAGTTGTTTCATCACATTATAATACGATGCATAAAAAACAACTTGATACTTTGTTGATAAAACTAAAAATGACTAAATAATTTATACGAATCAAGTGTTCAAGCTCAAAGCTATGGCGAGTGGAGACACTCGCCATAGCAACCTGCCGTGGGTAGTGTCCACACTGCACACTTACATTTGAACCTTTGATGTGCATAAATTACTCCATTTAAATGGGTATTGATTTTTTATTTGGAAATTAATCCCAAACACGCCACATTTGTACCCGTTTTGGTTCTCAAATTGTTGAGATTAAAAGGGAATCCCGTGAAAATCGGGAGCTATACCCGTAGCTGTAAGTTCTATTAAATGGTTATCAGCATGCCACTGTTTCATAAAACATGAAATGGGAAGGCGATAAGCAGGAACAAGCCAGAAGACCTGCCAGAATAAATTTAATTTTCCAGAGCTTTCGGGTGAAAAGCAGGAAATGTAAAGCTTTACAACGGCCTTTTCATTTCTATTTTCTGTATTCAAACGAGAGTTCATAATCTTTAAACGTTTAAAACGATTATGAGCATGAAAAAATTTTTTCTTTTTGGTTGTTCATTAACAGCTATTGCTATAGGCAAAGCCCAATATGTAGATACAACTAAGAATGCGCTACAACCCATCATTATTACTGCCAACAAAATTGCCCAAAAACTAAATGAAACAGGGAAAGTAATTACTGTAATTGGTAAAGATGCATTAGATCGTAGCATGGGTAAAGATCTTTCGCAATTATTAAATGAACAGGCAGGCTTAGTAATTAATGGTGCAAATAGCAATCCGGGAAAAGACAAATCTGTTTTTTTATGGGGTGCAAAAAATGGATATACATTGATATTGGTTGATGGTATACCCGTGTATGATGCCTCAGGTGTAACAAATGTATTTGATATGCGTATGTTACCTATAGATCAAATTGAACGTATTGAAATAGTAAAAGGCAGTCAATCTACATTATATGGAACAGATGCTATAGCCGGAGTAATTCATATTATTACGAAAAAAAATAGTAATAAACCCATTGATATTAATGGCATGTTATCTTATGGTAGCTACAACACTCTAAAAGGAAATATGAATGTAAGTGGAAAAAAATCAATAGTAGATTATGCTATTAATTACCAACGATTGCATACAGATGGAATATCGGAAGCGCTAGATACAACAGGGAAAGCGCATTATGATAAAGATGGATATTGGCAACAAGCTATACAAGCTAAATTGGGCGTGCATCTTACGCCTCAAGTGTCTATCAATCCGTTTTTTCAATACACACAATTCAATGGAAAGTTTGATGATTATAGATTGTTTATAGATAATGTAGATAATCGTTTTAAATCAAAGCTTATTAGCGCTGGAGCAAAAATTCATTTTACAAATGAAAAATGGGATCTAGTAGGTATGTATAATTACCAACAATTTAAAAGAGAATATACCTATCCTCTTTTATTTGATAGTCGTTTTCAACATGCAGAAGTATATACGAAATACAACGTTAACAATTATCTGCAAATTTTAGCTGGAACTACTTTACAGCAATATCAATTTATAGATACGGCTGTAAAAAATCCACATTATTCTATTTATAGTGGTTATGTAAATGTTTTTTTCAAAGCTAAGAATGGATGGCATGTAGAATTAGGAGGTCGCTATAATCATCATTCAAAATATGGTAATACACTTACTTACAGTATTAACCCTTCTTATTATATAAAAGATGAACAATTGCGTTTATTCGTGAACGTTGCTTCGGGGTATAAAGCACCAAGCTTATACCAACTATATGGTTTATTTTCTGGAAATAGCAGCTTAAAACCTGAGCTATCAAAAACGATTGAAATAGGCTTTGATAAAGCATTGCAACATGATTTGATACAACTGCGAGCTGTTGGTTTTTATAGAAATATTAAAGATGTAATTGTTTATGATAATAACACATTTACGTATGCAAATTCGGATAAGCAACAAGATTATGGTATTGAAATGGAAACAAGTATAAAACCAAACACGCACTTGGATATTAAAATAAATTATACTTATGTTGATGGAGAGCTGCTTACAAAAAGTGTAAGCGGTAAGGATAGTTCTTTTGTTGGTTTGATACGAGTACCCAAACATACCATCAATATAAATATTTCGTACAAAATAAATAAGCAGTGGTACATAAATGCATCTTTTCAACGGATGAGCTCTAGAATAGATATTCAATCTGTTAAGCTTTTACCTTATAGCCTGTGTAATGTGTATACCTCATACACATTTCTTAAGCGTATAAAAGCATTTATAGATGTAAAAAATATTTTTAATACAAAATATACAGAAGTATATGGGTATGCTACTTTAGGAACAAATGCACATGCTGGAATACAGTTTTCTTTGTAAACTTGCGCATGGCTTTATTTGAGACTCTAAAATAATTTGTGTAAATGGGAATGAGTAACTGTTATTTAGAGTTGACATCTTTTGTCAAAGATAGTTAAGAACTGCTGAAGAACCAGCCCCCAATTTTGGATGGGTTGGCTCCATTTTTTTTCAATATTCATAATGGCTAAATAAACAGCTTTTTGAGCTGCATTATCGTCTGTAAATTGGGTTTTTGTTTTTGTATATTTTCGGATACCACGGTTTAAATTTTCAATGGTATTAGTGGTATACATAATTTTTCTAATCTCTATTGGAAAATTAAAATAATGGGTAAGGTTTTCCCAGT
>CAZXBE010000071.1:0-9222 GCA_964638565.1 uncultured Chitinophagaceae bacterium
TTTGTTATACAATATAAATTGTTGTGTAGGAATATGTAATACTCCAGAATCTTCTGCTTCATACGTTATGGTAGTTTCTAAAGAAGAATCTTTATCTGAGTTTAAATGAATTGTATCTTTTTTTACAATAGTAGGAACAGTATCTGGTAATCCGTTGGGAATACTATCGCTCAGTATTTGCACAGACTTTGTGCTGGCGTTTGGAAGAGAGGTATCGTTTGTTGTAATAACATCGTTGTTGTGTAAAACACAATAATACACTCGCCTACCTAAAGTAGGAAGTGCAATGCAAAAAATAAATATAAAAGCTACTGTCTTCAATGATGCTATTTTTCCACTAATTTTACCACTTCTGAGTTGTAACCTACAAAGTTAACTCTTAACGATTTCTTAAAATGTACGTAAAGTAAAATTAACATGGTGAATGTATGTTATATGTATATAAATTTGGCTTAACTGAAAATATACATTTGTAAAAATAGGAGATGCAATCTTAAAAAAAGATGATTCATTAAATTTTAACCAATATACGTATGCGTTCTTTTTATATAACAATCTTTACAACACTATACTTTTTTTCACCAAATAATATATGGGCACAAAAGTCACCCTACAAGCTTAAAACTATTATTGTAGATGCAGGCCATGGTGGGCCTGATGCCGGAGCACAAGGGGCATATTCTAATGAGGCTGATTTAACCTTAGCTATGGCATTAAAATTGGGAAAATTATTGGAGGAAAAATTACCAGAATGTAAAATCATTTATACTCGCAAGGATCATAATCTCCCTGGTAATTTACAAGATCATAATGCCGCCAATAGATTAAGAGCCAAAATGGCGAATGAGGCTAAAGGTGACTTATTTATTGCTATACATGTAGATGATACAGAACCGAGATATGAAAAAAGACTAGCTGGATATAAAACAGAAACATATTACACTACTATTAAAAAAGGAAAAAAGAAAAAACGTATACCACACCAAAAAGAGGTTCCTATTTTTGAACGAATCAAAATAACACCCACTGTAAAAGGAAGTACCACCTACGTTTGGGCATCTAATAAAAACGATCAAAAAATAAAATCTATAGGAGATCATGATGCTGAGTTGTACAGCGAAAAAGAAGATAGCAGTTTTCAATATATCAATACCCCTGAGGCTAGAATTATGGCGGCATTACGTACAGAAAAATACTTTGCACGAAGCATATTAATAGGCAGTATGGTACAAGAAGAGCTTGCTCAGGCAGGCAGGGTAACCTTAGGTGTAAAACAGCGTAATTGGGCTGGCATATGGGTTCTACAAGCTACAGCCATGCCTAGTATTTTAGTAGAAACAGGGTATATCTGCACGCCAGAAGAAGAAAAATATTTAAACAGTGAAAATGGGCAAGATGAAATTGCTAATTCAATAGCTAGTGCGATAGTACGATATAAAAAAGCAATTGAAAGTGGAAAGCCTATACCAGAGGTAGTTACAGAAGATGTTGACGCTCCAACGAGCGAAAAGTAAATACACGAGAAAAGAAGCAGCACAAAAAATGCCTTTCCTATCTCCATATATAAATAATAAAAGAATAGATTTGTCTATTAACCCAATCTATGGCATTAAAAATTCCTAACGAAACTAAAGTAGGCGCATTAGCAGTAGTATCCATTGTGCTCTTGATTTTAGGTTTTTATTATTTGAAAGGTAAAAATCTATTTAAAACAGGAACACATATATATGCTGTATTTCATGAAGTAAATGGATTAGCACCGTCTGATGCTGTACTTATCAATGGCCTGCGTGTTGGATCGGTATACGATATACAAGAATCAAATAAATTGGTTGACGAAATATTAGTAACCATTAAGTTGGAAAAGAAGATAAACATTCCCATAAACTCTATTGCAACCATTGAAGCTAGCCCTTTAGGCAGCAGCAATATTGAAATAAAAAAAGGAAATAGTAGAACTTATGTGCAAGCCGAAGATACTTTAAAAACAACCAACAGCGCTGGCGGATTGCTGAATGTATTAAGCAAAAAAATAGATCCTATAGCAGACCAAACTACAATTGTTTTAAAGTCTATTGATAGTTTAGTTAAAAATATAAACAATGTAATTGACAATGGAGTAAAAAATGATTTTCGCCAATCACTCGCCAATGTTAAAAGTATGTCTGCTAACTTGCTTGCCACCACAGCAACATTTAATAGTTTATTGAACAAACAGCATGGAAGTATAGCACAGAGTATGGATAACATAAATGCGTTTACCAAAAATTTAGCAAACAATAATGAAAAAATAAGTCGTACACTTAGTAATGTAGAGAAAGCTAGCAATGAGTTTGCAAATATATCTCTTCAAAAAACCATGTATGAATTAAACAATACCGCACACCAGCTCAATGCAATTGTTACAAAAATTGATCGTGGAGAAGGTTCTTTGGGACAACTGATTAACGACAAAAAATTATATAATAACCTAACAGCTACAACAAATAGTTTAAATATTTTACTGCAAGACCTTCGTGTACACCCTAAAAGGTATGTTCAGTTTTCTTTATTTGGAAAGAAAGATAAAACAGGCCCTCTTATGCAACCACTGCCCGATTCGGCGCAATTAGAAAAATAATATGAGAATCGCCGTCTTTCATTTATTCATATATTTTATTATTTGCAACAATGTTGCAAATGCGCAAAAAGCAGTTCCTCCAACGAGCTTCAATAATACCGATACTGCCGCTAAAAACAAACAACTTTCCATTATACATGCGGATAGAGAAAATTATCAAAAAAAAGATACTATAGAACTGTTGTCGTTTGCTGGCCATGTACAAATGAAGCAAGAAAAAACATTATTTTATTGTGATAGTGTGGCTGTAAATCAAAAAAACAATATAGTAGAAGCGTACGGCAGTGTGCATATTAATGATAATGACAGCATACATATTTATTCGCAATATCTTAAATACAATCATCTCTTAAAAAAAGCTAACCTGCGTAATAAAGTTAAATTAACAGACAATAAAACCATTATTACTACAAACGAGCTGGACTATGATGTAAATACAAAAATTGGCATTTACACTAAAGGCGGAACCATAACAAATGAAAAAACTGTTTTGACTAGCACAGAGGCATATTATTATGGAGAAACCAAAGATGCTTCGTTTAAAAAAAACGTTCAACTGAATAATCCAGAGTATAAGGTGTTTACAGATACCCTATTATACAATACCAATACACAAATAGCTCGATTTATAGTTTCTACTCGTATTGAAAATGGGAAGCGCATTATTAAAACTTCTGATGGATTTTATGATTTACTAAATAAAACAGCACAATTAAGTAAAAGACCTCAAATTATTGATACCACGTATACGATAACAGCTAACGATATGGCATTTAATGATAAATTAGGCGTTGGGCAAGCAAAGGGAAATGCTGTATATAAAGATACCGCTCAAGGCATAAGCATTATAGCTAATACATTATTTGTTAATCGAATAGCAAGCAGCTCTTTAGCTACGGACAAACCATTAATGATTGTTAAACAAGGCAACGATTCTATTTACATAACAGGCGATACGTTGCTTTCTGGTAAACTTACTGATTTGGAAAAAGTGCTTCCTGTTTCTAATGTTCGAGATAGTATGCATGGCGCAACTCCTATCGTACTAAATGCAAAAGATAGTAGTTGGAATAGGTACTTTACGGCTTTTCATCATGTAAAAATTTTTTCAGACTCTATGCAAGTTGTTTGTGATAGTATGTTTTATGGCGGAAAAGACTCTACATTGCGATTGCTTGGCAACCCTATTGTTTGGTCACAATCCTATCAAGCCATGGGAGATACCATTTTAGCATATTTACAAAATAAAAAATTAGAGCGAGTATATATATATGAGAATGCATTAATAGCGAATCAATTAGACAGCTCCTCCAATTACAATCAAGTAAAAGGAAAGACTATAAATGCTTTTTTAAAAAATGGTGTAATGCAATATGCAAGAGCCAAGGGTAGCGCTGAAAGCATTTATTATTTAATAAATGAAAAAAAGAAATACGTTGGCGTAAGTAAAGCCTCATCGGATGCTATTGATATATACTTTAAAGAAAATAAAGCGAATAAAGTTATTTTTATAAAAGGATTTAAGGGAACTACCTATCCCATATTAAAAGTTCAGCCAGAAGAGCTGATACTAAAAGGCTTTATATGGCATTCGGAGCGGAGGCCCAAAACAAAGTATGAATTATTTGGACTGTAGAGTATGCTAAGACATTTTTGAAAATAACTTATTTTCTTTTGACGATAGTTCGGCGATGGCAAAAAAATGCAACATTGTTGCATTTTTAAACAATCCTCTTCGTTTTGAATTGAGCCTGGAAAAGGCTGTCAATTTCTTTTATTAACTTAATTGTGCTTCCGCAATTTTAGTCCTTACCTTACCTTCTAATTCTGATTGTAGTTCGGGATTATCTTGTAATAACTGTTTAACGGCTTCTCGTCCTTGGCCTAATTTATTACTATCATAGCTAAACCAGCTACCACTTTTTTGGATAATACCTAGCTCTACCCCCATGTCAATAATTTCGCCTACTTTAGAAATGCCTTCTCCAAAAATAATATCAAACTCTGCACTTCGGAATGGAGGCGCCACTTTGTTTTTTACTACTTTTACTTTGACTCTGTTTCCGGTAGCAACGTCTCCATCTTTAATTTGAGCAGCTCTCCTAATGTCTAGCCGTACAGAAGCGTAAAACTTTAACGCATTTCCTCCTGTAGTAGTTTCAGGATTGCCAAACATGATGCCTATTTTCTCTCTTAGTTGATTAATAAAAATGCAAATAGTATTGGTTTTACTGATGGTTGCTGTTAATTTTCGTAAGGCTTGGCTCATTAAACGTGCCTGTAACCCCATTTTACTATCTCCCATTTCGCCTTCTAATTCACTTTTAGGAACCAATGCAGCCACAGAATCTATTACTAACACATCCAAAGCCCCAGATAAAATAAGTCTATCTGCTATTTCAAGAGCTTGTTCACCATAATCAGGTTGAGAGATTAGTAAATTATCTATATCAACACCTAGTTTTTTAGCATAAACACTATCAAATGCATGCTCTGCATCTATAATTGCACACATACCCCCCTTTTTTTGAGCTTCAGCAATAATATGTATGGCTAAAGTAGTTTTACCAGAGGATTCAGGACCGTATATTTCTACAATACGCCCTTTAGGCAATCCGCCAATTCCTAGAGCAATATCTAATCCTAAAGAACCGGTAGATACTACTTCTTGCTCTACTTCTACTTTTTCGTTCATCATCATTACACTTCCCTTACCAAAATCTTTATCTATTTTATCCATTGTTAATTTTAATGCTTTCAGCTTCTCTGTTGTACTCATTTTATTATCCGTTTTTTATACTAATTAAAGTTGATTTTTACGTTACGAAGATACTTATTAATCAGATGACAGGTTGATAATTTATGCGATTATTTTTTAATCGGTTTCAAAACAGCATCTGTAAAATCTAAAGGACTACACATTTACAATCATCACAGGAATCTGTACTTTGTGGCGAACACTATTAATGGTTGTTCCAAAGAGTATATCTTTAATCCCTATATGCCCATGAGCACCTAATATGAGTAAGTCTGCACCTTCTTCTTTTATTATTCGCACAAGTTCTTTTTTTCTATTTCGGAATCCTAATACTCCTTTTGCATTATAACCCTTTGATTGAAGATTTTCTACATATGCCAACAATCTTTTTTCATCATCTCTGGATTCCAAATCATGAGCAGTAGTACCCAAAATTTTTGCTGATGCACTTTCTACAATATGTATAAGTATAAGCGTTGCATTCTGCTGATAATGCGTTAAAGCAAACGCTAGCATTTTTTCATCGTGTGTTGTAAAACCTAATGCTACTGCAATCTTTTTAAAGCTAGGCACAGTAAGATTTTTAGGCATTTGTGTAGTAGGATGGACGTAACTACTTTTTAATTTACGCTGCTTTAGCCATGGAGTAGCTACTACTATAAGTAAAAGTAGTACATACACTATAGCACTTATTACAATAGCTATTTTTATCCATAGTTGTGGATTTTGACTCCAATACGCCATAGTTTTTTCTACAATCATTTTTGTAGTTAAATAAATCAGTACGCTCGCTATTAACCAAGCTATAATTTGCGTAAGCGGTTTAATGGTAAAGGCTCCCATTTGTTTACGATTGCTTACAAAATATATTAATGGAATGATAGCAAAACTTAATTGAATACCTAATACTACTTGACTAAATACCAATAAACGGTCTATTTCTTTTTCTCCAAAATAAAATATAACTAATACCGCCGGAACAATGGCTAGTAAACGAGTAAGTAAGCGCCGGATCCATGGCTCAATACGTAAGCGTAAATAACCTTCCATTACAATTTGCCCGGCCAGGGTACCTGTGATGGTAGAACTTTGACCTGCCGCTATTAAGGCAATAGCAAATAATGTTGGTGCAGCGGTGCCTAACAGATTTGATAGTAATTGATGCGCATCTTTTATGGCCGTTACATCGGTTCTTCCTGTTTTATGAAAAACAGCAGCAGCAAGAATAAGAATAGCGGCATTTACTAAAAATGCTACATTCAATGCAATAGCGCTGTCAAAAAAGTTGAAACGCAAGGCTTTACGAATACCTTTTTCATCGCGTTTAATTTTACGAGTTTGTACTAAAGCGGAGTGTAAATAAAGATTATGTGGCATTACTGTTGCACCAATAATACCAATGGCAATGTATAATGCGCTTTCGTTAGCTAGAGAAGGTATAAATCCTTTAGCAATTTCTACAACATTAGGCCTAGCTAATATAATTTCTATTAAAAAAGAAAGCCCAATAGTAGCTATTAATCCAATAATAAAAACTTCCATTTTTCTGATACCTAAACGTTGCAAAAAAAGCAATAATATGGTATCCACTGATGTAATAACTACACACCATAATAATGGCAATCCTGTTAATAAATGAATACCGATAGCCATTCCAAGTACTTCTGCTAAATCGCAAGCTATTATGGCTATTTCAGCTAATATATACAATGGAATATTTATTATAGCAGGATAAACTTCTCGATTAGCTTGTGCTAAGTCCCTTCCTCGTACAATACCCAGCCGAGCAGAAAGACTTTGTAGCAATAATGCCATTAAATTGCTCATTAAGAGTACCCAAATAAGGTTGTAACCAAATCGACTTCCTCCTTCTATATCGGTAGCCCAGTTTCCGGGATCCATATAACCCACACTTACCAAATAAGCAGGGCCAAAAAAGGAGAATATTTTTTTCCAACGCTTAGCCTGTTTAGTAGTATCAACTGTTTCATGTACCTCACTTAGTGACACATCTGTGTGTGTATGCTTCATTGATTATACGAATCTAATTCTATAATATTATTTTTCTGATTTCACAAATATATCACTTACAACTTGTTGCAAATGATATAAGTTTATACTCTTATTTTCGCTTAAATAAATTATATGCACACTTTTGAGGAGTTGGTTAACCTATTTGCCGATCGATTTCAAACCAATCAATTTCCACAACAACCTGAGGCTTTGTATGGTGCGGCAAATTATTTCTTACAGCTTAATGGAAAGCGAGTTAGGCCTGTACTATGTTTAATGGGAAATGAACTATTTGATATCATTCATCAAAATACTTGGGAAGCAGCTATTGCTGTAGAATTATTTCACAGTTTTACTTTAATACACGATGACATGATGGACAAAGCGCCGTTGCGTAGAGGACTATCTACAGTACATACAAAATATGGCGAAAATACGGCTCTGTTGGCGGGAGATGTTATGATGATTCAAGCATATGAATTTATCAATAAAATAAGTGTTCAACACCTCCATTCTATTTTACATTTATTTAACCAAACAGCTAAACAAGTTTGTGAAGGACAGCAAATGGATATAGCTTTTGAAAAAAATGATCATGTAACACTGAAAGATTACTTGTACATGATTACACTAAAAACTTCTGTACTAATAGCTTGCAGTTTAAAAATGGGCGCTATCCTTGGTGGCGCCAGCGAAGGTAATCAACAACATGTATATGAATTTGGTAAAAATCTGGGCATTGCCTTTCAAATACAAGATGATTACTTAGACGCCTTTGGTGATTCCCAAAAATTTGGCAAACAAGTTGGCGGAGATATTTTAGCTAATAAAAAAACTTTTTTGCTTATTCATGCATTAGAAGTGGCTACCAATGAGCAAAAAAGTAATTTATTGCAATTGATGAGAGAAAATCCATCTGACAAAATCAACCAAGTATTATCCATTTTTAAAACATGTAAAATAGATGCATGGGCGAAAGAATTGAAGCAGAAATATTTTGATGTTGCTTTGCAACATTTAGATGCGGTTGCTGTAGTATCTGTAAGAAAAAAGAATTTATATTCCTTAGCCGAATATCTTATACAGCGTGATACATAAAAAGCCTAATACTTTTGATAAAGCATCGTGGACTGAATGGCACCATTTGCATCACCTAAGCGTTTGATAGGGTTACCCAAGTTATCAAAAATGGTTTCTTAAATAGAGTGAAACCATTTCTTTTCAGGATGCAATATATTTTTGCCAAAAAATAATGTACAATAACACAGGTATTGTATACTTTTAGTTTTTAACTTTTCTTTATGCTTAATCTTTTTCGAAAAAAATCTTTAGATTCCATCCAAAAGGAATACAGTAAGAGCGGTGATTTATTGAGTGATCGAAGTAGAATGCATAAGGTGTTAGGGGTAAGAGATCTTACGTTTATGGGCGTTGCCGCTGTTATTGGGGCTGGTATTTTTTCCACCATTGGTCAAGCAGCATTTGATGGAGGGCCGGGCGTAATATTTCTATTCATTATAACTGCCGTTACTTGTGGTTTTACTGCTTTATGTTATGCAGAGTTCGCTTCTAGAGTACCTGTTTCTGGTAGTGCGTATACTTACTCTTACGTAGCTTTTGGAGAATTAATTGCCTGGATCATAGGCTGGGCATTGATTTTAGAATATGCCATCGGAAATATTGTTGTTGCGATATCCTGGAGTTCTTACTTTAATAATTTGTTGGAAGGATTACATATTCATTTACCTACTTGGCTTACTACAGATTTTACTACCGCAAAAGAAACATTTGAAACAGCTATACAAAAACATCAATCTGTAGATGGTTTAGC
>CAZXBE010000072.1:0-9182 GCA_964638565.1 uncultured Chitinophagaceae bacterium
GCTTGAAAAACATTCATAGACATTCTATTAACGGCTTCATTGATACCTCTTGGTTGAGTATAAATAGAAGAACCACCACCACTATATCCACTACTACTTCCGTCTCCAGTGCGTCATCTTATCTATACTTTTTCCAATCTACTTGACTCATTTTATAAAATGAGAATATTAAACTACTTAATATTAGTAACACAAATAAGAAAACTAACCAACTAATTATTATACTTTTTCTTTTCGAATGCTTCTTAAATTCTTCTGCATATTTTTTCCAACGATCGTGATGTAGTAAAGCATAATAATTAATAATAGTAATAGCTAGTCCTAAAGGTATTGCAAAGCTATACTTAGGAATGGTTAATCCAATTTTAGTAATAATTGTCCACCAAACTAATAACTCGATTATTAATATAACTTGTAATACTGTTATTGCTACAAGAGCTTTCCAATGTTCCCAACCTTCTTCGTTTATAGACTTTCCAAAACAATATAATTTATAAAACAATAGATAATATAATCTTTTCATATAAGAGTTAAGAGTTGTTTTAATTATAGTAAACCTCCACCTGGTCTTGGGCTCCAACTAGGTCCTAATATAGCTCTATTATTTTTAGTATTCTGATAACCAGCTTCCATTAATGCAGGCCATCCTCCGGGTACCAAATCTCCTAAAAAATATACTGTTCCAAAAAACCAACCAGGGGGTCCACTATACATACTATATATACCAACGCCCAAGTTAATTCCTGCTTTTACAGGATGTACGGCGTTGGGATCGTTAGCACCTTTATAATAGTAGTTGTATACTCCAACTGCATCTATAATTGTTCCAATAACTAAGGTAGAAATTCCAGCAACTTTTCCTATTCGAGTTGCTTCCGTAGTAGAAACATATTGGTTACCGTAAAATACTCTACCTGTTTGCGTTGGCATATACATTCTGAAATTACTTCCCATTCTCATTTTACCAGCAAAATTCTCTAACAAACCAGATAATGCACCAATAGATCCATTGAATGTATTAGTTGGCTCTACCCAATTAAATTGTTGAAAAATTTTATCTAACCCAGGCAAACTATCCGGAGGTGGTGCTTGAAAAACATTCATAGACATTCTATTAACGGCTTCATTGATACCTCTTGGTTCAGTATAAATAGAACCTATATTAGGAGCAGCATTATTATTAGAAGAACCGCCACCACCATGCAACACTCCGCCAGAGTAGCCGCCCCCATAATAACCACTGTACCCACTACCATAGGAAGAACCATAGCTACCACCTAAGGAAGAAGATCCCCCTCCACTGTAGCTGATTTCACTACTCGGTGTTTCTGTAACATCAAGATTAGGAAAAGCGGAGCCAAAAATACCACTCATAGCTCCTGATAGTACAGCTTGTTTTGCGGCAAGCACAATCAACCCAGTAGGATCATTAAAGCTAATAGGATTATTTGCCCCGAACTGCATTGGTGTTATGCTTGGAGTAAGTTCTGCCAACAGATCTATTCCCTGAAACCGACCTATCTGTGCATTGTAATTGCGATAAGGGGTTTCATACAACTCTAATCCTAAGTCTTCATTGAGTTCTGTACCACCGTTAAACTTATTATTGTTGTTGATATACGATAAGCCCTTTATGGCTTTGCTACACAGCGATTTTATTTCCCCTCCAAAGGGATAGTAATGGCTTTCTTGTAACAGCGGACCTCGGGTATGGGTTACCTGTAAATTATCAAAGAACACTTCTATATTTTCTGTTTCATTAGATGTGTAAATGTAGAGATAACCATTTTGTGGAACCTCTAAAGAGCCGCTTAAATCGGTTACAACTTTATCCGCTCCTACTTGTTTGCAGCCGCTGCCTGCCGCAATATAGGATAGTTCTGATTCATCTAATAGTATGTAATTTAAATGGGCTTTGGGTTTAGTTGTTAACGTATTTGTATTGTTGCTTACAATATCGCTAAAGGCATTTAGCGGGTTTTGCAACACGGTTGCATTTATTTCTGTGCTGCTTATTTTACCCGCAGAGATGCTGGGTAGTTGGTTTGTAAGTACACCTATGATATCGTTTACGATAGAGCTACTACCCACAGGGCTTGCACCGCCAGCGGTGTACCAACTGGTTACTTTTATACTGAGTTGATCGCCAGCCATTACTTTAAGCAGCATGCCGGGTCCTATTTTTTGTGTAGTGCCTTTTAACTTGGCTACTTTGTTATTCGAACCGGTGGTAGCAGCTGTAAATCCACTGGGTCTGTCTGCTCTGGTTGTTTCTATATTGCTATAAAAGGTGTTTTCTATAGCCGCATTAGCCGTTTCCATGGTCGCTATAGGATATTGATCTTTTTGGTATTCATCTGTTAATACAATTCTGGTATTGCCTAAATGATCGGTTTCAAAATAATCATAGATCGCTTCGTCTAGACCTCCTCCAACAGAGGAGGGGGAGAAGCGTAGACGTCCCTCTTCATGCGCTATTTGTTTTAAGGTGTCATTTATATATTGCATTGCACCTATGTAGCTAGTGATGGTTGTTTTTTTAGTGTTGAGGTCTTCTACTTTTTTTTCTATTTTATTGCCTACAGCATCGTATATATATGTAATGGTGCCTTTGTCTTTTACCGTTATGGTTGCAGGCAAGTCTAAATAAGTATACGTAATGGTTGTATTGTTTTTGTTTTTGTCTTGTAGTAGATTGCCGTTTACATCGTAGCTGTAATCGGCACCGGTTCTATTGCCATCGGTAAAATCGCCTAATTTAAAATTTTTATCTGCAATCGTTCCGTCTTCTGTTACAGCGTTTAACTGATTGCTTAATCCATTTTGATGGTAGCTGTATTGTATATTATCCATCACCATGGCCCCATTGCCTAATTGTGCGCCCCACTGCTTCATAGCTTGTATATTACCATTGGGGTCGTAAGCGGTGCTTGCATTTTTACCATCGCCTATTTGAGTGCTAAAATTAACCGCTCCACTTTTCGATGTTTTACTCCATGCACTGCTTTGGTATTGATTAAAATCGGCAAACAATAATTGGTTCGTATGATCATATGTAAATCCATACGCTTGTTGCTTTCCACCTCCTTTGGTTTTCCATTTGATACCAGATATTGTACCGTTGTATTGATTGGTTTGGAAGCCCCAATCATAACTGAGTTGCATACCAAAGTATTTGCTATTATCGGTAGCACTGGTAGCAAAGGTTGCATTGATGCCTGTAAGCCAACCTCTTATATTGTAATCGTACTCTAATATATCTAAGGGTTGTGTAGAAAGGGTGCCATCCATATTTCTTTTTTGCCCTAATCGTTTTGTTTTAGCTCGACCTAGATGATCGTATGTATACTCAACAATGGTTCTTTGGGTGGTATCATTGTCATTTAATTTTTGGGTGATCTTTAATAATCTACCTGCATGATCGTAATCGTAATTGCTTTGTATGCGCATATTGCGAACACCTGCTGCAGGATTATTGTGTACACTATAAGTACATACAGGGGTGCCTACAAAATTGTAGCGAGTGGTAACTATATCTTTTCCTCCCTTGTAATTCTCGGCTTGTGTTTGTGTAGGTCTTCCTTTATCATCGTAATAATAAATAGTTGTAAGCCAACTGCCTTTGGTTAAATCTGTTGCGTCTGTTATGAGTTTTATTTTATTACCTGTAGAAGCGCCATAGGTATTGTTTGAAGCGCTGTTTGGTAGCGAATCTGCATAGGCATTGTTGCCTGCGCCTAATGTAGCGTTATGGCTATTGTCGTAGGTATTGGTGGTAAAGCTATAATCATCATAATAATGAATAGTTAATGGAATAAATGTTGCTGTGGTGGGTACCGGATTGTTGAATACTGTTACACTATTGGTAAAAGTAGGTACAGTAGGTGTGCTGCCTCGAATGGTAAGAGAAGTGGTGGTATTGCTTAATCCGTTTACATAGTTGATGAGTTCTTCTCTACTTCCCGTATAGGTTGTGATACCTGTAGTTGTGATTCTATTTTGAGCATCATATAATGTGGTAGTCCATTGGTTTTTGGCTCTGAGGTTTCCATCTTGTGTAAATACAACTCTATCTCTTGTATCATATATGGTGTAAAGCCATGCAGCACCGGGTATTTTTTTGGCAATCATTCTTTTTCGACCATCGTATTCATATCTAAAACATTGTTCCGCAAGAAGCGTACTACTCAGCGTCCAATTATTATTGTTCATATACTGCACAGCATTCGGTTGTATGATACAACGCAGTCTGCCTAAATCATCATAGATATAGTACGTACAAATCCATCCACTATGACCCGTAGATGGAGAAGCATCTTGCTGTACCTTGGTGAGGATTGTTTGACCTTCTTGGTTGGTATACGTTATATTTTTTTTGCCTTGTTCATCGATGGTACTGTTTTTAAATAAGGAGGCTTCATTATATCTACCTGTGGTATAAGGTATGTTTTTATCATCCCCTATATCATTACTGCAAGCTACTTTCCAAATGATAACACTATCTGTAATGCTATTAATAGCAAACTGCTGTGTTGTTCCTCTACCACTACCTACCCAGCTGTTACCTGGAGCATACGTTGACATTACTCTGCTTAATGGGGAGGTTTCATAAACGGCTTGACTATAAAAAAACATTTCTCCACGAAGAGATGGTTGATCACTTGTATACGTTGTGGTATAAAAACTCTTTTGCTCTGTAAACGGATCGGGTTTTAATTGCCCATCGTTGGTAGAGGACATGTAAGAAAAATATTGCTTCGCTACTCTTCCTAATGCATCGTATACAACAGGGCTTACTGCATCTTGTTTGCCAAATGCATCTGGGCCTATTTTTTTAACTACGTTTTGGATTGGTCTTCCCATACCATCTAAGTACGTTGTGCTTTGCAATACTTGCGCTGGGGTTCTATCGGCAGACATCACTTCTGCAATGTCTTTATAGGGTTGCTGAGGAGACCAAGTTCGAACATAATTCAAATCGCCGATACCACTATATCCTGTCGGTACAGCTGCTGGCGTAACTGTTGCTGATGGTACTTGAGTAGCATTGCTAGGAGCATTGCTTTGTGCAAAACACAAGGAGCTAATAAGCAACTGTGAGCATACAATGATTACGGAATGTTTATTTTTCATAATGAAGGATGATATATCATATTATATTATATTGTTATAACTAGTTATTCGTTATGTAAAAGCATGTATTTTATTTTTTGCTCTTGTACATGTTGTTCAAATACTTTTTGTGTAGCCTGCTGCTCAACTTCATATTGATTCCACTGCTGTGCCGTGAGTATATTTTTAAGCGCATGTCGGTAACGGTCTTTAATCTCCGATACTCGAAAGGTTCTTTGTTCAAGATTTGTCTCGAGTTGTTGTAAACTCTTTGCTCTTTTTGTAGCAAGACTATCGTTAGATTGTGTTTTAGCTTTTGGATAAGTGGTTACAACTATTATCAAGCTGAAGAGTATAATTTTTATGCATTTCATATTTATATCATTTAAAAAGTTTGAATAAATTTACTACCTGACTGTATAACCATTACCTGGATTAAGAAGATAATAATAGTAGCATTCTGTACCTACAATAGAGGTAATCCTGGGCAGATCACGGCTACTTTTTTGATATATTAAAGCACCTTTTTTGATATACGTATAAGTTCCATTACAAGTTAAATAGAGATTATCACTTACAGTAACGGGGCTTGGACTTCCCTTACAAAAAGATTGTATATGATAGTTTATGCTTAAATTATTAACAGTAACCGGTATAGTGCATGCAATGTCCTGATAAAATCGAGCCACTATATCTGCACTAATGCGGCTTTCAAATACAGTATCTTTATTTTCATAAGAAAGCCTTACATATGTTGTGGTGCAAGTACCATTGGTATTAGCATAATTTTGTCCATTGCACCATAAATCTGTTTGTGCCTGATTATCCGCATCTGCCTGACTAATGATGGAAGTATATTTTCCTTGAGGGATAGTATAAGTAACAGTACTGCCCACATAACTTGTACTACAATCATTGCGTTTAAAAGGAGCACGAACTGTCACATTTTTAAATACAGTACCATCACAACTAATAGGCTTGCCCGCAGTATTATAACAATACTGTTGTACAATATTTTTGTCTGCATCTCGAATAGTTCGTAAACGGTTAGCCTCATCATATTCATAGAAAACAATGTTTTCTGCATTGCTTTTACTACTGATGCCTATACCTGGTATATACGTGTAATTGATCATTTGTGCACCTTCTGGATATAATCGTAACTCATCTATTACACCTGTACCACTGATGGTAACCGATGGTACACCCGATATTTTTTTCTTCCATAAGATCCATCCATTTTTAGTTACCCCTTGTATAGTTTGTACAGTGCCAGTAGCAGACACCCCAGCCAATGTTTTAGCCCAATAGGTTATCCAATATGTTTTACTATTATCTAATCCTGTTTTTTGAATATTACCTTTGGATAGATCATAACTTTTTGTGCCAGTAACACTGGTGGTACTATTTCTATAGGTGCTGCCCATTGTCCAACCTCCTACTCCATCGGCTTCAAAAGAAGTATACGCAATATCTTCTGGGTTAGCATTGCTAGCTGTTGCAATCATCCGTGTATTGTTATAATCATAGATATAACTAGTAGGTACATCCCCTATTTTTCCTTGTTGCTGTAGTAGACCCATTGTATCATACCTATAAAAAGATTGCTGTTTCATTAAAGTGGAACTCCCATTTAAACTAGTAATATGGGCACTAAATAATTTATTAAATCCTACATCTACGGCACTAAGTAATTGCTTGTTTTCTAACGCATAGGTTTTAATAGGTACTACAGAGATTTTTCCTGCAATCGTTTTTTTAGCATACTCTGTAGTAGCACAATGCGCTACAGTATTATTCTTCCAGGCTTCTATTCTTAAAGGAGTTAATATATTTTGTTTTTTCATTTCTGTTATTACGCCTCCCATAGCCGTACTATCAAAATCAAAAGAGTAGCGCATCACTGTTTCCAGTGTATCGCCTGTAGCATTTATAACCATTTGCCGAGTAGCTTGTTGATGATTAGGACTTTCATAAGCATATTGCATTATGGTAGTAGATGATTTTCCTGTAATGCTATCTAATACTGTTGTTTGTTGTGAAAGTAATTGTACTTTTCCAATGCGGTATTTATAGTAGGCAAATGGATAAGCATTGCCACCATCACTGTAAGCTATTCGATCGGCTACAAATCCCCTAAACCAATTATTTTCTGTATAACTATCAGCATACGTGTAGGTGGTAGATTGTAAAAGTTTTCCATTTTGATTATAGGTTTCTTGTTTGGTAAGTAGTCCATTGTAGAGATCAGTTTGCAACGGCTCAAAAGGATAAAGCTTACCTCTTTTATTTGGATCAGCGTAGCTTAAATTTTCGGGAACAATATCATTCCACTTTCCATTAGGTACTCCTGAACTAATGTAATTAGAAGCCTGTAACCTTGTAGTAACAGTAGGTTTTGATTTAGCTTGATAGGTGTATATTTTATATCCATTGCTACTGTCGCTACTAAAATATTCTTTTACTCTTGTATAACCTACAGCATAACCTTGATAATCCTTTAATGGAAGAGGAGATTGTGAATACTTGCAAAATAATCCTGTAGAGAGATCATAATCAGAAACATTATCTCCAGCATATTTATATCCAGTAAAAATAGTTCCTATAATATGGTATTCATTTAAAATAGGCGTCCAATAACTGGGCTTGCGAAATATAATTCCAGAGCTCCTGGTACTGCTTAAGCTATAATCAAAACGTCTTATATATTGTTGTTTAGAGATGGGATCATTTACAGTGATGGTTTTAATGCGTATACCTCCACCTATAGTATCAGTTGTAATTTGATTGGGTTCAAATGTAAAGATTGTGTTCACACCTAAGGGATCCGTAATCTTTTTTAGAGTACCTGCTTGCGTATTAGGCCAACGAGGTTCTCTGTATTGTCCACCTGTGGGAGGAGTAACCGTTAAGCCATAGGTTTTAAATGCTGTTTTGGTATTAGGGGTGAATCGATTATTATGTTTACCATTATCATTGGCATATCCCCAATGATCTACATCATAGCTACAGCGACGAGGTAAAGCCACATCTTCATAGTATTCAAATGTATAAGGTGGAAGTTGTATAGGAGAAGTAAAAACTCCTTTTTGCACCGATATTAATTTTAAGCGCTTGGTATCCATAACATCGGTTGTCCCCAGCTCAGGACTACCATCTGTCGTCGAAGTAAAATAATCATAATTAAATTGTACTTGATCTATCGGTGCACCCGTAATTCTATTTTTAATAATAATGGTTCTCAAACTATAAGCGAATAGATCAGCTCTGGAATAGTTATAGTTAAACTCTATTTGTATATTTTTAGATCCTATAGTAGAAGGGATAACACTGTTTACTACATATTGAATATAGTTGCCATCGGGTACTTTATTAAAAAGTGTTGCAGAATCTTGAGCTGTAGTGAATTCAGAAGTTAAACCAAAATAAAAGTTGTTATCAGATTTGTAATCAAAGTTTAATGTATCGGTGCCACCTGGATAAATAATTTTAGTAAGATACCATGCAGTAGGCGCATTATTGTCTGCATCGGTTGATCCATATATGCTATTGCTCTCTTTAGCGCCATTTTCTCCAAAGATGTATTTGGTGCCGTTAGTAGTAGTGATAGTCCAACGCTGAAAATCCGTACCATTATAATCTACATTTATCTTTACATCAGAGCCACTCAGAAATTTTGGATGACGGTACTCATCAAAAATAAATTTACCTACCATGCCCTCTACATTAAACGTGTAGATATCGGGTTCAGCATCTATACTGTGTTTATCCATCATGCTATCTATAGTCTTATTTATTTGTGGAGATAGATTAGTTTTGGATACAATATCTAACTTAGAAAATTTAGAAAGTCCAGAATCTTTATAATACCCTTTAGGACCAGGACCAGCATTTTTAGATCCCTCATCCGGAGCCCCTTTAATGGTTCGAGTAATTACACCGCCAGCATTTAACACCCAACCGAGTCCTACCCAAGAAGCAGGTTCCGCTACTTTAATCCCACTCGCATGATAGCTGAGAGAAATTGGCAATGTAGCCGCACCGTCTTTTAGAGTATAGAGTGGAATATT
>CAZXBE010000073.1:0-9125 GCA_964638565.1 uncultured Chitinophagaceae bacterium
ATTGTTGCAGTGGTATTGTAGGTTGTGCTACAGCATGGGTTAGTAGCTGTTCTGCATGATTAGCCATGCGCTCTATAGTGTCTGCATTAAATAAATCATTGTTGTATTCAATGCTCAGTTGTACTTCATTTTCTGTTTCTGCAAAGTTGAACAACAAATCGAATTTGCTGGTTATGTTAGTCTCTTCTTTATAGGTTGTTATGTGTAGATCACCTATTTGTCGTTGTGCGTTGGTAGATGCTGCATCCATAGAAACCATTACATCAAACAATGGATTTCTACTCATATCTCGCTGTAGATTTAGCTGTTCTACCACTTCATCAAACGGATAGCGTTGATGCTCTTGAGCGCTCAGTACCACTTGTTTTACATATGCGAATAGCTGTTTATAATTTTCTGTTGCTTTAAATTTTGTGCGTAAGGCTAGTGTGTTTACATAAAATCCAATTTGATTTTCCAGATCAGGATGTTCTCTTCCAGCTACCGGACTGCCTATAATAATATCTTGTTGATGGGTGTATTTGTATAACAACGCATATACGCCGGATAGTAAACCCATAAATAAAGTACCACCTTGCTCATGGCTTAATGCTTTTATATTTTTAATGAGTGGTGCAGGCAGTGTTTTGTGTACTACACCACCGTTATAGGTTTTTACAGAAGGTCGTGGTTTATCTGTAGGTAATGCGAGTATAGGTAAGGTTTCTGTAAACTGATGAAGCCAATAGTTTTTATGTATTTGTGTTTCCGCATTACTTAACTGTTGCTGTTGCCAAGCCGCATAGTCTTTATATTGTATGCGCAAAGGCGTTAAAGTGTTGGGTTGCTTATTGGTATACGCATGGTATAAGGTTAGCAATTCTTGTATCAATATATTCATTGACCAACCATCGCCAATAATATGATGCATTACATATACAAATATCCATTTATTATTTTCTAGTTGATATAGACTTGCTCGAAGCAAAGGCCCTGTGCTTATATCAAATGCATCATTACAATCTGCATGTATGCATGTTTGTATATTTTTTTGTTGATTGGTTTGCTGACGTAAATCTTGATACGCTATTTTAAATGATGCATCCTGAACAGGTTGAATGATTTGCCATGCGTTGTTCTCTTCATCTTCTTTAAAAATAGTTCTTAATATTTCGTGGCGTTCTATTATGGTATTGAATGATTGTTCTAATGCGATATAGTTCAAATTGCCTTCAAATACATATACACCAGGGATATTATATGCTGTACTGCCTCCTTGAAACTTACTTAATATCCACAACCTGCGTTGTGCAGAAGATAAACTATACTGTTTTGCAGCAGGTGTTGAAGGAATAGCCTCTGCCGTTTTTTCATCAACATCCGATAAGTATTTGATGAGCGCTTGCTTATGTAACTTAATGGTTGCAAGCATATCTTCATTTATATTTTTGTTAGGATCGTTGAGTTTTAACTTTCCTTCTTCTACATAAATGCGAATATTTTTTTCGGCTAATTGTAGTATAAGATCAATAGCTTGTATCATATTTCAATAGTATTTAAATTTTCTGCTTCAATATTTTTTGAATTTTCAATCCAATGTTTTGCTTTGATAACGTTGCTTAACGCCTCAATTGTTGGATTAGCAAAAACATCTTTTATTTTAAGTTTAATATCAAATTCTTTTTCAATTCTAAAAACCAACAACACTACTTTTAAGCTGTGTCCTCCTAAATCAAAAAAGTTATCTTTTATGCCCACTTGATCAATATGTAAAATTTCTCCCCAAATACTTGCTAACGCTTGCTGTACCTCATTTTCAGGGGCTACATATTCTACACCCACTCTTGTGGTTAACGCTTCCGGAGTAGGCAATGCTTTTTTATTAACCTTGCCATTGGTCGTTAACGGTAAAGCACTAAGTGTTACATAATGACTCGGTATCATGTACTCAGGAAGAGTTTGCCGTAAATGATCTCGTATTTCAGTTGTATGTATTGGATGGTTGCATACCATGTATGCCACTAATTCTTTTTCGCCTTTGGTAAGTTCTTTAGTTATTACTACAGCTTCTTTAATTTCTTGTATAGCTAATAAATGTTTTTCTATTTCGCCTAATTCAATTCTGTAGCCTCGTATTTTTACTTGATCATCTTTTCTTCCTATATATTCTACATTACCGTCTTGAACCCATCTTCCTAAATCTCCTGTTTTATACATGCGCTCACCTTGTTGGTATGGATTGGGCACAAATGTTTTTTTAGTAAGCTCTATTTTGTTCAAATACCCTCTGGCTAAGCCATCGCCGCTTATACAAATTTCTCCTATAACACCTTCAGGCACTAATTGATTGTTATCATCCAGTATATAAATAGCTGTATTAGCAATAGGTTTTCCAATTAAGATATTTGAATATTGATGGGGCACTTCCCATAACATACAGCCTACGGTTGCTTCGGTAGGGCCATATTCATTATATATGCGTACATCCGAATTTAATTGTTTAAGTATGTGTATATGATTTGATCGCAGTGCTTCGCCTCCAACAATAGCTTTTTTAAACTGCGATGCCTGCAATTCCATAGTTCCTATAAGGTTTATATGCGATGGTGTTAGTTTAATGATTTCTTTTCCGTTATTGGATTGTACATAGCATTTTAATACATCTGTTACGTCTAGTGAAGGGCTATAAACGTTTATAGTATTGCCACTGAGTAAGGGTGCATACATGCTGGTTACGGTTAAGTCGAATGATAAAGAGCTGAATAAACCAAAATTTTCTTGCAATTCTTTTTGAACATACGTATCTATTGCCCAATAGATGTAGTGAATAAGCGACTGATGTTCGATCATTACACCTTTAGGGTTTCCTGTAGAGCCAGAGGTGTAAATAATATATGCCAAGTTGCTCGGTTTAACATTTAAATCTAATGGCGTGGTATCGTATGTATTTATTTTTTGTACATCGTATTGATATTTTTTCTTTTCTAGTTTTAATCGGCTTAACCGTTTATTGATGCGCAAAAAAGCATCGTACCGATAGCGGGTAAGCTCGTTCGATACGGTATGTATTTTATCGCTGTACTGGGCTTCTGTTATGCCTATATTATCTGCTATTATATCGTTAAAATAATCTTTAGATATAAATAATTCGGATGCCCAATCAGTTTTGGTACGGTACCCTTTTTCAGCATTTTCTTTTTTGAATGTCGTTAAATCCTCTATAAGCGCTGTCCGTTTATCTTCATTCATTATATCTCCAATAAAAAGTATTCCTTCTTCTTTAATTTTATCAATCAGTTTTATCAATACATCTCGTAAATAATTATGACCGTTAAAACTTTGGATTACACTATTAATGATTACTACATCAAAATCTTTTTCGTTTAATTGATCAATTTCATGTGCTGGTAAGCAGGATAAAATAATATTGTTGTATCCTTTTTCTTTAACTGATTTTTCGGTGTTAACTAATATGGAGGAAGATAAATCGGTGCCATAATACATGCCTACTTTAGGAGCTATTTGCAGCATCGTTAAACCCGATGAGCAACCAATTTCTAACACCTTCATATTAGGGTGTAAATGATCTTTCAGTTTTAAATAGGTGTTTTCGCTATACTCTCGCATTTCTGTTTCCGTTAAATATTCGCCGGTATAACTGCTCATCCATCCACCTCCAGATATAGCATCCGTTGCCGTTTCGCCCACATGATCCCATAAATCTTTTAACATTAACTGATTTCTAAATCCGCCTTGTTCTCGATATATATCATCACTATCCACACAAACTAAATGTTTGAGTTTGTTGCTGCGCCATTGTAATCGGTTAGCAAATTCAACTAAGCTTTTATCAACCAATACTATTTCAATGGCAGCATCCTCTATCATATACAATAATCTATCTTCCGGATATGCACTATCTAATGGAACATAAGCTCCACCTGCTTTTAAAACACCCAAAATAGACACAATGAGTTCTTTACTTCTTGTTTGTAATATGCCTACTCGAGCTTCAATGGGTAATTGTAGATCTTCGCATAAAAATTTACTGAGTTGATTGGAGCGTTCTTCTAGTATTTTATATGTGTATGATCCCGTTTCATCTATCAC
This sequence comes from uncultured Chitinophagaceae bacterium, assembly GCA_964638565.1. Classification (GTDB taxonomy): domain Bacteria; phylum Bacteroidota; class Bacteroidia; order Chitinophagales; family Chitinophagaceae; genus CAYVXB01. The sequence continues at coordinate 4,090 of CAZXBE010000073.1, forward strand.
GGCTGCATGTTCTGGCGTATGCACACTTTGTGTTCTAAAAAGCTGATGTATATTGGTGTTGGAAGGGTATGATTGTTTTTTACCGTGTACATAATGACGTAAAAGTTTTTGTTCTTCTTCTTGGGTTAGCATATTGATATCCGATAATACAACACTCGGATTGTCTAATATAGTTTGTAGAATTTTTTTGAAATGATTCGTAACGCGTTCAATAGTTGATTCATTATAAATAGCTGCATAATATTCTACTTCAATAAATAAGTGATCATCTTTTTGATGCACAAACCAAGTCATATCAAACTTAGATGTGTTAAAGGTTTGATTATAAATCGTGTTTATAAAATCCGGTGTTTCATAATCGTTATCTATAATAGATTGTATGAAATGCGTTTTAGATTGTTCAAAATTTTGTACAACGAGTGCAATATCAAAAATGGGATTTCTAGAGGGATCTCTTTCTACTTTCAACATATCTACCAAATCTTCAAATTGTACATCTTGATTTTCGTAAGCCTGTATGCTGGTTTCTATGACTTCTGTATAAAATTCTTGAAACGATTTATGCGCTTGTGGAAAATTGCGCATGGCTAATGAATTCACAAACATGCCTACAATGCGCTCCACATCTGGATGACGACGTCCTGCAATGCCACAGCCAATGATAAGATCTTCTTGTCCGGTATATTTATGTAGTAAAATATGCAGAACAGATAAGAGTGTTATTTGCAAACTTGCCTGATGTTGATTTCCAAAATGAATGAGTTGATGAGTTAATGCTTTATCAATGCTGAAACGATATACAGCGCCTTCAAAACTAAAGGTAGAAGGGCGAGAACGATCTGCAGGAAAATTTAATTGCGGTATATCGTGCGATAGTTGTGTAAGCCAATATTTTTTTTGATGATCTAATTCACCATTATTAATCATCGTGTTTTGCCATTCAGAAAAATCTTTATACTGTAATGTAAGAGGGACAAGTTGTTTACCTTTGTATAGATGTATAAAATCATCTATTAAAACTTCTTGCGATGTACCATCTGCAATAATATGGTGCATATCTACCATCCACACATATCCAACATCTTTTACGTTTACAATAGCAGAGCGCAGTAAAGGCGCTTGTGTTAAATCAAACGGTTTAATAAATGCATGAACATATTTTTCAAATTCTTCTGATGTGCATGCTTGTTCATCTAATGTAAACACCATTTCAGGATATATTTGCTGATAAGCTGTTCCATCTATTTTAATAAAGGATGTTCTAAAACTTTCGTGTCGGTTAACGAGTTGCTGTAAGGCAATAGCTATTTGTTTTTTATCTACTGTTTTTCCTAAATAGCTTACCATAGGCATATTGTAGCCTGTACTATCGGGTGCAAATTCTTGTAAAAAAAATAATCTTTTTTGTGCGGATGATAGTGGATAGTATGCTTGTTGTGATGCCGGTTGTATATGAATATAAGCCGTTTTTTTAGCTTGACTAATGCATGCTGCCTGATCTTTTAATACGGATTGTACAAAAAGTTGTTGTAAGGGTATTTTAACCTCAAATTGTTTGTATATCTGTCCGGCTAAACGAGTAGCTCGTAAGCTATGTCCGCCTAATGCAAAAAAGTTATCGTTTATGCCTATTTGTTCTTTGCCTAAAATCTCTTGCCAAATTTGTATTAATTTTTTTTCTGTTTCATTGCTTGGTGCAACATACTCTACTCCGCTGGATAATGCTAATGTTTCACGATCGAGTAATTTTTTTCTATCTACTTTTCCATTCGGCGTTAAGGGTAATACATCTAGCTGTACAACATAATGAGGCAACATGTAAATAGGTAATGTTTGGCTTAAATGTGCTCTTACATTTGCTACGTTGAGGGGTTGTTTGCTTACCATGTACGCTATCAATTCTTTTTCACCTTGTATATTAGACTTGGCTATAACAACGGCTGCATCTACGTTTGGATAATTTTGTAGCGCCGTTTCTATTTCGCCTAACTCAATTCTGTAGCCTCGTATTTTTACTTGCGTATCTTTTCTACCTATAAATTCAATGGCGCCATCCGGTAGCCATTTACCCAAATCACCTGTTGTATATAACCGTTCGTTTTGTTTAAATGGATGAGGTATAAATTTTTCTTTGGTTAGGGTTGGATTATTCAAATAACCTCTTGCCAAACATGCTCCTCCTATACATATTTCACCTATTACCCCTACAGGTTGTAACTGCTTATAATGGCTAAGTATGTATATATTTTTATTGTTGATAGGCTTTCCAATGTTAGCATGTAAATATTCATTTTTTATGTTTAAAAATGTACTGCACACGGTACATTCTGTTGGCCCATATCCATCATATATAGTTAATTTTCCTATATAATTAGAAATGTATGATGTGTTGAAAACATCTCCACCACTAATTAATAACCTTAAGCTGTGTAATGATGTATGGGTAGTGTTTAGCTCTTGTATTACCAACGGCGTAGTACTAAGTATGGTTGCATTTTTTTCTTGTATTAATATTTTTAGTTCTTGTATATCTCGTCCGCCATTTTTACTTATTAATAGTGTTGCACCATTTATTAATGTAGGATATATTTCTTCCACATGTGTATCAAAAGATATGGAAGATTGTTGAATAACCCTGTCTTGTTCATGCATCTTAAACATAAGCGAAGCAGTCATTGTATAATCTGCAACTGCACAGTGTTCTATCATTACACCTTTGGGGTTACCCGTTGTTCCCGACGTATAAAGTACATACGCTAAATTATTTTTATGATGAGTAAGCGATATATTTTTTGTGCTGTACTTTTCTTTACCTACTTCTAATGTTGCTAGTTCTTTTTCATCAATCACTAGTTTGCATTTACTATCCTCTATCATATAATCAATACGCTCTTTAGGATACGTTGGATCGATGGGGACATAAGCTCCGCCTGATTTTAATATACCCAGCATCGCTATAATCATCCATTCACTTCTTTCTAATTGAATGCCTATTAAATCATCTGGTTTGATCGTATAATTTGATCTTAAATAATGTGCTAAGCGATTTGATTGTTCATTGAGCTGCTTGTATGTAAGGGATATGTCTTCGCATACAACTGCAATATTGTTAGGCGTTTTATGAACTTGTTCTTCAAACAAATCAATAACCGTTTTGTTGTTGGGATAATCTACTTTGGTATTATTAAATGTTACCAATAGCTCATGTTTTTCTGCCTCACTTATATAATTTATTTGATTGATAGCCGTATCTGGTGCTTGTACAATGGCTTCCAACAATATATTCAAGTGCTTCCCTAATCGGCTAATGGTTTCTTTATAATATAGATCAGTATTGTATTCTATTTGTACTTGTATGGTTTCTTCTATTTCTACAAACGTGAAGGTTATATCAAATTGACTAGCCGTTTGTAGAACGCCATCATAATGGCTTATGGTAACATCACCCAACTTTTGTGTAATTAACGTATCGCTTCCTGCATCGTTATTTTGTAGTACAACCATTACATCAAACAATGCATTTCTACTCATGTCTTTTTGAAGATGTAATGCATCAACCAATGCATCAAATGGATAGGCTTGGTGTTTGTAAGCATTTACTGTATTGTGTTTGATGATTTCTAGTAACGCTTTGTAGCTATGAGTTCCATTAAATTGTGTTCGTAAGGCCAAGGTATTAATGTACAAACCTATTTGATCATCTAAGTCTGCATGCGTTCTGCCAGCAATAGGGCTGCCTATAATAATATCCTCTTGACCAGTATATCGATACAACAATGTGTTTACGGCTGCCAGCAAACTCATAAACAATGTTGCTCCTTCTTGCTGACTTAGTGCTTTTATTTTTTTTGTTAATGATGGATGGATGGTCTGTTGTATAACATTTCCATTATATGTTTTTACAGCAGGACGTGGTTTATCAGCAGGCATTTCCAATACCGGAATATCTCCCTGTAGTTGTTGCAACCAATAATTTTTATCTGCCTGTAAGAATTCGCTATGTAATTGTTGTTGTTGCCAAACCGCATAGTCTTTATATTGTATAGATAAGGGTTTTGGCAGATGAGTTGTTTGGTTAGTATAATATTTATAGTAGTGTAAAATTTCTTTAATCAATATACTCATCGACCAACCATCGCTAATAATATGATGCATTACATAAGTAAATACCCATTGGTGATGCGCTATTTTATATAAGCTTGCTCTTAATAAAGGTCCTGTACTTAAATCAAAAGGTTTTTCTATTTCCTTTTGCACTAAGTTTTGTATAGCTGGGTAGCCAAGTTGTTTTTTATTGGCATCTATATATTGTATAGTAAAATTTACTGCTTCGGATGTTTGTATATATTGTTGTATTTCCGCTTGTTCATCTTGTTTAAATACGGTTCTTAATATTTCGTGCCGTTCTATTAAGGTATTAAAAGCATTTTCTAATGCCGCTTTATCCAGATCGCCTTCAAACACATAGACACCAGGCATGTTGTAAGCCTTGCTGCTTTCTTCAAATTGACTTAATATCCACAAACGCTGTTGCGCAGAGGAGAGTGGATAGCTGCGTTGAGCAGGAGCTTTTGCAATGATGTTATATGCTGTCTTATGCGATTGTTGCACCAATTGAGCTTGCTGTGCTATGGTTGGTGTTGTAAATAAATCTTTTAAATCGATGTGTGCATTAAATATTTTATGTAGTTGATTGGATAAACGAGTAAGTTTTAAACTGTGTCCGCCTAGATCAAAAAAATTATCGTGTACACCTATTTTTTCTTTTCCTAATATTTCTTTCCATATTTCCACTAGTTGCTCTTCTGTTTTATTTCGTGGTGCTATATACGCCACACCACTTGATAATCCTAGTGTTTCAGGGTTAGGTAAGGCTTTCTTGTCTAGCTTGCCATTTGCATTTAACGGTAACGCATCCAGTTGTACGTAATGACTGGGTAGCATGTACAACGGTAAACTATTGCTTAAATAATTGCGTATCTCTGTTGTGTTTAATGTTTGTTTACTTACAATGTATGCTACTAATTCTTTTTCTT
>CAZXBE010000074.1:0-9075 GCA_964638565.1 uncultured Chitinophagaceae bacterium
TTGTTGCTGCTGCTGCTCCTGTTGTTGCTGGTGTTGCTACAGGTGGGCTTTCCGCTGTTGTTCCTGTTGCTACTACTATGCTTGCTAACCAGTTTCAGCAATATGTTCCTTTGCAGGAGGATTATTTTCCTGCACAGGAGGATTATTCTCCTAATTATGCGTCCGGAGTTTCTCTCTCTGCTGAGCTTTCCCCTCCGGAGAGAGAAGCTTTTTATAGACAAGCTTACAATAACGCTTTAAAATCTGTTCCTTCCGTTGAAGAGGGAGGCGGATTTTTAAGTGTGTTACTTAGAATTTTGTTTGGATAAAACAGGGTAACGGAAGTATAGAGGAGAGTTAAATGAAAATACATATGATAAAAGCAATGTATTATGATGAAGGTGTACCTGATGGAGGGAGAACATATTGTGGAATGACTGAATATAGTGAAAATATGGAAGGATGTTTTACTAGAAATATTGGTGATGTTTCATGTAAAAAGTGTTTAATGTCCTATAACAAAGAAAAGTCTAATTTTAATTTATAAGGAGCTTTTTTTATGGCTAAAATATACACAGATGAAAAAGGCAATAGTTTCATCAGAGCGTTTAAGAACAATAAGGGAACTTATTATTTCAATCACGCTGGATTTGTTTATCGCGTCTATGTAGCTTATAGCTATATCGACATAACTATTTATACAGAACAAAATAAGGAGCAAGAAGAGAATGAAATGGTTAGCAATATTAAATGATTGTATAAAAAAATCTGATAACATTTTCTTTTTGATTGTGTTTATATTGCAGGCCGTTTTTGAGGAATGGGCAAAATCAAATGAAAATGCTAATGAAAAACAGTTGACAAGAGTTAGTCTTAGGGGTGAATCTAATGGTTCGTCTTTTGAATCCTAAGGGTCTTCGGTTGCCTGACTTCTATGCGGAAGTTTATTCGGTTATTAATAATTTTTCTGGTAGTAGCGATTTTGTTATTACTCGTGGAGTTGATGGTGTTGGCGCTGGGAGTCATGCTAATGGCAAAGCTCTTGATATTTCTTGCGCTGAAATATCGCAAATTTATTATCTTTTTATTTATCTTTGCGATGTGTTATGTGTTAGGGGGTATCATATAGCACTCTCTTTACATAACCATCATATACATATCGACAAATTTTATTCAGCTGGAAAATTCAATGAGCTAAAGACGCGGGACGGGCATTATATTTTTACGACTTATGATGATGCAAAAAGCCGTGATTGGTATAATGTTAAGGATAATGAAGAGTTTAGTTTTAAAATAAGTAATGATTTTAAAATTATTCTTTTTGTTTTAGTTGTTACTATTATAATATCTTATTTTTTTAGGAGGGGGTTATTATGGCAACGGTAGAAATACGTCCAAATAGTAAATATTTAAATTTAAAATTAAGCGGGGATACCGTTTTTAGTTATCAGACAAAAATAGGAAAGTCTGGTCGTTTGGTCCTAGCTGCTGGGCTTAGACAAATAGATTTGACTGACGTCGATTATATTAGTTTTGACGATACTAATGTGACGAGTTATAATCAGACTGATATAAAAGTATTTATATAAATAAATTATTTTATATAAATAGCTATGATTTTATTTCCCTACTATAAATATTTATACGTTCTTAATCCTGACAATAAGCCTTTTTCAATAAATTTCTTTGAAAAAGGCTCTCTTTCTTTCTCTGAGAAGTTTATACGTGTTGATGTTTCAAATGTTGATTATTTAGATCTTGTTTTGACTGATTCAAGTCAGTCGTATAATTTTTTAGATGTCTTTATAGAATATAATGACTACAAAGATATAAATTATAATATTTTAGGGTTTGAATTTTTCAATTCATCTTCTAATCCTGCAAATAATAAACCTTTTACAGTTTCTTATATATATAATAAAGTTTACTATAAAAAAAGTGTCCCTATATTATCAGCTGGCGGCGATAATACCGCAGTTTTTATTTTAAGGAATGGTTCTTTATTATGTGTTCGTCAAAGTTCTTTGCTTCCTTTTGATTATGTTTTGTGTCATATTAAATTTGTTCCTAGTGTCCTTTCTTTGAGCTATTTTTATATTAAAGACTTTTATTCTCTTAATACAACAGTTTCAGGCTCTACTCTTTTTGGTAAAACTAAGCCGTCTTATAACAATTATGGTTTTACTAGTCTTTTTGATTATAAAAACATTGATCTTATTAATATTAATATGATTTCTGATAAAAATGGAATTATTAATTTTGGTTGTTATTTTTCTGGGGTTGATTATTATATAGGTCAATATCCTGTTAATTATACTACTTTTATTCAAATCCCTGTGTTTGACAATAATCTTGCTTATTATGTTTATAGCAATGTAGGCTTTACTCTTAGGTTTTTTTATAGTTTTAAATTAAAGAGTTATTTGTATGTCTGAGGGGGGCTTGTTCAATGCACAAAGTAGGACAAGAAAGATTTTACATAGAGTATATTAAGGATAAATATATACAATTTAAAACTACTAAGCATGTTGTCAACATTAGGGGGCGACGTGGAAAGGTTTTATTTTTTAGTCGCCGTGCTGCAAATAATTTAAGGAAACATCTTTATAGTTTAAAAAATAGTAAAGATGACTATGTAGTTACGCTAACATTTCCAATTGATTTGGATTTTTTGCAGTTTAAGAAGTGCTTGGATATTTTTAAGCATGCGTTATACAGGCATAAAGTTTTAAAACATAATTATTATGTCTTGAAGCTTGAATTTACTGAAAGAGGCAGACCTCATTTCCACGTTTATATCCAAAATCACAGTGCTAATTATGATGATATAGTTGATTTTTGCCAGCTTTGGATTGATAGCGTTAATAAAGTTTTATGTTTAGATAGGATTATTTATTACAATTTTCTGTTGGCTGGAACAAGTATTGAAAAAGTTGGGGAGGATTTTGCTAATATTATAAAATATTTTTGCCATTACGTTTCCTCCTTTCAAAAGGGGTACCAGAATAGGCTCCCTGAAGATTATAGTTGCAGTTTTGTTTATAAATACTGCAAGGAAAATGCCCTTTTTGAGGAAAAAAATATAGTAGAAGTTGGGAAAGAATTTTATTTTTCTTTCCTGCAGGAAGTTTTTAACAGTATAAAGGTAAATTTTTACAGCTTAAATTTTCTATTTTTTTGTAATGATAAGTATTTTTTTGAAAAATATTTACTTTGCACTTAAAAAAAGCTTGACTTTTTTTAATTGTTGCGTAAGCAACAAATAACATGTAACTGCCTTTGTTTACAAAGGCAGTTGTATAAAAATTTAGGAGATTTGTTTATGGCAAGACGTTATTATTATAGACGTTATAGACGTTATAGGCCTTTTAGGCGTTTTTACAGAGGCTATAGAAAAATAAATTTTAGTAACATGGTTACAGGAAAGTTTAAAAAGTTTCTTTCCGCTTTTTTTGCCCTCATAGGGGTTTTTATTGTGGTAATTCTTTTTTTTAAGATGATTCCTGACAAAAATAAGAAAGAGATTGTTTATTTTGTAAATAATTTAAAAAAGTCTAAAGGAGGCTATAATGTATAAACAGATTATAAAAAATCAATCTGTTGTAGGAAATCAATCCCATCAAGGGGTGTTGAATAGTGCAATTGTTAATCAGTTACTTATATATATTAGGCAAAGTTCCGGGACGACTTATTATCAGGCTTCGGATTTGGACGATTGCAATCTTTTAGTTGTCCTGAGGAGGGCTGATGGGCAAGAACTAACTTTAGTTAGCTCTGACTTGTTAGCTTTGGCAAATTATAGTAACTTTAGCGGTGGCTATAGTTACGATGCAACTGGGACCGATAAAAGTTTTAACATTCTTTTAAACTTTGGTAAAGTCGTTATTGGTGCAAACGATCAGCTGGTTGTTACTCTCACAACTGCAACAAGTGGCAGTATAAACTCTTCCCCTGTGGTGAGTGTCTACGGGGTTACAACTGATTTTGAAAACGATGATATTTTTAGATATTTGTTCTATAATATAAACGGAAGTATGTTATTTAAAAAGGCAGTTAGTATTTTTTCAGACTCTTCTCCTAACGGTGCTGAATTTCTTATTCAACACGGTAATACGCAGGAAACTGTATTGGACTATTGTGCCGATGCTTTCTCTGACTTAACAGGGAAGTATGAGGCGAATTCTACTTTTTACATGTTGTTTTTGGATCAGACTTCCATTGGGCAGGATGTAACGGTTATAACTCCTGCTTCCAAAAGAATTTTGGCTATTTGTAGGTAGTTTATGGGTTTGAAAAGTAAAGTTAAAAAGACTGTTAAAAAGACTGTTAAAAAGGTTAATAAGGTGGCAACTGCTTCCAATCCTGTTGTCAGTTTTGCCAAAAAGGGCATTGATGTTGTTGAAAAAGTTAAGGAGGCTGCTGCTCCTATTGTCGCTGTTGCTGCTCCTGTTGCCGCTGCTTATGCAACAGGTGGTCTTTCCGCTGTTGTTCCTTTTGCTACTGCTACGTTTGCCAACCAGGTTCAGCAATATGTTCCTTTACAGGAGGATTATTTTCCTGCACAGAATGATTATGCCTCCCAAGTTTCTCTCTCTGCTGAGCTTTCTCCTCCGGAGAGAGAGCTTTTTTATAGACAAGCTTACAATAACGCTTTAAAATCTGTTCCTTCCGTTGAAGAGGGAGGCGGATTTTTAAGTGTGTTACTTAGAATTTTGTTTGGATAAAACAGGGTAACGGAAGTATAGAGGAGAGTTAAATGAAAATACATATGATAAAAGCAATGTATTATGATGAAGGTGTACCTGATGGAGGGAGAACATATTGTGGAATGACTGAATATAGTGAAAATATGGAAGGATGTTTTACTAGAAATATTGGTGATGTTTCATGTAAAAAGTGTTTAATGTCCTATAACAAAGAAAAGTCTAATTTTAATTTATAAGGAGCTTTTTTTATGGCTAAAATATACACAGATGAAAAAGGCAATAGTTTCATCAGAGCGTTTAAGAACAATAAGGGAACTTATTATTTCAATCACGCTGGATTTGTTTATCGCGTCTATGTAGCTTATAGCTATATCGACATAACTATTTATACAGAACAAAATAAGGAGCAAGAAGAGAATGAAATGGTTAGCAATATTAAATGATTGTATAAAAAAATCTGATAACATTTTCTTTTTGATTGTGTTTATATTGCAGGCCGTTTTTGAGGAATGGGCAAAATCAAATGAAAATGCTAATGAAAAACAGTTGACAAGAGTTAGTCTTAGGGGTGAATCTAATGGTTCGTCTTTTGAATCCTAAGGGTCTTCGGTTGCCTGACTTCTATGCGGAAGTTTATTCGGTTATTAATAATTTTTCTGGTAGTAGCGATTTTGTTATTACTCGTGGAGTTGATGGTGTTGGCGCTGGGAGTCATGCTAATGGCAAAGCTCTTGATATTTCTTGCGCTGAAATATCGCAAATTTATTATCTTTTTATTTATCTTTGCGATGTGTTATGTGTTAGGGGGTATCATATAGCACTCTCTTTACATAACCATCATATACATATCGACAAATTTTATTCAGCTGGAAAATTCAATGAGCTAAAGACGCGGGACGGGCATTATATTTTTACGACTTATGATGATGCAAAAAGCCGTGATTGGTATAATGTTAAGGATAATGAAGAGTTTAGTTTTAAAATAAGTAATGATTTTAAAATTATTCTTTTTGTTTTAGTTGTTACTATTATAATATCTTATTTTTTTAGGAGGGGGTTATTATGGCAACGGTAGAAATACGTCCAAATAGTAAATATTTAAATTTAAAATTAAGCGGGGATACCGTTTTTAGTTATCAGACAAAAATAGGAAAGTCTGGTCGTTTGGTCCTAGCTGCTGGGCTTAGACAAATAGATTTGACTGACGTCGATTATATTAGTTTTGACGATACTAATGTGACGAGTTATAATCAGACTGATATAAAAGTATTTATATAAATAAATTATTTTATATAAATAGCTATGATTTTATTTCCCTACTATAAATATTTATACGTTCTTAATCCTGACAATAAGCCTTTTTCAATAAATTTCTTTGAAAAAGGCTCTCTTTCTTTCTCTGAGAAGTTTATACGTGTTGATGTTTCAAATGTTGATTATTTAGATCTTGTTTTGACTGATTCAAGTCAGTCGTATAATTTTTTAGATGTCTTTATAGAATATAATGACTACAAAGATATAAATTATAATATTTTAGGGTTTGAATTTTTCAATTCATCTTCTAATCCTGCAAATAATAAACCTTTTACAGTTTCTTATATATATAATAAAGTTTACTATAAAAAAAGTGTCCCTATATTATCAGCTGGCGGCGATAATACCGCAGTTTTTATTTTAAGGAATGGTTCTTTATTATGTGTTCGTCAAAGTTCTTTGCTTCCTTTTGATTATGTTTTGTGTCATATTAAATTTGTTCCTAGTGTCCTTTCTTTGAGCTATTTTTATATTAAAGACTTTTATTCTCTTAATACAACAGTTTCAGGCTCTACTCTTTTTGGTAAAACTAAGCCGTCTTATAACAATTATGGTTTTACTAGTCTTTTTGATTATAAAAACATTGATCTTATTAATATTAATATGATTTCTGATAAAAATGGAATTATTAATTTTGGTTGTTATTTTTCTGGGGTTGATTATTATATAGGTCAATATCCTGTTAATTATACTACTTTTATTCAAATCCCTGTGTTTGACAATAATCTTGCTTATTATGTTTATAGCAATGTAGGCTTTACTCTTAGGTTTTTTTATAGTTTTAAATTAAAGAGTTATTTGTATGTCTGAGGGGGGCTTGTTCAATGCACAAAGTAGGACAAGAAAGATTTTACATAGAGTATATTAAGGATAAATATATACAATTTAAAACTACTAAGCATGTTGTCAACATTAGGGGGCGACGTGGAAAGGTTTTATTTTTTAGTCGCCGTGCTGCAAATAATTTAAGGAAACATCTTTATAGTTTAAAAAATAGTAAAGATGACTATGTAGTTACGCTAACATTTCCAATTGATTTGGATTTTTTGCAGTTTAAGAAGTGCTTGGATATTTTTAAGCATGCGTTATACAGGCATAAAGTTTTAAAACATAATTATTATGTCTTGAAGCTTGAATTTACTGAAAGAGGCAGACCTCATTTCCACGTTTATATCCAAAATCACAGTGCTAATTATGATGATATAGTTGATTTTTGCCAGCTTTGGATTGATAGCGTTAATAAAGTTTTATGTTTAGATAGGATTATTTATTACAATTTTCTGTTGGCTGGAACAAGTATTGAAAAAGTTGGGGAGGATTTTGCTAATATTATAAAATATTTTTGCCATTACGTTTCCTCCTTTCAAAAGGGGTACCAGAATAGGCTCCCTGAAGATTATAGTTGCAGTTTTGTTTATAAATACTGCAAGGAAAATGCCCTTTTTGAGGAAAAAAATATAGTAGAAGTTGGGAAAGAATTTTATTTTTCTTTCCTGCAGGAAGTTTTTAACAGTATAAAGGTAAATTTTTACAGCTTAAATTTTCTATTTTTTTGTAATGATAAGTATTTTTTTGAAAAATATTTACTTTGCACTTAAAAAAAGCTTGACTTTTTTTAATTGTTGCGTAAGCAACAAATAACATGTAACTGCCTTTGTTTACAAAGGCAGTTGTATAAAAATTTAGGAGATTTGTTTATGGCAAGACGTTATTATTATAGACGTTATAGACGTTATAGGCCTTTTAGGCGTTTTTACAGAGGCTATAGAAAAATAAATTTTAGTAACATGGTTACAGGAAAGTTTAAAAAGTTTCTTTCCGCTTTTTTTGCCCTCATAGGGGTTTTTATTGTGGTAATTCTTTTTTTTAAGATGATTCCTGACAAAAATAAGAAAGAGATTGTTTATTTTGTAAATAATTTAAAAAAGTCTAAAGGAGGCTATAATGTATAAACAGATTATAAAAAATCAATCTGTTGTAGGAAATCAATCCCATCAAGGGGTGTTGAATAGTGCAATTGTTAATCAGTTACTTATATATATTAGGCAAAGTTCCGGGACGACTTATTATCAGGCTTCGGATTTGGACGATTGCAATCTTTTAGTTGTCCTGAGGAGGGCTGATGGGCAAGAACTAACTTTAGTTAGCTCTGACTTGTTAGCTTTGGCAAATTATAGTAACTTTAGCGGTGGCTATAGTTACGATGCAACTGGGACCGATAAAAGTTTTAACATTCTTTTAAACTTTGGTAAAGTCGTTATTGGTGCAAACGATCAGCTGGTTGTTACTCTCACAACTGCAACAAGTGGCAGTATAAACTCTTCCCCTGTGGTGAGTGTCTACGGGGTTACAACTGATTTTGAAAACGATGATATTTTTAGATATTTGTTCTATAATATAAACGGAAGTATGTTATTTAAAAAGGCAGTTAGTATTTTTTCAGACTCTTCTCCTAACGGTGCTGAATTTCTTATTCAACACGGTAATACGCAGGAAACTGTATTGGACTATTGTGCCGATGCTTTCTCTGACTTAACAGGGAAGTATGAGGCGAATTCTACTTTTTACATGTTGTTTTTGGATCAGACTTCCATTGGGCAGGATGTAACGGTTATAACTCCTGCCTCTAAGAGGGTACTTGCTATTTGTAGGTAGGTAGCTTATGGGTTTGAAAAGTAAAGTAAAAAAGTCTGTTAAGAAAGTTAGTAAGGTAGCAACTGCTGCAAAGCCTGCTAATTTAAAAAAGGTTGGCAATAAAGTGTTTAATTCAGTTAAGGAGGCCGCTGCTCCTGTTGTTGCTGCTGCTGCTCCTGTTGTTGCTGGTGTTGCTACAGGTGGGCTTTCCGCCGTTGTTCCTGTTGCTACTGCTATGCTTGCCAATTATTCTCAGCAGTATGCCCCTTTGCAGGAGGATTATTTTCCTGCACAGGAGGATTATTTTCCTGCACAGGAGGATTATTCTCCTAATTATGCGTCCGGAGTTTCTCTCTCTGCTGAGCTTTCCCCTCCGGAGAGAGAAGCTTTTTATAGACAAGCTTACAATAACGCTTTAAAATCTGTTCCTTCCGTTGAAGAG
>CAZXBE010000075.1:0-9074 GCA_964638565.1 uncultured Chitinophagaceae bacterium
GCGAAGCAAAATGAGCCTCGTGTGTAACTCTTGTGTGTGGCAAATTTTGCCCAACACCCAAATTTACGCATTGCGTCAATCCAATCCAAAATGATTGCGTATAACTAACGGACTTAGCATGCATTTATGATTAAATATCTTTTTAGCTATTGTTGCTCTATAACAACAGAAAAATCATTACATCCACATACCTCTCTAGCTACACTTTCTCTAATCTTATTTAGATTTTAAATATTGTACTTCGTATAATATACTTAACCTAACTTCTATCTCACCAATTTTATATATATATTTTCGTATTGTGGAACAATGTGTTGTATATCAAATCTACTTGCTTGCATAAATGCATGATGCCGCATTTGTTCCAGTAATAATTCATTTTGCAATAAGGTAAGGGCGTTTTTGCTCATGCTTTCCACGTCTCCCACAGGGCTTAAAAAACCTGTTTGCCCATGTATATTTATTTCTGGTAATCCGCCAGCATTTGATGAAATAACAGGTACTCGAGCAGCCATGGCTTCTAAAGCTACTAGCCCAAAACTTTCGTAATCAGAAGTCAACAAAAATACGTCTGAGATAGCTAGTATTTCTTCCATTTGTTCTTGCTTCCCCAAAAAGCGTATATCATCACATAATCCAAGTTCTCTACTTAATTGTTCCATAGCGGGGCGCTCTGGCCCATCGCCTACTAATAATAGTTTACTTGGAAGTTGTTGATGTACTTTCTGAAAAATATGTATCACGTCTTCTACTCGTTTAATTTTTCTAAAATTAGAAGCATGTAATAAAATTTTTTCGTTATTGGGGGCAATAGCTTTTCGAAAAGCATCGATAGGTTTTTTGTGAAACCGAGCAATATCCACAAAATTATAAACGACCTCAATTTCTTTATTAATCTGGAAAAATTTATATGTTTCTTCTCGCAAATTTTTTGATACGGCTGTTATAATATCGCTTTCGTTGATAGAAAAAGTTACCACAGGGGCGTATGTACTATTTCTACCTACTAATGTAATATCTGTACCGTGTAATGTAGTAATAACAGGAATATGTATATTTTCTTTTTCCACAATTTTTTTAGCTAAATAGGCAGCAGAGGCATGAGGTATAGCATAATGTACATGCAATAAATCCAATTTTTGATTTAAAATAACGTCTACCATTGTACTTGCCAAGGCTATTTCATATGGTGGATAGTCAAAGAGTGGGTAAGTAGGTACACTTACCTCATGATAAAAAATGTTAGCGTGAAAGGTATTGAGACGTACAGGTTGTTGGTAGGTAATAAAATGTACTGCATGATCTTTTTCTGCTAATGCCTTTCCCAGTTCAGTGGCTAATACACCGCTTCCTCCAAATGTTGGATAACATACTATTCCTATACGCATGTTTTTAATTTTTTAATGTGAGAATATGCAAATGTGCGAATAATTCGGGGCATTTTTTCTTTGATTTTCTTATTGATGGATTTTTACATTAGTACATTTGTATTGCTATCTTTACCAAAAATAGATATACGTTGAATCTTACTATACATACTCAAGCATTACAAAAAACATATGGTGGACGCACTGTAGTTAGTCAAGTATCTGTTCAGGTAAAACAAGGTGAAATTGTTGGCTTGTTAGGTCCTAATGGTGCAGGAAAAACAACTACATTTTATATGGTGGTTGGTCTTATTAAACCAGATGAAGGGCAGGTTTATTTGAACGAAACAGACATTACTAAACTGCCTATGTATAAGCGAGCTCAGTTAGGTATAGGGTATTTACCACAAGAGGCTTCTGTTTTCCGAAAGTTGAGTGTTGAAAATAATATTATGTCTGTGCTTGAAATGAAAAAAATAAACAAGCATCAGCGTAAAGAAAAACTCGAATCACTATTGAATGAATTTAATTTGCAACATGTACGTAAAAATAATGGCGATTCTTTGAGTGGGGGAGAACGTCGTCGAACAGAAATTGCAAGAGCATTAGCTGTGGATCCAAAATTTATTTTATTAGATGAACCTTTTGCTGGAGTAGATCCTATTGCAGTAGAGGATATTCAAATGGTGGTAGCTAAACTCAAATATCGAAATATTGGAATATTGATAACCGATCACAATGTAAATGAAACACTCTCTATTTGTGACAGAGCGTATTTATTAATTGATGGAAAAATTTTTAAACATGGTACGGCTGAAGAATTAGCAGGCGATGAACAAGTACGTAACCTGTATTTAGGTAGAAATTTTGAACTAAAGCGAAAAGATTATTTAATGTCTAAATAACTATTTTTAATAACTATTTACTATGCGAATTTTTATTTTATCTCTATTTTTTATTTCTATTGTAGCTTGTAATGCTAATGATCAACAAGCTAAAGATCAAAGTAGTGTAGATTCTTTAGCTAAATCTTTGCCATTGAAAGATACAATTCAGCCAAAACCTGAACAAGAAAAAGACATGGCAAATAATACTACAAAAGAGCAAAAATGTGTGATTGATTTTTATACATATTATGTATCTAAAAGTTTAGATACAGCACTTAATTATAATTTTACTACAGATAATAATTTAAAAAAGTATATTTCCAAGCGAAAGTTGGATGAAATAAAAAAGCAATATGCTAATGAAGGTGGAATAGATGCGGATCCATTTTTACAAGCACAAGATTTATTTCCAGAATGGAAAAATATTTCTATAAAAGAAACTAAAAAAATAGATGATACACATAGTGAAATAAAGCTAATATTAGGCGCTGGTCAAAATATGTGGAAGTTGAAAGTAGTCGTAATTAACGAAAAGGGTATTTGTTTAATTGATCAAGTGTCTAAAGATTGAATTAATCGAATTGATAAGTAGTTGTATTAGATAATTAATAATAAAGATTAAAATGATTTTTTATATTCAATAGATTAATATATGATACACTGTGTTATTTACTTGCTATAAACTATCCTTATCCATTATTATGAAGCTCATTAGCCCAGCCATATCACGTATTGCACGCCTTCGTTATTGGCAGATAGACCAATGGGTGGGACATCCTATAGCAGCTCAACGAGATGTTTTACAAGATTTAGTTTCCGCTGCGCAATACACCCATTTTGGAAGAAAATATAGCTTCAACAAATTGTTTAATGTTAGGGACTTTAAAAAAGCAATTCCTATTCATACTTATGAAGATGTTAAGCCCTGTATAGAGCGTATGTTGCAAGGCGAAGAAAATATATTATGGAATACTCCTATACAATGGTTCGCAAAAAGTAGCGGTACAACAAGTGATAAAAGCAAATTTATTCCTATTAGCGAAGAGAGTTTAAAGGATTGTCATTATAAAGCAGCTAAAGATGTACTTACTTTATATTACAATAATTTTCCTACATCTGATTTACTTACGGGAAAAGGATTAGTGATTGGAGGAAGCCATCAAATTACGAATATGGCAGAAGATATATATGCCGGAGATTTAAGTGCCATACTCATGCAAAATGAACCTTTCTATAGTCAGTGGTTACGTACTCCAGAGTTGTCTATTGCACTGTTAGATGAATGGGAAACTAAAATTGAAAAATTGGCAGAATCTACTGTTCATGAAAATGTAACGTCTATATCTGGTGTACCTACTTGGATGGTTGTTTTAATAAAACATATTCTTAAACAAACAGGTAAAAAAACATTGTATGAAGTATGGCCTAATTTGGAGGTGTATATACACGGAGGCGTTTCATTTACACCTTATAAAGAGCAGCTTGCAAAGCTAATAGGGCATCCTATTCATTATTTAGAAATATATAATGCAAGCGAAGGTTTTTTTGCTGCACAGGCTCATCCTTTGGATGAGGGTATGCTGCTCTTTTTACAGCATGGTATTTTTTATGAATTTATGCCAATGGAGGAATATGGAAAAGAGCATCCGCAAACAATTGGGTTAAAAGATGTAGAGCTGTACAAAAATTATGCTCCTGTAATTAGTACTAATGGCGGCTTATGGCGTTATTTATTGGGAGATACTATTCAGTTTATTTCCTTATATCCTTTTAAAATAAAAGTAAGTGGTCGCTTAAAACATTTTATAAATGCATTTGGTGAAGAAGTTATTGTAGATAATGCGGATAAAGCTATTGCGATAGCTTGTGCATATACGGATGCTATTGTAGCTGATTATACTGCAGCGCCTATTTATTTTAGCGATGTACACAATGGTACACATGAATGGCTTATTGAATTTGAAAAAGAGCCTGCTGATTTACAGCAATTTATTATTGAATTAGATAATGCATTACAAAATATTAATAGTGATTATGAAGCGAAGCGGTATAAAAATATAGCGTTAAGTTTACCTATCATTACAAGTTTAACTAGAGGAACTTTTAATACATGGCTTAAGCAAAAAGGAAAATTGGGTGGTCAGCATAAAGTACCTCGATTGAGTAATGATAGACAGCATGTTGAAGAGATTATAGCATTGCAAAAAATACAATAAAACGATCAGGTATAAAAGTATACAAATTGATGTATGATAAACTTAGTTGTTAATTGTTTCTGCAATCATAGTAGCTACTCTTTCGCCATCCATGGCGGCACTTACAATACCTCCTGCATAACCGGCGCCTTCTGCACAAGGGTATAAATTTTTTATTTGTAGATGTTGTAACGTATTCCTATCTCTAGGTATACGTACAGGAGAAGATGTTCTACTTTCTGTGGCTACTACAATTGCTTCATTAGTATAATAGCCTTTCATTTTTTTACCAAAAGCTTTTAAACCTTCTTGCAAATTTTTATGAATAAAAGAAGGCAATACATTTTTAAAATCTGCAGTTATAATACCAGGTATATAAGAACAATCGGGTAAGGAAGAAGATATTTTTCCGCTGCAAAAATCAATCATACGTAAAGCAGGGGCGACTAATTTTCCGCCACCTGCAATGAAAGCATTTTGTTCTATCATTTGTTGAAAATATAGGAGGGCAAGCGGAGAAGAATGTGTATCAAAAGAATTATTTTTTCTAGTATGTACATATTTTAATGCATCATTTAATTCCACACTTACTACTATACCGCTGTTAGCAAAAGGATTATTCCTTTTGCTTGGACTCCAGCCGTTTACTACTATTTCATTTGAATCCGTAGCTGCGGGTGCAATAATGCCACCCGGACACATACAAAAACTAAACACTCCGCGACTATTTATTTGATCCACTAAACTATAAGAAGCTGGTGGCAGCGCATTATCGCGAATGGTACAATGGTATTGCATTTCATCAATAATACTTTGTGGATGTTCAATGCGTACACCTAATGCAAAAGGTTTTGGTTCAATTAAAATATTGTTGCAATGCAATAATTCAAATATGTCTCTTGCGCTATGTCCGGTTGCAAGAATAATGGCATCTGCTTTAAGTGTGTCTCCATCTGCAGTTCGTATAGCTTTTACTGTATTATGCTCAATAATAAAATCAGTTAATTTTTTTTCAAATAATACTTCTGCACCATGTTGTATTAATGTTTCTCTTATATTGATAATGATATTTGGTAATTTGTTGGTGCCAATATGAGGATGTGATTCGTACAAAATATTTTCTGCAGCACCAAATTGAACAAATAGATTAAGTATTCTATTAATATCGCCTCGTTTATTGCTGCGTGTATATAATTTTCCATCGCTGTAGGTGCCTGCACCACCTTCACCAAAACAATAATTACTTTCAGGGTTTACGATGCCTTCTTTATTTAAGATGGCAAGATCTCTTCTTCTTGCTCGTACATCTTTCCCTCTTTCTATAATGATAGGCTTGATGCCTAACTCTATTAATTGTAGTGCAGCAAATAAACCTGCAGGACCAGCGCCTACAATGATAACCTTTTTCTTCGCGTTACATACATCTTTAAAAAGTATAGGCTGAATAGTTCTTTGTTGATAAGGCTCATCAATAAAAACTTTCAATGTTACATTGATCCATACTTGTTTCTTGTTTCTGGCGTCAATGCTTTGTTTGAGTTTATGAAAGCCTGTAATATTATTTTCATTTTTATCCAAGCATAGTGCGAGGCATTGATGAATAGCACTGTTGTCTAAAACCTCGTGGGGTTTCAGTTTTATGGAAATTTCTTTTTGCATGTTGATAGGTTTTTATCCTATAAAAAAATAGAGCGGCAAGCTCTCAGTTGAATGATTTGCTTCGTAACTCCCAAATAGGTAAAAGGCGATTAAATTACTCACATAATATCAATGTATTGTTTTGGAGGTAATTTTATTTCTTTTCGTAATTCTTCATTTATATTTTCTTTAGATAAACCAACAGTTTTTAATATATCAAAAAGGTCTTTATCGTTTCTGAAAAGGCTAAATAGTTTTTCTTTCCCATATAACCTTAATGTTCTTTCACAAACCAATGCTCCAAATACGTATGGAATGGGTGTTTCATGTTCAAAGTATAATCGTTCATAAGGATCTGTATGTTCTTCAAATTTAAAGTCAGGATTTTTATCTAAATAGTTCTTTAACTTAATTCTTTGCCATACATAACCATATTTCCCACTTCCTCCTGTAAAAGTTGCAAAGCCTTCATTAAAAAAAGATATAATTGAAGGAAAGAGGTGCCTCAGGTATATATGTGCCACTTCATGCATATAATACTCAGAATTATTTCCTGAGATAACCATATCTCTATCTTCAGCAAAACCTCCGGATGTGTCAATATACATCATTGGATTATAATCAAATCCCTTCAGTTCAAAAACTTCTTTAGGTGTTTTGCAAGAATAATATGTTATCGGAATAGATTTTGTGTTTAAAAATTTGCACAAACCGGATACTTCATTTTTTTGTTTTATTATATCTTTATTATTTACTGTTTTGCATGGAGAAATCTTATACATGATGTTGCCTTCCGAAATTCCTTTCCAATCACGAGTTATATAATCCAAGTACTTGCTAAAAATAACACCGTCTTTTTGCTTAATTGCAACGATATTATAAATTGCTTTTATTACATTACCCTTCGTTTCATTATTGTATCCTATAAACGCCACCTTAACAATTTTTTTATTTTCACTTTCAGTTGGAATTATTTCCATTAAAGATGGTTTATAAAAATTCTTTCCTAGCCTTCCATTTTCTATTTCTAAAAGTTCTGAATATGGAGAAATATACTTTTCAAAATCTGACTTTAACCAATACTTATTCTCTTTATAAGAACTATCTTTTGTTGATAAAAAATCTCTAAGTGTTGTAATTATTTCTTTATTAAATAAATCTTTCTGATTAATTATGGGTGAAATTGTCAGTGAAATACTATCTTTTGAGACAGTTTGAGCGTAACAGGCCACACGGATAAATACAAAAAATAGTAAATTTATTTTTTTCATGAAGAATTGTATTAAAAAATTACTGCCAACATCAAATTTATGTACTGTATCAACTTACTCCAAAAATGGATCTTTGCTTTTATGGTTTATAGTAAACTTACCAGAGTCTAGTATTTTATCATTGACATTAATTTGATTTTTTGTAAATAATAGAAATGAATAGTGAATTAACCAGTAATCAAATTAAAAATATTGCAAACCTTCTTCAACTAGAATACTAATAAATCTTCTACAACTTTCATAGTATATTCAGTTTTGATTTTAGTACAACAATCTGTCATGTATTGACTATATTCTTTCGCAATTTTTGGCATTAGGTTGGTTTTATTTTCCCAAGTAGCTTTATCAGGCCATTGAGCATAGGCAATGAATAAATTGTTGTCAGCCTGGTGTAATCTGAATCCAAGAGCCCCCTTGTATTTTATTATTAACTTGGTCATCTCAGTCCAACTTTTTCTTAAATCATTTTCACGACCTTTTTTAACTTGAAAAGAATAGATTACAATAAACATATTTTTAGTTTTTAGGACTTTTGCTTGATTGTTATAATCGATTAACTAGAAATTAAAAATATACTAGGTACCTTATGTAAATCAGGCAAACCATCTTCCCATTGTGCTATAGTTTTTGTTATAACCCTTTCAGTAGGACTTGTTAATGCAACAGCTATACACAATTTAGTATTGGAATGGCAAGTGCTTACAATATCTTTCAATAAAGCATTATTTCTATAAGGTGTTTCAATAAATATTTGTGTGCAATGTCGTTTAATTGAATCTTGTTCTAATTCGTTTAGTTTCTTTTTTCTTTCTACGGCATCAATAGGTAAATAACCATGAAATTGAAATTGTTGCCCATTCATACCGCTTGCCATTAAAGCTAATAGTATAGAACTTGGTCCCACTAAAGGATGTATAATAGCATTCATTTCCTGTGCAATAGATACTAAATGTTGACCTGGATCTGCAATACCCGGACACCCTGCTTCACTCAATAGGCCAATCGTTTTTCCTTCTTTTATGTATTGTTTAAAGTGTTGAGCTATCTCAGCCTCAGCTTTGTGGATAACGTGCCATTTATAATGATCGATAATTATCTCTTTCCAAACTTGTTTAAGAAATCGACGTGCTGATCGTTCATTTTCTACAAACCATACCTCACACTGTTTAATACTATTTATTACATAAGTAGGTAAGGTAGATATAGCTCCCTCATGTAAAGGCGTGGGAATAAGATACAGATGCGCTGTAGATATTTTATGCATTTTTCTTTTGTTCGTGTAAGCTTAATGTGGCTGCAATAACGGCATAAGCAGGCGCTAAAAACCAACCTATTATAACAGCAAGGTGCATGATGTAAAAAATCATTCCATTACCAATAGCAAGCCCTCTGTGTTTGTGAACAAAGTCAATGCTGTTAGATATGGATACATGTTTACGTTCTAAACTACAGCTTAGCATAGAAAAGCCAAAGTAGTAGCATTCAATGGTTAATGCAATAAGTGGGGCAATCCATCCAATAATAGGTATCAGTGCTAACAGAAACAGTGCAACAGCATATACTAATTGCCAAAAACCATTGCGTAAGGATAACTGTATGCTCCGAAAAGTATCATTCAACAATTGCTTCGGGGTAAATGTATATGGCCTTTGTTCAATAATAGAAGATGTTTTGTTGCTTAAGTAATTAAATATGTATGCACCAACAATAAACCAT
>CAZXBE010000076.1:0-9062 GCA_964638565.1 uncultured Chitinophagaceae bacterium
AAATTATTTTTAAATTTACAAAACATAACCGTTGCGTTAGACTTTTGAATCCACCACACAAGTGTATGAATTGCCTATACGATTGGTGGCTTTAGTAAGAAAAAACAATAAAGATGCAGAATTAGCTCAGCTACAGCAAGTGGTAGACAAACTTAACTTAGAAGAATACTTAAACACCCAATCCCTTAACCAAGTGCTTATACAATGTAATATTGAAAGAGATAAAAACAATAACATACCATTACATCCTTTAGTATTGAATACAGAAACTTGGCAAAAAGCAGGCTACTACGATCCTATAAAAGGCATACTAAAAAATAAAACTGATGAGGAAATGTATTACGATAGAGTATTAGAACTTTATAAGCATGTTTACGAAAAAAATAAGCCTTTTAAAGGAATAGTAGTATGTATAACCACTTTAAAATCGGATGATGAAGAAGGTGGGGAATCTAAAACCGTACCCTTAGACAGCCGTTTAGCCATTATATTGGGTTCTAATATTGAAGCCCCCGATTCTTATGCCCATGAAATAGGCCACCTGCTTGGTTTAGAACATATTTATAGAAGTAAAGAAGATTTGGAAGATCTGCAAGAGAAAAGACAAAAAATAATCGAGCTTAACAATAAAATTGGTATTAATAAAGAAAGACAAAAAAAATATATTGATGATTGCGATAAATATAAAGCTAAGAATGGATACGATTGTCCTGAAAGAAAAGAGGTGGTAAAAAAATTCGATAATGAAATTGATAATCAAAAGATTGAATCGAAATTATGTTTGAATGTTATACAAGTTTATAAGGAAAATAAATACTGTTTTGGGAAAGAAAGCACGATAAATTTTATGGATTATACTAAAGATCATACTAATAGACATTTATTTTGTAAATGGCAATGGGAGCTTATGCAAAGAGATATTGTAAAATATTATGGAAAAGTTCAAAAAGTAGAAATATGAAGTTTCTTATAATCACGTTTGTTTTAACTTTTATTATTCCAAATGATTTAGAAGCGCAGAAAATAGCCAAAAAAGAGAAATCAGATACTCCAGAAGCAGTCATTTATACTTTAAACTTTTTAATAAAAACTGAGAAATATGGTAATAAAAACATTTATCGATATTTGAGTTCAAAGGAACGAATGAATGGTGGCAAGCATATTACATATGTAATCGATGGCAATGAAAATTATTCTCGAAAACAACTCGACACTTTACAGAATCGTTATGAGAAATACGATTATAGTGTAGGTAAATTTATTAATGGATTTAAAAATGGTTTATGGAAATACTTTAAATACAACAATATTGATTCTTTACACTATAAACATGATACTTTATTAAAAACAGAATATTACAAAAAGGAATATTTATTAAATGCAAAAATTATAGATAAGGATACTTTAAATATTGATAGATAAAGCTCTTTGACAAAAAGTTATTTTTTCAATGGCAATGGGAAATCATGCAAACTGATGTTGTAAATTACTATGGTTTAAAAGGAAAGGCTGAACAAAAATGAAAAACATTGTCATCTTTATATTATTATTTTCCCTAGCCTTAAATAGCACGAGTGCACAGAGAAAAGATTTTGTATGCTCAGATCCTGTTATTTACACATTTGCCAAATATATTAGAATAATAAAAAAAAGATATAGAGAGAAACACATATATATTTTTTGATTCTAAAAAGAAACTAGGAAATAATACTAAAGGTACCGTTTATTTAATTACTGGAAACGAAAGCCATACCCGAAAACAATTAGACACATTAAAAAATAAATATGAAAAATATAACTATAGTATAGGCAAATTTAAAAATGGTTTTAAAGATGGAATATGGAAATATTTTAAATATCAAAATATTGACTCGCCTTTTTATAAACACGACACTTTATTAAAAATAGAATATTATCGAAAAGGATATTTGCTTGAAACTGATATTATAAATAAGGATACCTTAAATATTGATAGATAAAGCTCTTTGACAAAAAGTTATTTTTTCAATGGCAATGGAAATTGATGCAAAGCGATGTTGCAAAATATTACGGGAAAACAAAACAATAATTATAAATGAAGTTCCTTATTATTAATATTCTATTCATTAGTTCCTTTACCAGTGCTCTAAGTCAAAAAATTACTGTTCCTACTATACCAGAACTGACAGAGTTTTTACCAACTCGATTTATAGTAGTAAAAGATATTGGCATTAAAAAGTTTTACTTATCAAAATATGATAAGCAAAAATTGGGCAGTAAACATCTAAAAATTAGATATATGCTTAGCGGAAATGAAAATTATATCAAAAAGAATGAAGAGTATATAAAAAGTAATGGAAAGTTGATTGAAGATAATAATAAAAAGATAGAAGAAAATAAGAAGCACTTAAATGATCCTCGTAATGCTGCAATTGCCAAAAAAAATATTAAAACATTGGAAAAAAACAATGAGCAAATAGAAGCGAAAAATAAAAAAAACAGAGAAAATATTGATGTAGCTAAGAAAAATATACAAGATATTGATAGAACTAATGAGTCAATAAACAAAAAAATAACCACAACCGATATTGCTTTAGCTCGCTTTAAAGCAGATGGCTTTAGATTTAAGCAAAGCGATACTGCAAACTTTATGGACTATGGTCTTGAGCGTATAGTATTTACATATCAACAATCTATAAGAATGAGATCGGATGTAGTTGCTTATTATGGCAAAGAAGTTTTACAAACCCCATAAATCTATGAGATTTTATTTAATTTCAATTCTTTTGCTATTGTCTATGTCAATATATGGAAATAAAGTTGATGCACAAAGAGCTATAGATACGATAATAAAGCTTATTAAAAAAAAAGATCTTCCACCACCACAAATGGGCAATATATCTCATCTATGCGAAGGCATTGGAATTTTAAATGGCAACGATTATTATATTAAAGAAATAAAAAATAAAGATTGCTTTTTTGATAGCAAAACAAAAAAACCCATTTCAGGAATTTTTATTATATGGGCATATACCAATTCAATAGATGGAGATTTAGCATACGAAACTCCGTACAGCATGGATAGCGGCCGTTTTGTAAAGGGATATAAACAGGCTATATGGGTAACTAAATATTTACATGAAAATTTGCTGGATTACTCTATCAGTTATCGTCTAGGAATTTTACACGGCAAATACACAGTATACGACACCAGTGGAACTATTTTTTATGAGAGCAATTTTGTAAAAGGTAATGGTTGCCAAAAAGCTTTCTATAAAGATCATACGCTTGCTGATGAAGGTTGTTTCGATAACAATAAACCACAGGGAGTATGGAGATATTACAAAACAAATGGGGATAGACAATCAGAAATTCTTTACAATAAAGGTAAGCAAGTACAATCTAAAACATTTAAATAAAAAAACTTATGCCCGAACATATAGTAGAAAACGCCTTAATGCAGTGCACCCAAGGTGCAGCGCCAGTACCCTTAACCGTAACTAGCCAGCAATTTGCAACCATAGAAAACAAACTCAAAGCTACCGAACTCGATATAGCCCCTATGGTAAACATACCCAGTTTTGGAGCTTGTGCAGCCTTACAAGGCCCTTGTGTACCTGCCCCTACCAGTTGGCAAAAAACTTCTTTATTTACGGTTAACGATTTAAAAGAACTCACCACCGATTCTTTTTGTATCTGTGGCGCTGGCGGCGGAAAAATACAATTTACCTGCTCAGGTCAGGCCGATTTTTCAAAAACAGAATAACATATAAAAAAAATATATACAATCATTTCTATATGATACAAAAAATAATCAGCAAATTAGCCAGCAGCGTAGGCAATACACAAACTGTAGAACCTTATGGATGTAAAATATATATTGATAGCAAAGAACTGTCCGATTACCATACTTTTACTTTACAGCAAAGTTTTAACGATCATCACTATTTTGAAATTACTATTCCTACCGAAAGTTTACTTAATGCCGGAGTAGAACAAGTACCTCGTCCTGAAAGCTTAATAGGTAAAAAAATAGTTACACAATTATACAAAGGCTTTTCTTTAGGTGCAGACAGCAACGATTTTACAGGCATTATAACCTATGCTGGTTACAAGCAAACAGCAGCCAATAGAACCATACTCACTATTAAGGGTCAAAGCAAAACCTATATGCTAAATACCACTTGCGATCGCATATATCAAAATCAAACTTTACGTGATATTGTATCGGACATAGAATCAAGTACACAAGGTCAACTAACTATCAAAAAAAATCCAAGCCTTTCTATTTTTCACCCTATCATTACACAATACCAACAAAGCAATATGGATTTTCTAAACTATATTGCGTATACCTATGGCCAATGGTTATTTTACTACCAAAACACACTCTATTTTGGACGTCCAAAATGGTTAGATGAAAAAAAACCTATAACACTTTGTTTAGGAAAAAACCTAACCACCCAAACAGTTTATCATGAGTGGAAACCACTAGCACAAAAAAGTTTTTTTAGCTATACCGAAGCACAAGATAAATTATATCAACAAACAAATTGGGAAACCCCCAACGCTGTTTTACATGGGAGCCATGCAGCCAATCACATGCAAAATGCAGACAAGTGGATGCGGCAAAATATTGCTTCAGCGTGTATACCTATACATGCAGCTTATAAAGAAGAAATCGATCACTATTTAAAAGTTCAAAGAGCCATAGCAGGCAGCCAAAGCTATACCATACAAGGAGAGAGTATAGAACACCTGCTTTGTCCAGCCACATTAGTAAGTGTAGACAATGGAGGCATCTACATTATAACCTCTACCACTCATACCTTCAATAATCACACTAAACTATACAACAATACATTTACAGCCATACTCAATACGCCAGAAGCTTTTCCATACAATCCCAACACCATAAAAATACCCAAAGTAGCTCCTCGTTTAGCGTACGTAGTAGATGGTCCTAATGCCAAAGGAGAAATGAAAGTATGCCCACATGGAACTACCTATACCAAATACTATGCCTGGCTACCGGTAGCACAACCCGATATTCACAGCCGCAATGGAGGATTTTATTTTTTACCCGTTAAAGGCAGTTTGGTACTAATAGATCATTTATACGGACTAACCTGTTTTCCATACATATCTCGCTCCATGCCCCATGGCAAAAACACCCATGCAGCAGACAATCTTAACAACAGCAAAAGAATTATTAGCACTCCCAAACAACACAAAATAATATTTGATGATCAGTTAGAGACTAGAGGCCTTACCATACAAGATGCAAACGGCAGCAGCATACATATACAAAGCCAAGAAGGATACATCCATATTACCAGCAAAAACCTACAATTACAAGCCAACGATATACAGTTTAACAGCAAAAACACCACTATAGATATAGAAACGCTAAACGTCCGTTCCGGGAAAAATATAACTATACAAGCTAAAAGCATACGAGCAGAAGGCGGCAATAAACTTTTAGCCCAAGCAGATAGTACAGCCCTTATAGGCAATAAAGCCTTAAAAAAAACAGGTGAAAAAATAACCATTGCAGCTCAAGAAAACTTAAATTTATACGCATGAGTATCCAAATTAACGCACTAAAAGAACTTTCTCTTAGGGGGTCCGATTATGCTAAAAAAACAGGTCCTGACAGATACGATATATATGAGCAAGAAGCAAAACCACCTTTAATACCAATTATAGCTTTTATTAAACTGAAAGAAAAAAAAGTAGACAAGTTTGATGGTTCTTTTGGTTTTGATTGGTTAGAATATAATGTTGAACAAAAAAAATACACCCATGTACAAGGTACGCCAATTAGCAGTTTAGAAAAATACTTTGATGCTGAAAGTGGCAAATTCATAACCAATTTGAGCGAAGAACAAAAAATAGAAAAAATAAAATTAGATTATGAACAGTTAGTAGAAGTAAAAGATATGGACTATCGCATGCCTTATCTTTCTATGAAAGCAGGGCAAACTATTAAACTTACACTAGATATTCAAGTACTACCGTATAAAAAAGAAGAACAAGATAGAGAATCCAATGCTTTAACTATAAAAGCACCAGAAAATTACGAACTGCAAGTAAAAGATTCGTTAGAAGGAATAAAAAAAGATAAAAAAGTTACCCTTGCCATACATTGCAAACAAGCTTCTTCTACTGGAACACTTATTATAAAAGATAAGGATGAAAAAGTAATAGGTGGCTTAGTAATGGTAGACAATACCCAAACCACTACCATACATATACGTATGGTAGCTCTACTAGAAAAACCTTCTGATGCTAAAGATGCCGATAGCTATGCTCGCCTAATGCTAAGCACTATAGATGTAGGTAAATTAGAAAAATACCTAAACGAAAACTCATTAAACCAAGCCAACATACAAGCTGTTATAGAAAAAGAGAACAATAAACTTCCATTATACTACCTCAACTTTGACGCTACAGCAGCCGAGTGGAAAGATTATATGCAAAAAGAAGACGGAACAATGAAATTTAAAGACAAAGTAGATATAGAAGATACACTAATTACCCAGCTTGAACAACAATACAGAAAAAAATATGCAGCAGCTGAGCAACAACAAGCATTTAATGGCGTACTATTATTTGTGACTAAAGAGGAAAAATTATCTCGATATACTACCGGTGGCGAAAGCAAACCTATACCAGTAGATTATAACAACATTATTATATTTGGTAACCGATTAACCGATAATTATGCTTATGCACATGAATTAGGCCATCTGCTTGGCCTACACCATGTGTTTAGTAAGGGTAAGGAGGAAGAAGAGGAATGTGAAGGGTTATATAGTGATTACAGGAAAAATAAAGCGCTATATGAGAAGGTAATAAAAAATACTAGAGCAAAATACTACGATGAAACTAAAGTTACGCCTGAGGATAAGGAAAAAATGGAAGACTTAGAAAAAGAATTAAATTCAACTATTACAAAAATAAATGATAAGAATACTGCGCCAAATGAGTTGGAAGCATTAAAAAAGAAAGTTTCAAATATTAGTAATGTAAGGGATGAGTTAAGAATCAAATATGTAGATGATAAAGATATAGACCAACAAAGAGATAAGGATGCAATAGAAGGATGTAGAAAACAATTAGCAATAATCCAAGAAGTGCTTCAAATATGTACTATCAATAAGTATAAGTTTACTCAAGGAGGAACATATAATATTATGGATTATGATGATAACAACAGTAAAACAAAATGCTTGTTTAATCATATACAATGGGTAATGCTGAAAAGAAATACTGCATTTACAAAATAAGCTTGCAGAAAACATAGAATATGAGTCGACGACTACTTCTTTTTTGTTTAACGCTTGCAATTTATCATAGCTTGTCTTTTGGGCAATTGAAAGATAAATATAATACGATAACAGAAAGTATAGATGAGGATGAACTATCTTATAACAAAAATTGCCAAAATACGATTTACTATGACAAACGTAAAGATTCTATAGCTAACAATGTATTCTTCTTTATTTATGGTAAAAAGAAAGATATATATAATAGTATTTTGTACGAGTCTGCAGGTCTTATATTATCTGGCAAAAAAGAAGGGTGGTGGGTATTAGATTACCTAAAGTTTGATTCGAATAATAATAAAATAGCGAAGCACGAATTTTATAAAAATGGATTCATAGAAAATCTAAAAATATGTGTATTTTATAAAGAGACAGACTCTTTGTTAAAAATATTATATCAGACGAATTTCAAAAATGGAACGGGCTATTACAAAGATTATAACCGATATGGTAAGGTAATAGCAGAAGGAAATTATAAAGATGGTTGTAAAGATAAATGGTGGAAATACTATAATGACAAAGGCTATCTAATCAGAAAAGAAAAATACAATAAAGGCGTCTTAAAAAAAACTCTTACCTATCAACCTAAAGAGTAGCTACTACAAAAGTATTGCTGGATTAAAACAAGAACAAGAAGAATTAATGATATACAGTATTAATAAATATAGATTTAAAGAAGGAGATACTTTTAATATTATGGATTATCCCAAAGACGCAACTCAAAAAAAAAATCTATTTAGCCATTTACAGTGGAATATGAAAGCAGATACTAAGTTTACACAATAAATTTATGCACCGTATATTTATTTTTATCAGTATTTATTCTTTATTTTATAATCTTACTATAGGTCAAATAAAGTCAAGAGATACTTTAAAGATTATTGTAGCAAATGGTAGTGATATAGTGTATGACGAATCTTGCCAAAATAGTATTTGTTATGATAAAGAAACAGGAGCTATATGTAAGAATGGACATTATTCAATTCTTTATGAAGATAAAGCAAGAATCTATGGGATTAAACATAAACGCTTGATTTATGGCGATATAGTTAATGGTAAAAAAGAAGGTTGGTGGAGATATGAATATTCGCCAGATTCAAATAATAATACTATCCTTAAATATGAAGTATATAAAAATGGATTATTATTGAATTACTATTTTGACCTATTTTACAAAGAAACAGATTCATTATTAAAAATATTATATCAAGCCGATTTTAAAAATGGTACAGGCTACTATAAAGACTACAATCATAGTAGAATATTAATAGCAGAAGGCAATTATAAAGATGGCTGTAAAAGTGGTTGGTGGCAATACTATAATGATAAAGGCATTGTAATACGCAAAGAAAAATATAATAAAGGCATTTTAAAAAAACTCATACCTATCAACTAAAAGAATAACTTTCACGAGAAACGCATTTCAATTGAAACTCCGGCAATGTATCGTTAGGTGCATATATCAACTAATGATCACCATTTTGTATTCGATGCTCTTTGCTACAAACAGGCACATTGTTTTTTGCTTTCAAACATATACTTATGCTATTAAAGCCTATCCTTCACTCGGGTGAAGCATAGGCTTTAATACAAGGTAAAAGCAAAAAACCAAAGCCCCTGTTGCTAAACTTCAACATCCAATACAAAAAGCCCAGCTAAACCTATCCCCTCAACAACCATCCTACGCAACAAAGCTACACTGCTCAGGAACATAAGTGTGGTGTTGCCGCAGCTATACATAAAAAGCCTGCC
>CAZXBE010000077.1:0-9055 GCA_964638565.1 uncultured Chitinophagaceae bacterium
AAATGGAAATTAAACATAGTATTATGGAAAGAAATGTTTCAGTATAGTTGGCCTTTATTAATTGTAGGATTAGCAGGAATGGTTAATGAAACATTAGACCGGGCTTTTTTTCTACCACATTTTCTACCGCATACGAACACTAATGAAGTTAATCATGCTATTGGCGTATATAGTAATTGTTATAAATTATCTATCTTAATTACCTTGTTTATACAAGCTTTTCGATTAGGTGCTGAGCCGTTCTTTTTTCAACAAGCTAATCAAGCTGATGCTAAAATAATTTATGCTCGTATTATGAAATATTTTGTAATGCTATTGAGTATTATGTTTTTAGCGGTTGCGATGTATTTAAATGTATGGAAATATTTTTTACGCAACCTCAGTTATTGGGAAGGGTTGTCTACTGTTGTTCCTTTGCTAATTGCGAATATATTTTTAGGGGTTTATTATAATTTGACGGTTTGGTTTAAACTGACCAATCAAACAAAAATAGGTGCATGGATAACTATCATTACAGCCATATTAGCTTTTATTTTAAACATTGTTCTTATTCCAGTATTAGGTTATTATGGATCGGCTATTGCAACAATGGTTTGCTACGGTGTGCAAATGGCTATTTGTTATCAATGGGGTAAAAAATATTATCCTATTCCATATGCAGTAAAAAAATTAGCTTCTGTTTTTGGGTTAGCTTTGCTTTTTTATGGTTTGTATTGGTCTATAGTAAAATGGGTAATTACTCCTCCAAATGATGTATATAGCCTAAATATTGTTTCTTTAGTGGTAGCTACTTTTTTCCTAAGTGTATATGTATACATATTGTATAAGGTAGAAAGGGTTTACCTTAAGAATATTTTTTACAGAAAAAAAAGATAAAAAATTGGGTAGATATCTTTTTAGAATTATCTTCGCATCCCAAATTGGGAGCATAGCTCAGCTGGTTTAGAGCATCTGCCTTACAAGCAGAGGGTCCGCGGTTCGAATCCGTGTGCTCCCACTAAGTTAAGATTCAATACAACATTGTATCTTAGCAGCTTATACGGAAAATTCCACCCTGTAGTTTTTTAAAACAGTAGCTAAAAACGTTACTAAAAACTACAATTATGATTAAATTACCTAATGGGTGTAGTATGAGCGCTATCTCTGTTTATCCAAATAATTGGGATAAACCAAAGGCCTCCATTAAAAAAATCTGGCACATCCAATATTACTTTTATGATCCTGCTTTTAAGCATGATAAGCGTTATAAATACGGCAAAAGATGTATTATAAAAAATGGCATCAATAGAATAAAAGTATTAGAAGAGCGTCAGGACGTAGTACGGGAAATGATGGAAACGGAATTATATACTTTAAAAGAAAAAGGATTTAATCCTATAACAGAAAAAACATTAGTTCCAACAGAAATAGATTATGAAATCTCTCCCTCTACCCCATTCATTAAATCTCTATATAAAGCCTTAGATAAACTTAGCTGTCAGCCAAGCACTTTACTTGATATTAAAAGTGTACTTAAATATATTGAAAAAGCAGCTGTCCAGTTAAAGTATGATCATATTCCTGTTAAAGAAATAAAAAGAAAACACATCAGATTATTACTTGATCATTGTGGCAAAATAAAACCTACTTGGAGTAGTAATCAATTTAATCACTATCGCAAATATCTTGGAGTACTTTACAAACAACTGGTAGAACTCGAAGCTGTAGAATATAATCCTATTAGAGACATATCTAAACAAAAAACAGTAAAACGGATAAGAAAAACTTTAACAATTGAAGAACGTAAAAAAGTAAATGATTATTTACATCAAAAGCATTATACCTTTTGGCGTTTTGTACATATTTTCTTTCATTCAGGAGCAAGGCTTACTGAACTTTTATCCGTAAAAAAAGAAGAGGTAGACTTAAAAGGTCAAAAATATAAATGCCTTATACAAAAAGGAAAGGAGTATAATGAAGTATGGAGAACAATTAAGGATGTAGCCTTACCACTCTGGCAAGAAGTAATGAATGAAGGTAATATCAATCAGTATTTATTTAGTAAAAATTTATGTCCTGGAAATAATAAAATTAGAAGAGAACAAGTAACCAGGCGATGGGAAATGCATGTAAAAAAGAAGCTGGAAATAAATGCAGATTTATATTCTTTAAAGCATTCAAACACAGATGAAACTACCGATATACTCAGTTTATTAGATGCTTCAAAAATGAATAGTCATACGAATACAAAAACTACACTGATATATGCTGTTGGAGAAAAAGAACGTCAACATCAAAGATTAAAACAAGTGAAAAATAGTTTTGCTTAAATAATCCACATGGATTTTACTTTTTGTTTAATATTATTCTTAACAAGCTCTGCTTTATATATTTTTGTATTGTCCAAATTAACTATTAGCAATACCTATTTTAGGTATTTATCCTTTTATAATTTATTATACTCAAGATGTATTTTATCAATATTATAAACGTTTACATCAAGACATTTAAATTTATCAGGATAAAAAATAGCAACATTATACCCTTCTGAATATAAGGAACTTTTAAATTCTATACCGTCAAAACCCATTGATTTAATTAATTCAGATAAGTATTGAGTTGGTAAATAATCTAACTCACTATCATTTTTTCTTCTTGGTTTTGAAAGCTCCTGTTCTAATTTATCTATAAATGGATTGTGTATCAATACTTCTTCCAGTAATTCTTTTTCTGCAAGCAAAAATACATCATAGGTTGAACGGCTAAGGTTTACAACACTTATATTCTCTTCAAGACGAAAAGCACTTACAGAAACATAGTCGAATAAACTTGCCCTTGCTTCATAGAGAGTTGTTGTTATATCATTAGCTAAATATAAATAAGAAATTCCATTGGGATTTGCCCTACCGCTTTTAGCTAAATCATTGGGCGGGTTTCCCATTTCTTCTATAGGATAGCCTTTAATATTATTACTTATTCTTGCACGATAAAATTTTTTTCCTTTTGGAATAGATTTTTCAAAGTTCTTAAATAATGATTTTAGTCTTTCTAAATCTAATGCATTTACAAAATGAAACCTATTTACTGTTTTTATTTCATCAGAAAATTTATCCCAAGAGAGAGATAACGGCTTCATAATTACTTCTTCAACATCCGAATT
This sequence comes from uncultured Chitinophagaceae bacterium, assembly GCA_964638565.1. GTDB lineage: Bacteria > Bacteroidota > Bacteroidia > Chitinophagales > Chitinophagaceae > CAYVXB01. The sequence goes on from CAZXBE010000077.1 coordinate 3,140, forward strand.
ACGGTATTTTAACTGAACCGGATTATTTAGAATATCCTGATAGTATACAATGTCATCTTTAATTATATCATTAATAAGTTGCTTTATATTATTAGTCTTTATTAGCTTTAAAGAAAATACTTTACTATCAAAATCAGAAACAACTTGTTCTTCCAAAGGTCTACCTTGAAGATTATCAACTGCATATAAGTCAATAATACCTTTGAAAAAGACATTTAGCTCTGATGAGTCATAAATACTAACATTTTCAGACTTGCAATAGTCACAATTACCATTTATTTTATTCCTTAAAATAACATTATTTATGTAATTGCTCTCAAAACAATTTATACAACAATTCATATTAAATTAATTTCAAGATCAAGTCTATGTGGTTCATTAAGGAAAGTTTTTTTAAGGTTCCTAAACCTGGAAAGTGGCCGTTCTTATGATATTCTCTAAAGATTGGTATGGCTATAGAATTATAGCTTGTAGTATCACACCACGCAATTAGCTTATTTAATGCTTCTTCAAATTTCCCCGCAATGTCTGATGTGTCATCATTTGAGTTAGAAACAAAGTGTTTTATTTTTACTTTATTAGTTGTTTTATCATTGTAAGATAAATGTATAGCAACAGCATAAGGTAAAAAGCCACTTTCAGAATATTCTTCTCCTATAGATAAATAATCTGAAAATCCTTTAAATCCTTCTTCTTTATAGTACAAATGTTCTTCTGAAAAATTACTTTCATCTACTTGTAAATAATTAGCATTCTTTGATTGAGCATTGAAGTAATCATCAAATTCAATTAAAGTTTGCTTATCAAAGTTTCGAAAATACCTTTTGCTGGTTAACGAAAGGTTAATTACATTATACTTAATAAGAAAATGCTGTAGATATAATGAAAGAATATCTGAAATATCATCAAAAGCAGCATTGTGAATAATACTTAAGGAATTAATAATAGTAGCATGCTGCTGTAAAATGCTAATAAGATTTTTATGATTAAGCCTGCTATGAAAAATAATTCCTACTTGATAATTTTTATAATTGCCAATACAACTTTTTAAGGCATTTAATATGTTATTTGTATCAGTAAAAGTACCAACTTGCGGATTAGCAATGATGGTAAAGTTTATATCGTTAGCAACAAGTCCAGCGATGGTATTTTTTAATGTAGAAGAGTCTTTTACCGGTTCAATTATCGGCGAAACTTTATGTTTGTTGGGAAGAAGTATATCAGGTATCAATTCTCTTATTCCTATTAGTTCAAATTGTTTTCCTCTTATATATGGTTGGTACATACGCTTTTAATTGCTAAGAAGTTGTATAGTTTTTGATATTCCTGTTTACTAAAATCTAATGAATTGCAGATATGTTTTAACTCTATTGGTGTCTTTGATGATTTTAGTAATTCTGGTTCTGCTAACTTTCTTGATTTTAACTTATTTAAAACTTGGTTTTGAAAATCTATGATATCAATTGTAGAAAGCATCTCATAACAGGTTTTAAAAATTTTTGTATTCGACACTGGTGGGATTAAACCAAAGTTGTCAACAACTAAATCAAGATATTCTTGTTTTCTCAAAATTTTAAAGATTGTATCGAACTCAAATAATGAAGAGTTATCACAAGAATCCTTTATCGTTTCCAACTTATTTTTATCATTGAACACAATAATACCTATATTGGTATCACAATATTCCAACATTAACTTTTTTGCATATTTTTCATCGGTAACAATATAAACTTTATTGGCAAATTTTTGATAGTCGTTTAATTGCTTAGATAACTTACTTAAACCGTCAAGCTCTGTTTTAATTTCATAAATTCTTATTGAACCATTTAATAAAACTAAGTCTGCTTTTGATATTCCTACTTTTAGCTCATTAATAGTTAAAGTGTCTTTTAATCCATGCTCTTCAATGATATTTATAAATAAGTTATTTTTATAGATATATTCACATCTATATTGCTTCTGCAAGAATTTATATAGAGTTTTGATTATATCCAAATTACTATTACATGAATTTTCAAAGAAATATTTAGTTATCTTTTTTTCAAAAGGAATAAAATCTTCTTCACGTACTATTTTTTGAAATATAGGTGGTGAAAATACTTTAGAAAGTATTCTTAAATTTATAATATTTCTTGAGTCAAATTTCACGCAATAAAGTTAGCGATAAAATGGCACCTAAAATTCAAATGTATGCATTGCGTAAATCTATACCAAATAACTATGGTAACTATCTGAATTTATAACATTTCTAAATAGAGAATGCGAAATAAAATCATAAATGTGTAAATTTATCTTATTATATTCTGCAATGCTTCAAAAGCATGCAGATGTCCATCATTATTCCATTCTGTATATGTTATTCTAAAATCTGTATCTACATTTACAAAACTATTAGTAGGCATAAGAGCTATGGGATACGCACCTGCTGTAGTAAATTCTTTAATAACGCTTTTTAAATGTGTATTAGCTCTATCTACGATAGCATCACTTGCTTTATCGTAAGGAGGTATGATAGTGTAACCTTTAGGATTTAGCTTAATAATTTCACTAATATTAATTGGTGAACAATCCTCTGGAGCATGCATAGTACCTACATAATCAAATACGGTTAGATCAGTAGAATTCGTTTCAATAGTTAGCGTATGCGGCCCAGAAGAAAGTCCTGTAAAAACTATACATGCAGGGCCTATTTGATTATCATAGGATATATTAGGTATTCCATCCCATAAGTCATTTTGATTGTAAGAGCCATGATTTATTCCGTCAATATAAATAGTAAAATCTCCTTGTTTACGCATAGGGTCACCATCACTACCTATATAACCAATCACTACATTGTTTCCTACAAAAGACCATTCTGCTTTATCGCTTTTATCTGTAGAAGCTATACCTTTTCCACCTAAATGCTCTGCTTTACCTCCAACAGTAGAAGAAGGATAATTCGTTACTTTCCATACACCAGTTTTAGTAATACTGGCATCACTAAATGGTACGGCTGTTTTTAAAAACTGATTAGCAATTAAGGATCGGTAAGCCTGTTTTATTTTCTCAAAAGTTTTAATATTATTACCGGCTAAAGCTACATCCACAATTCCCGCCATAGCAATAGTTAATACATTACTATTTACTTGCGGTAATTTTTCAAAGGCAGTACTGATAACTTGATATATACCGGCAGCACCTGCTCCATAATTGAACATCTTTTTATTATACTCTCTACAAAAATGTTGTATAAAGCCATCGGTATCTGGTTTAGGGTCTAAACCATAAATACACCCATCACCAAAAGCATGCACATCATTTATTTTAGTAATATCCACCGTAGAAGGATCAAATAAACGTTTAATAAAATCTCTAAGTTGTTTCAAACTGAGTTTATACATTTTCCCATCTACCGGGTCTCCTATAATACAGAGGTTAGTAGATAATAAGGTTTCTGCTACCGGTAGTTGATTAATTTTCTTTCCCATAGGTTATTTTTGAATTAAGAATTAAAAATTAAGAATTACGAATTTTAAATGAATTATTGATAATACATAAGTTCAGCTGTTTCTGTAACAATAACCCCTCCATCTACATCGATTAATGCAAAGCTTAAGTTGCTATCATCACATACGCATATATTTAAATCAAAAGTTTTCATACTAAGCCTCCTTTATTTCATTCAAAAACAAAATTTTATTATTTAAATGTTGTTCAATTTGCATAGTTATCTACCTTTACAGAGGCCTTCTTATCCTCCTCCTTTGGGGGGAGATAGAGGGGGCCGTTTACCATTTATCGATCGGACATTTTTCTTCGCTTACTAATACTTTAGCTTGCAAGGGACAGCCACAGATTCCACAGCCTATACCACTTCCCAACTCATCGTTTTTAAGTATACCATCAATTAATTTAGTCATCCACTGTTCTTTTGCATGCCTACAGCGCATACAAATATTCATCCGTTGTAAAGCCAGTCCTTTTTGTTCTTCACTGATAGAAGTTAAATGCAGTTTCTTTGACCAACCTTCTACTATACGTTTTATCTTATTCACTATATTATATTATTCATTATACAATCACTGTCTTTATTATTGCTATCGTAAGCATTAAATACCCAATCTGTTTTTCTCAGTACGCTTATTCCATCTGTGTTATCACAAGTGCATTTATGTGTATACTTTGGAAACTTCTCTTTTCGCTCACAAATCCATTGTTGCATACGAGCTATAAGTGGATCAATGCGCTCTTGCATTTGAATATCTATTTTAAATTGGATATCCTTTCTATCTCCTGTAACAGCGTTCTGCCCATTACCTCCAATGACTTCCGGATTATTTTTTTGTTGTCCTTGTGCGGTATGTCTAAGCCAGCTGGGAACGGTTGTCATCATATCTACAGCCTCTGCTGTTAGCTTCCATAAAAACCGGTTCCAGAGTTCTATATAATCATTATTGTTAACCCATTCAATAGCGTTGATTATTGTTCCTATAGGTAGTTCAGTTTTAGTAATGGGTTTTTTACCGGCTGCAATAAGTGAGTTATTAATCTCATTTAAAATCATTGCTTGATTAATAATATTTACCGTTTTATTTTTTAACCCTATAAGCTCTTCATAAAAACTATTGCTGATTGATTGTACAATAATTCTTTCTTCTGCAATAATGATATTTTGTAATAGCTGCCTTGCATCTACGCTGTGATCGGTAGCTGCATGAAATAGCACCTCATCAGGTGTGATTAATACTGGTCTATTTAAACGGTTAATGGCGTACATGTTTATTCATTATTTATAGCTGGCTGTTCAACACTATTTTTAGTTTGCTGCTTGATAAAGCTGCTGCCTTCTACTTGATCTAAAGCCGTTAAGCCAATTACACTGCGTCCTTCATTTTTAGTAATAATAGCATTCACATCAATATCCCCTAAAAAAGAAATGGGTGTAACAGGTTTAATCCCTACTTCATGTTCACTCCATTTTGTACCCATCCAGCTATCACAGATTTGTATTAAAGGATTTAGAAATTTTTCAATCACGTAGGCTTGTATCGGCTGAATTACCGTAGCATTTTTAATACTGAAAATAGAGCGGATATAGGCACTGCCTCCACTACCCAAACTGCTTTGTCGATGTATCCCTGCAAGGAATGCATCCCAGTTGTTCGCACTAATAATTTTTTCTTCTATGCGTTTATCAAACTCTATAAAATCTCCATCACGCTGTTTTTCAAAAGGAATTACTTTAGAATTTTCAATACCTGCTTCGCTGGTGAGTATCACATATCTTCCTCTTTTACCATCGCCTGCATGTTGTTGAATAATTTTATTACCCAGTTTATCCGCTTCATCGGTAGTAAGATTGCCTTGTAATACAATCACGCCACCAATAACTAAGTTGTTATCAAAGTTGTCGATATTATATCTGGCAGCTTTATATTCTAAGATTTGCTGCGGCAATGATGATACTGAAGAAGGCATACCATAATAATCATAGCCACTGATTTCATTTTTTAAATGAATAATGGTATGCTCATTTCCTTTACTATCTTTAAACCATTCTTTACCAATACTACTTCCGGTATATAAAGGAAGTTCTACAAAATCATCAGAGCTCATATTCCACACTCCTTTTTTTCTAAACTCCGGAGATTTAAAAATAGATATAGGCGTATCATTATCTTCTAACATGGAAAGCCTGCAATCCAAAAAGGAGTTCAGATATACTTTTACAAATTTGCTCGAACCAAATTTCCCTCTAATAATTTCTATATAAGCATTACCTGCTGTATAGAGGTTATCAAAAACACTGCGTAAAATATCATTAAGAGATTGCCCTTTTTTATTTACGGTAGCAGCCCAAGCATTAAGTGATTTATCTTTCTCTATATTTTTTAAATACCAACCTTCCCCAATGGAGTACTGTGTTTTAGAATT
>CAZXBE010000078.1:0-9054 GCA_964638565.1 uncultured Chitinophagaceae bacterium
GCAGCAGAGAATTAAATGTCATTTTTCATTCATCAATTGATTTCCCTTTCAACGTTATTTGTATACCTTGGTCCATAAGCCGCTCTGCATAAGGTTTAGATATTTCATTTAAAGCTTCAATTCTTTCTTGAATTAAATTTTTATTATCCATAGTTAAGGCTAATTGTAAAGATTGCATTGCTTCATCGGTTTGCTCTAATTCTATTTTAGTAAGTGCACTTATATTTTTTTGAATAAATTTTTCAGTAGTCTCCAACAATTGTTGTCCTTCGGTTTTAGCCTCTACTAAAGCCCGAGTTTGTATATCATCTTTAGCATGTGTAATAGATTCTAATAACATACGCTCTACCTGCTCATCTGTTAATCCATATTGTGGCTTTACTTCAATATGTTGTTCAATACCACTTCGTAATTCTTTTGCATAAACCATTAAAATGCCATCCGCATTAATTAAAAATGATATTTCTATTTTAGGTAATCCGGCAAGCATTGGTGGAATACCGGTCAAATTAAACTCGGCAAGCTTGCGATTATCTTGTACTAAATCTCTTTCTCCTTGATATACGCTAATACGCATACCCGATTGTCCATCTTTTTGTGTAGTATATTGCTTGCTTGATTTAGTCGGTATTTTCGAATTACGAGGTATTAATATCTCCATTAATCCACCCATTGTTTCAATACCTAAACTTAAGGGTGTAATATCTAGTAACAATAGATCTTTATTATTGCCGGCTAAAACATCGGCCTGTATAGCAGCACCTAAGGCTACTACTTCATCAGGATTAACTGTATCATTTACAGGTTTGCCAAAAAATGCGCTTACTGCTTGTTTTACAACAGGTATACGGGTTGATCCCCCAACCATTATTATAGAATCAATATCTGTTGTTGATAATTGCGCATCTTTAAGCGCTTGTTTACAACAATCAATCGTTTTTTTAATAAAAGGTTGAATGAGTTGTTCAAATTGCTGTTTGGTAATAGAAACGGTAGTTCCAGCTATATCGGTTGTATAACTATTATTTGTGGATAATGCTTTCTTCGCAGCCTCTGCTGCCAATCGAAATTTTTGCAACAATGTCGCATTTTTTTGCATATGATCATTACTATTATTTAATAATGTTTTCCAATAATTAACAATGGCTTGATCAAAATCATCGCCTCCTAAATAAGTATCTCCATTGGTAGATAATACATCAAACACGCCATTGGTTATTTTAAGAATAGAAACATCAAACGTGCCACCGCCTAAATCGTATACTGCAATGGTTTTGGTTTTATGTACTTGTAAGCCAATGCCATAGGCTAAACTAGCAGCTGTAGGCTCATTAATAATGCGCAATACATCAAGCCCGGCTAGCCTTCCAGCATCACGAGTTGCCTGGCGTTGTGCATCATTAAAATAGGCTGGAACGGTAATTACCGCTTTTGAAACAGGTGTTTTTAAAATATGTTCTGCTCTATACTTTAATTCTTTTAATATAAAAGAAGATAATTCAATAGGAGAATAAAAGTTTTGTCCTATCTGCACTTTAACTAATTCTTCGGAATTATTATCAATTATTTTATACGAAAAAAAAGATGCATGTTCTTTAATATCATTAAAAGATTTTCCCATTAACCGCTTAGCAGAAAATATAGTGCGTTCTGGTTCTGTTACAAGATGCATTTTATCTGCATCACCTACTATAGGTTGATTGTTTTCATCAAAATATACAATAGAAGGTACTAAGGAGGCGCTATTATGTTCTTTTAAAGCCAGAGCCTGTTTACTTTCTGGATGAATAATGGCCACTAAGCTATTAGTAGTTCCCAAATCGATACCTACAATCATTTCATCTTTTTGCAAACTTCCTGTTGCTATGTTGATTCCTATTTTAGTCATAACTACGAAGTTACTGAGTATTGAACATTGAGAATTGGGTATTGAATATTTATTTAGAAGCTTCCATCTTAAAGGATCAATATTCAACGCTCAATTTTCAATAATTTAAAGAATAGATCATTTCTGTATTACATTTGTAATCATGAATTTAATAGAAGAACTACGCTGGAGAGGTATGATACAAGATATTATGCCTGGAACAGAAGAGCAGTTGCAAAAAGAAATGACAGTCGGTTATGTTGGATTTGATCCTACCGCTGATTCTTTACATATAGGGAGTTTGGTTCCTATATTACTACTGGTGCATTTACAACGAGCTGGTCACAAGCCTATTGCTTTAGTAGGTGGGGCTACGGGTATGGTGGGAGATCCTTCGGGAAAATCAGAAGAAAGGAATTTATTAGATGAAACAACATTACAGTTGAATCTTAATGGTATACAAAAGCAACTAGAAAAGTTTTTAGATTTTAATACTTCTCTTAGGAATGCAGCAACAATTGAGAATAACTATGGATGGTTTAAAGATTTTTCTTTTCTACAATTTATACGAGATGTAGGTAAACACATTACCGTAAATTATATGTTGGCTAAGGACAGTGTAAAAAAACGATTGGAAGGTGCTACGGGAATGAGTTTCACGGAATTTACCTATCAATTGGTTCAAGGATATGATTTTTATCATTTATATAAAGAAAAAAAATGTAAACTACAGATGGGTGGAAGTGACCAATGGGGAAATATTGTTACTGGTACAGAATTAATTCGTAGAAAAGCGGGTGGAGAAGCTTTTGCTTTTACCTGTCCATTAATTACAAAAGCAGATGGAACTAAGTTTGGAAAAACAGAAAGTGGAAATGTATGGTTAGATGCTAACAAAACATCGCCCTATCAGTTTTACCAATTTTGGTTAAATGCGGCAGATGAAGATGCTCAAAAATGGATTAAAATATTTACGTTTTTGTCTAAAAATGAAATAGATGCTTTAATAACAAATCATCTACAAGCACCTCATCAACGATTATTACAAAAAAAATTAGCACAAGAGCTTACTTGTGTTGTACACAGCAAAGCCGACTATGATTTTGCCGTACAAGCTTCAGAAATACTGTTCGGTAATGCTACAACCGAAGTGTTACAGCAATTAAACGAACAACAACTGTTAAGCGTTTTAGAGGGAGTTCCTACTTTTACATTTTCCAAAATAGCACTAGAAAAAGGCGTTGATATTGTCTCGTTTTTAGCAGAAACAAAAATTTTTCCTAGCAAGGGAGAAGCTCGTAAAACTGTGCAAGGTGGTGGAGTACAGCTAAATAAACAAAAAATAGACAGTATAGATTATAAATTAAACAAAAATCAGTTGTTAAATAATAAATATTTATTAGTACAAAGAGGTAAAAAAAACTATTATTTAGTAATTATTGAATAGACAGTGAATGTGATTTTCCATATAGCAACTGCAATAGGCATAACAACTTTAATAATAGATACTAGTAAAATAAATGCCAATGCAAAATTTAAAATAGCAATAACGTTTGTAATTTTTAGTATGGCATTCTTTTCGCATGGGATATTGGATTATATTCCTCATTGTTATCCTATAAACTCCAAAATAGATTTTATATCAGGCTTATTGATAGTAATTATATTTACCTTTTTAGTAAAAAAACCATATAAATTAATTATAGTTTTTGCTTTTGGGGGATCTATATTTCCTGATTTAATTGATTTAGCCCCTGCTATACTTAATAAATATTTAGAATTTAATCTTCCTATTCACAAAAATGTATTTCCCTGGCATTGGCCTGAATATTCAGGTTCTCTATATAATAGAGATTGTGGTGTTTCAACATTGAATCATATACTCCTAATGTTAACCATTACAGCAATTTGTTTGTTTAAGTGGAAAAAATTAAAAGAAATGATATATAAGAATTGAATAATATGCGCAAATTTGAAGATACATATCGACACAAAGGATTAAGAAAAAAGCTAATAGAATTATTAGTTGCAAAAGGTATTACGGACAACACCGTTTTACGAGTTATTGAAAATATACCACGACATTTTTTTTTAGATTCTGCATTTGTTGGGCAAGCATATGAAGATCGAGCTTTTCCTATTGCCGAAGGGCAAACCATTTCGCAACCATATACCGTTGCTTATCAAACACAATTATTAAATGTTAAACCTTTTGATAAAATTTTAGAGGTGGGAACCGGAAGTGCTTATCAAGCATGCGTTTTAGCTGAAATGGCTGCTGTTGTATATACTATTGAGCGACAAAAAAAATTGTATGACGCACAACTCAATTTTTATTTTAAGAACAAATACCCAAACATAAAATTCTTTTACGGAGACGGTTTTGCAGGATTACCCTCCTTTGCACCTTTTGATAAAATTATTGTTACGGCAGGGGCGCCATATATTCCAGAGGCATTAAAAGAACAACTAAAAATAGGTGGAATTCTAGTTATACCAGTAGGAGAAGGAATTGTACAAAAAATGCTACGACTTAATAAAATAAGTGATAATGAATTTACAGAGGAAGTACTTGATAATTTTGCCTTTGTTCCTATGCTAAAAGGTAAAACATAAAAATTAATTGTAAAAAACAGAATATCGATTTTCTTTATTTGGATTAGACTTAAGTCGCTTTTATATCAATACTTTTTTACGTTTAAGGGGTTTAAAATACAACGTAAATCAATTAAAAAATCCAACTATTTAACCTGTTGCATTACGTTATCTTTGCGATGTTTTTTAGTTATTAAGTCATGTAATATATTTTTCTTGGCCTTTCCTTTTTTACATAGAAATAAGTCAAAAGATAGCAAAACTGAAATGAGTTTTGTAGATCACTTAGAGGCTTTGCGTTGGCATATTATTCGATCAGTAATAGCTATATCCGTATTGGCTATCGGCGTATATATCTATATTGATTGGATTTTTGATATGATCATTACTGCGCCTATTTCAAAAGATTTTATTACGTATACGGGTTTGTGTAATGTAAGTCATAGATTGAATATGGGGGATGCATTATGCATATCCCCTGTTGATGTTAATATGCAAACCACAGCATATAGCACGCAATTTGTTTCAAGTATCAGTATTGCCGTTGTAATTGCATTTATTATAGCTTTTCCTTATATATGTTGGGAATTTTGGCGTTTTATAAAACCAGCCTTAAGTTTTAAAGAAATAAAAAATACTCGAGGAGCTATTTTTTGGGTATCCTTCTTTTTCTTTTGTGGAGCAGCTTTCGGCTATTTTTTATTGGCGCCTTTTACGTTTAGCTTTTTAGCCAATTTTACATTAGGAACAAAACACATCATAACAACAAGGCCAACCTTAGCCGATTATATTGATAATTTAATGAATATTATTTTGGGTACTGGGGTTGCTTTTGAACTACCTGTGGTTTCTTTTGTGCTTACTAAAATCGGCATTCTTACACCAACGTTTTTAAAAACGTATCGTAAGTATGCGTACATCGTTATTTTAATTGTTGCCGCTATTATAACACCCTCTCCGGATTGGATGAGTCAAACTATTGTTGCACTGCCATTAATAGTGCTATATGAAATTAGCATTATAATATCTAAACGTGTATATAAAAAGCTTGCATAATACTTAAGAATATATGAAAAAATATGTCGTGCTCCTTGCACTTATTTCATTAATACAATTAACATTTGCACAAAGCAAAAATAAAGTAATCGATATGGTTATATCGGTTAATAATAAACCTAGTCCTATTTGGGATAAAGTAAAATCATACCGCAAAATAGATGGGCTTTTTACACTATATCAAGATACTATTACAGGTAGTGTGCAAATGTATATTCGTAGAAATCAATTGAATAAAGAATATATCTATCAAAGTTTTTCTATTAATGGGCCTACTGCATTGTGGTTACATCAAAGTGTATATCGTACCAATTTTGTTTTTAAAATTCAAAAAGCGTTTGATAAACTAGAGTTTGCTCAAGTAAATACCCGTTTTTATTATGATAAAAGCAATCCAATTAGTAAAACAGCAGAAGTGGATATTCCTGAAACGATATTCTTTTCTGATAAACCAATTACGGAGGATAGTGCAGGATATTTAATGCCTGTAGATCCGCTTTTTTTGAGCGAAAAATTAGATCCTGTAAAACCACTAAATTCATTAAACGTACCACCTACGGCTGTATTTAATTTGGGGTTTTTTAACAGTGCTAAATCAAAATATAGTAAAATTCGTTCCTATCCCAACAATACAGATATTATAGTAGACTTGGCTTACGATAATCCAACGCCCTATAATTCAGGCGGAGAAGATATTACAGATGCTCGCTACAACAGAATACAAATACAACATAGTTTATTAGAAATGCCGCAAAATGATTTTAAGCCTCGTTTTGATGATCCAAGAATAGGATATTATACTACACAAATAACAGATAAAACTTCTATAAGCCCTACCCCATATAAAGATATAATTAGTCGATGGTATTTAAAAAAGAAAGACCCTTCTGCAGCTTTAAGTGAGCCAGAAGAACCTATTGTATACTGGGTAGAAAATACTACTCCTTATGAATATAGAGAAATTATAAAAGAAGCTGGCTTAAAATGGAATGAAGCTTTTGAAAAAGCAGGATTTAAAAATGCTATTCAAATGAAAATAATGCCTGATACAGCTACCTGGGATCCTACTGATATACGCTATAATGTAATACGATGGGTTTCTTCTGCCAACCCACTTTATGCAGGTTATGGGCCAATGTTTGTAAATCCTCGTACAGGCCAAATATTAGGCACTGATATTACTATAGAATGGGGTAGCGGTAACATATATCAAGAATTATTTAATACTGCTGAAAATCAATTGCAACAAAGCAATCAATTGGATAGATTTTTTAGTAACAATCCGTTGTGTAGTGCAAGCATTGAATTAAAAAATCAATTAACCATGGGATTAACCACTATAGACATAAACAATGATGAACAGAATAATGAAAACAATCAAGAAAAAATAGCACAAATACACAATCAATACCTATATCAATTGGTTTTGCATGAAATGGGCCATACACTTGGACTAATGCATAATATGAAAAGTAGTAACTTATGGAGTCCAGCTCAAATAAATGACACCACTTTAACACACAAGTACGGTTTAATAGGATCAGTGATGGATTATCCAGCCATCAATGTTGCATTAGACAAATCTAAACAAGGGGATTATTACACAACAAAAGTTGGCCCTTACGATATTTGGGCTATTCAATATGGCTATACCCCTGCAGCAAATGATGTTGCAGAAAAAAATATGTTAGATGCTTTATTAAGACGCAGTAACAACCCACAATTAGCATTTGGTAATGATGCTGATGATATGCGTAACCCTGGCAAAGCTATTGACCCTCGTGTAAATGTTAATGATTTAACGAATGACCCTATTGCCTATGCTGAGGAACGCTTTCAATTAGTTAACCAAATAATAAGTAAATTAAAAGATAAGTATATTAAAAAAGGACAAAGTTATGCAGCGCTAAGAAGCGCTTATTTTAGATTGCATTATCAGCGTGAAAATATGATTAATACTATAAGCCGGTTTATTGGCGGAGTATATGTTGATCGCTCTTTTCCTGAACAACACACTCCAAATAAACCCTATACTGCCGTACCGTTAGCCACACAAAAAAAAGCTATGCAAATGCTTGCTAAATATGTATTTGCACCAGATGTATTTAAAGGAGATGAACAAGTATTTCAATACTTACAACCGCAACGACGAGGCTATAATTTTTCTAGAAATACAGAAGATCCTAAATTAACTAACATCTATATTAACCTACAAACTGCAGCATTATTGCATATACTGCATCCTGTTACTATGCAGCGTATTACTAATAGCCGTTTATATGGCAATACGTATAGTGTTGCTGATGTTTTAACAGATCTTACTAAATCCATATTTGATGCAGAAAAGAATACATCTGTAAACATTTATCGTCAAAACATACAAACAGAATTGGTGAAAATGCTAATTAATGGTATGAGATTCTATGATAATATAGCTAGAGCAGCTACATTGTATACACTCAAAAAAATTAAAAATAGGATGAATACTTTTGTTGGTATAAATGAAGAAACAAAAGCACATCACAATGCCATTATTTATTTAATAGATCAAGCACTAGAAAAGAAATAATCAATGAACCTCGTACAACAACATATGAAACCCATTTTTATAGGAGCTGATCACGCAGGATATGAATATAAAACGAATATCATTCATTGGTTAACGCAACAAGCTCTTGCGGTAAAAGACTTTGGAACGTTCAATACCACATCTGTTGATTATCCCGACTTTGCTCATCCTGTGGCCAACGCAGTAGAAAATAATGAAGCCAGTTTTGGTATTTTAATTTGTGGAAGCGGTAATGGCGTAGCTATTGCAGCAAATAAACATCCCAATGTACGGGCTGCGTTATGTTGGACAGGCGACATTGCACAACTTGCTCGCCAACACAATAATGCTAATATTATTTGCATACCTGCTCGATTTGTGGATATAGCTATGGCACAACAGATGATAGAAATATTTTTGCACACCTCTTTTGAGGGTGGAAGACATGCAAAAAGAGTAGAGAAAATAGAATTGTGCTGATAACCCGTAATGTACAATTTAAATTAACAGCTACCTTCGGAAAATTCTTGTTTCTTAATCTGTAAATAAACTTTATAGAGGCTCTTGTGTATATTTTCATTATTTATTTTAGGAACTTTTGTTTTCAAATACTTGTATTGCTAATAAGGTTCTTTAAGAAATTCCGACAAACATACAGAGTCCGAAAGAACATAAATTTTACAGTTTATTTTTTATACGAAAGTGATTTATAAATTAGACCATTTATTTATTCTTAAAGTATATCTCTATAATAAATCCCATACATAATCATCTGACACTTTTTTCTTTAGGTTTTTTTCTAGTGCACAAATAATATCTTTTGCGGTAAGTATTTTTCCTTGTAAAGCTTTTGAACGAACACTTTCCATTATTTTTTCTTCTTCTTCTAAACTTAAAAATAGACCTCTTCGGAATAGTATAAATGTTTCAAAAAGTATTAAATTGAGAGATGCTATACAAAGAAATAGAAGGCTTAAAGCCATCGTTA